>NZ_JBALBZ010000089.1:0-20952 GCF_036919495.1 Nostoc sp.
CAGGATGCTTTAAGGCTGACTTGAGAATATTTTTAACCTCTAATTCCTTTTGATTTGCGTTCTCTCTTATCGCTTTTAGTCTAAACTCCAGTTGTTCCAGATGTGGCGGTTATCCGTTGGCAACAAATTGAGTTTGACGATAATGGAGAGCCTGTAGATGATGTGCTAATTGCTCCGAACTGGACAATTGAAATTCTCTCACCAGATCAGAGTTCCAATCGAGTTACAAGCAATATCTTGCACTGCTTAAAATATGGTTGTCAGTTGGGATGGTTGATTGATCCCGATGACCGTTCAGTTCTCGTTTTTCAACCACATCAACAACCAGAATTTTGTCATAAAGGAGATAGCTTGCTTGTTCTAGATGGTGTTGATTTAAAATTGACAGTAGAACAGCTATTTGGCTGGTTAAAGATGAAAGCAGAGTGAGCAACTTCAGTCGGGGCTTTGGCATAAGAGGTTTAGCGATCGCTCAGTCTTATTAATATTAGACTAATTCAAATCAGATGCTTTGTGGGCGTAGTTTCTCTTGGACTAATTATTAATGGCTCTCGCGTTGCAGATTTATTCCAATACGGTTCAGTTAAGGCTTAATTCTTTGTCAAAGTCAATTTTTTTAACGAACCGCATTCGCGCAGCATCTCGTTAGAGAAGGACGCGTTCGCGCAGCGTCTCGTCAGAGAAGAACACAAAGAAAGAGAAGGAAAAAATGCTTAACTTAACTGTATTGGGTTTTATTCGACTTTTTAAGAGTCAGATTTGAGATATTCCTGTAATTCTTGGGTACGTAGCTTGGTGCTATTTTCTAAACAACCAGAATAAATGCTAGGGGCAATACTTCCTCCCTCATATCTGCTTCTCTCAAACTCACAATTGGTATCTCGAAACTTGAGCCATGCTTGTTGAGCAGCAATCAATTTCTGTTTCCTAGATGTTTCTAAGGTAGGTAGCAATTGTTGATAGGCTAGATTCAGTCTTTTGTCTGCCCTTTGATAAGATAACTTCGCGCATTCATTAATTGCTATTTGAGTTTGAGCATTATTGCAGTTGAGCTTTTGAACTAAGCGCATCTCCCGTAAATCAGGCGTTGTGCCTGCTATTGTCACAGTGGGAGTATTTAAACTGCTGAGAGTCAGCATACTTGCTAAAACTGGTAATAATTGACGCATGGTAAAATTTTTATTGTTTTAGTAAAGACAAAACATACTTAAATACGCATCAGCATTGGTATTTTCCAACGCAGAAAACTTTTAAAATTCTTACAAGAGGTAAACCAGCCGCCAGAAGGAAGCCGAAGTTTCACAAGAATGCTAAAAAGAATTTGGTATTTTAGTGATCTAAGTTTAGCCTTTATATTTTATGAATCGTTCCGCCTGCCTCATTTTCAATCCAGTTGCGGGTCAGGGTGACCCAGATATAGAACTGGCAGAAATTCGGGCAATATTAGAGCCAGAAATTGACCTAGATATTTATCTCACAACTGAAGAAATCGACGCTGACGAACTGGCTTATGCTGCGGTAGCGAGGGGAGTAGATGCAATCATTGCTTCAGGGGGAGATGGCACTCTCTCGGCGGCGGCAACAGCTGTAGTAGGTACTGATATTCCATTTGGCATAATTTCTAGAGGCACAGCAAACGCTTTTGCTACAGCTTTAGGAATTCCTGACACGATCGCAGGTGCGTGTGAGACAATTTTGCAGGGAGGAACCCGCCATGTAGACGTTGCCTATTGCAACGATCGGCCAATGGTACTTTTGGCAGGTATTGGCTTTGAAGCTGAAACTGTAGAATTAGCAGACAGGGACGCTAAAAATCGCTTTGGGATGATGGCCTACGTTTTTGCTGGAATTCAGCAACTGAGAAACTTAAAAAACTTTGATGTTGAAATTGAAACAGAAGACAGGATAATTAAAACTAGTGCGTGTGCAGTTACAGTAGCAAATGCCGCGCCTCCTACTTCAGTTTTGGCTCAAGGCCCAGCAGGTCTGATTTATGATGATGGGTTACTAGATTTAACGATTGTAGCTCCAGCTAACAAAGCAGGAGCGATCGCAGCTACATTTCATCTATTTCAAACGGCTTCTACAGGTAACGCTGTAGATCGCAATGATATTGGTTTCCTACGAGCCAAAGAATTTAAAATTACAACTAAGCCACCGCAAAAAGTTGTTCTAGATGGTGAAATAGTAGGCACAACTCCAGTAGAAATTAAGTGTGTACCAGCAGGTTTGAACATTTTTGTGCCATTAGTAGAAGAAGTTGAGCCTACCGAAAAACTAGAAGGACTCCCTAATCTGACTATTGAGATGAAAGACACAATAGAGGAGTGAGGGCATTGGGAATTGGGCATGGGAAAGAGGCAGAGGCGCAGGGTGCGGGGGGCAGAGGGGATAAACTCTCCTCCCTTGCTCCCTTGCTTTTGCCCCTGCCTCCCCTGCTCCCCCTGCTCCTCTTCAATTGAAAACTCAGGAGTAGGTTGCATTGAAACTTGTATCTGATCCAGCGATCGCTAACAAAATTCGTAAAATGAATCAACGGGTACGGTGGCAAGATCCGTTAATTTTGGAACGGAACATCGACCAAACTCGGCTGGTGTTGGAGGATGGCCAAACAGACAATTATGAGTTCTCATTTTTAGTTGTAGGTGATAGTGGTTCCGGCAAGCACCGGGGACATAATCCCCAGCGAAAGGTGGCTGAACTGATGTTGCCTCATCACAGCGAATGCCGTTTTATGTTGCATACCGGGGATGTGATCTATTTAGTGGGATCGAGTGAATACTATCAGCAGAATTTCATCCAGCCTTACCAAGAGTTTCTCTTGGGGGGAGAGCATTCTCAAAGGATTGCTTATGACCAGATGATTTTTAAGCTGCCCATTTTACCTGTACCGGGTAATCACGATTACTATAACTTGCCGATTCTATTGAGCTTGGCCTCTCTAACAACTTTACCCATTCGCCGCCTGTTGCGATCGCGCTTAGACCTAGATGTAGGCTTGCATGGTTCAGGAACGGGTGAAGCATACGCACGGGCTTTTCTGGACTATCTTCAGGCGTTTCAGCTTCCAGGAGAGTTAAATAATCATTTAAATCAGTATTACACAGCCAAGACAGATACAGGTTATTGTCTCAGCTATGAACCTGGGCATTTTACCCGCCTTCCCAATCGCTACTACACTTTTCGCTATGGCGGTATTGATTTCTTTGCCTTGGATTCAAATACATTTAACGATCCACCACCGCTACCTAAAACTAAACAAGGCGATGCCGAGCGCAGAATTTTAGAAAAACGTCGTGAAGATTTAGAGCAAGAAAAGCAACAAATCATTGAAACCTCAGCCAAGCTTCGTCCAGAAAACCCCACCGAAGCCGACCAATTAGACGACTATCACGCCAAGCTGTCACAAATTGAAGAAATTATTGTTGATATCAAAAAGCAATTAGCTGCTGATAAAACAACGCTGACTGACACTGAACAACTAGACTGGCTTAAGCAAAAATTAATTGAATCTTGGAATAACTCTGAAGTTCGGGGAAGGGTGATTTATTTCCATCATCCTCCTTATGTAACTGAAGCGACAAAGTGGCAGCAAGCACAAACTCTGATAATTCGCGATCGCCTCCGTGGTGTGCTGGATGCGGTAGCTAAAGAAATAGGTTCCCTAAGTCAAGGGCGTCCTTTGGTTGATTTGGTATTAAACGGTCACGCCCACTGCTTGGAACACTTGGAGACAATGGATACAGGACACGCTGATTCTCATATCCACTGGATTGTTTGTGGTGGTAGCGGATTTAGTTTGCGACGCCAGAGGATTGAGGGAGCAGATTTGATGGAGGAAAATAGATTAGTAGCGCGATCGCATCTCTTCATTGGTCGCAATGGTCAAGGTTTTCAGAAGCGACGACCTTACTCAGGTTTACGTATTGACGTTAAAGGCGATGGACAGCCTAAGTTTATTGTCCGTCCCTTGGTTTCCGAATGGTATCAGAGGCAATGGCACGATCGTGAACTTGAGCCGTTGATTATCTAATAGACATCTCCGAAAAAGAATGTAGAGACGTAGCAGTGCTACGTCTCTACAAGGGTTATGGGTGAAGCATATTTAATTTCTGGAGATGTCTAATGGTCTATCGCATTAGTTTTGTAGTGATGACTTTAGTCCTCAAATATTCAAGTACTAAAGTGCTTACTACAAACCTATCAAAACTTTTGCGATAGCCCATAAATACAAGTAGAGACGCAATCATTACGTCTCTACAAAACACTTATTTAGCCTTCTCAGGTGTAATTACACCCAACAAAAAGGATTGTTGTAATTAAACTATTCCTGGGCCTCTACCGCGTGTATCACTATTTTCGGTTAACTTGCCTTCCTCGTCCTGATTAACTTCTCCGAGTTCTTCAATACGTGCTGCCTTTTCTTCTGCTGCTTGTTTGCGTGCATCACCCGGTTCTTCGTAGTACATTTCCGGTTCAATTGCATAGTTATTAGACAAACCTTCTCTGTCCACGGTATAGCCGTCAGTGGTACGTATACTTTCTGAATCGGTTTGGTCATCTGTAGGTGCATCTGCCTCCCGTTCTTCTGTGGGGAGTGTTTTGTACTTATCTCCTTCTCTTTCCATTCGAGCAGCTGTCTCAGCTGGAATAATACCGCGATCGTATGTATCTACTTCAGCTCTATCAGATGAATCTATATCTCTCTTAACTGCTTCATTATTAGCCATAATTTATGTCCTCGTTAAATGAATCTATTAAATAACCTCAAAGCCTAGATTAGGCTGTTTTTCGTCTTCGTTCTACTATCTTTAGAAGTGATTTAAAGTTAAATATAATGTTATGCTCTCTATCTTTTGATGTATCCAAAAGACTAATCTGAAGTCCGGCTCAATACATGTAATTTCCCTTGAGCATATTATAAAACAAGCGTTGTAGCTGAAGTTGACACTGACAGCAATGAATATTCTTGTGTCTCCACTGTATTTTGTATCCGAAATAAGATAGTTACAAAATTCCCGACTTGTCTAAGAAGCCGGGAATATGAACATTTAGATTGTGTAGATTTAATTAGTGAAGACACATACTACTCTACTAAGCCTTAAGCTAATTGTTAAAGGCGGGCAAACTTACGCCACAGTCTACTGTTTTAATAGTTGGTAAATTTATTCGCCTACAAATTGGTTTTTCAGTGATTGAATTTCATCGGCTAATTCTTGCCGGGTTGAAGCCTTCAGTAGATAACGGGAAATAAACCAAGTGGCATAACTAATTCCAATTAACTCAAAAGTCGGTGACAGTAATGGAATATCATTGATTGCATCCAGTACTGCTAGTACTATCTTGGCTGTAACAATCGCCGCTAAAATCAAACCAACTGTTGTTAGCGGCTGCTTATAGTTACTAAAAAAGCTACCTAAATATTCGGGCAATTGCTCCAAAAACTGAGAAAATTGTCTGCTAATTTGCTGCCATTGAGATTCCGGTTCAGCTGCTGGTGGTAACTTTGGCAAATTTACAGTATCTGTACCTTCAATTGCTAGTGTGCCTTGTGAGAAAGAGGTATTCACAGATTCACGTTGCTGTTGTTCGGTTTCCATAATTTCTATTTTCCGTCAGTACAAAGAGCTTGTATAACTAAACTGAACATCAATAAATATAATTATTCAGATCGTCAGTTATCAATTCTTAGTAGTCAGTAATAAGTATAACTGACCACTAAGACTGAGCAGGAGCATCTAAATTTATTTTTGCCTACCTACTCAGGTTAATTTGTTGTTAGCTACTTTATTTTGTTGGTGCAATAACAGTTGCTTTTACAACTACAGTTTTGACACCTTTAATTTGTTTAGCTAAAGCTTCAATCTTAGCTAACTCCTTCTGATTGTTCACAGTTCCCCCGACAGTAACAATCCCATCTTTTGATGCATCAACTGTTAGTTGGCTCTTGGGTATGTTAGCTTCTAACTTGGAGCGAACTTCACTTGCTAAATCGCCTGAAGCTCTTTGTGCATCACCACCAGTTGTATTATTACGCTGTTCGCGGGCACGGATATCAGAATTAAGTTGGTCTCTGCGAACCTTACTTTGAGCGTCTTGTTGAGAAGCTTGTGTTGTTTGCGCAGTCGGCGATGGTGGAGCTTCATTAGGATTACTGGGTGCAGATTCACTTGTTTTAGAAGCGTTATCACAAGCAGCAACACCAAAAATTAAAAGTGAACTAATTAAGAAGGGAGTTAGCTTTTGCATAGGTTTAATTCTGAATCGCAAAGTGAAACTTGTCGAGTGTGTGGATATTCACGGCAGAAGTAAGGAGCAAGTTTCTTAAGTTAGGAGCAAAGTTTTTATCTTCTTGCTCCTGAAATTAAAAGAAATTAGTGTGAGTGACAATTACCTGGGGTTAGAGTGTTTCATCACGACGATCAACAATGACTACAGGAGGCTCGTCTCCATGAAGACCTGTTGAATAATTGGTGCGATCGCTATTTACAACTCCTGTGTCGTGATGCGTTACTCGGTCTAAACCTGGGCGATGTTCACCTAAATCAGTGCCATCATAGATAGCAAATTCTTCAATACCTCTACGTCTGAGAATCGCTTCAGCTTCGCGGATTTCAGTTTCGGTACCATCGATAATTAGCAAGTAGTGGCCTTTTTGGAAGCGATCGCTATATACTCGCGCCCTGTCTTCAGGAATTCCTAACCCAACGAGTCCGCCAACAATACCGCCAGCTGCTGCACCAATGGCACCACCAGCTACAGTTGATGCTATAGCCGTCGCTGCTGCACCACCTGCAATTACAGGCCCGATTCCAGGAATTGCTAAAGTTCCCAGACCAACTAATAAGCCAGTCAAGCCGCCTACAACTCCGCCTGTAGCTGCTCCAGCTTTTACACCTTCGTCTGCTTTATTACCTTTGCCAACATTTTTATCTACATCTACACCAGCGATCCCATGACCGTTTGTATCCTTGGCTATGATGGAGACTCTATTTAAGGGAAAACCTGCATCTCGTAATTCTGTAATTGCTGCCTCTGCATCTCGGCGATGAGAAAAGACTCCAATCGCGCGTTTGGCAACACCACTATGAGCAACATTAGGAGCAACATTAGATGTTGGAGCGACATAATCAGGAGTTACTTTTGTACCATCTGGGTTCTCATAAATGCCAAATTCTTCGACACCACCCTGATGTAAAATTGCTTCTGCTCTGGCGATTTCTGTATCTGTGCCATCTATGATGACTAAATAGTGTCCCCGCCTAACGCGTTCGTCGTAAACTCTAGCTCGTTCTTCGGGAATTCCTAAACCAACTAATGCACCAAGCAAACTACCAGCTACTGCACCAATACCAGCGCCAGCGAGAGTAGTAGCTAAGGTTGTTGCTGCGGCTCCAGCCAGCATAATTGGCCCGAGTCCAGGAATTGCTAAAGTACCAAGACCGACTAATAAGCCAGTCAATCCACCCAAGGCACCGCCTGTAGCTGCTCCGACTTTAGCGCCTTCGTCAGATTTATCACCGACGCGATCGCGTACTTCAGCCCCAGAAATATCATCTCTGTCTCCATCTTGCGTGATGACAGAGACTCTGTTCATGTCAAAACCAACTTTTTTTAATTCATGTAGAGCATGTTCAACATCTCGACGATGAGAAAATACACCTACACCACGTTTATGTACACCTACAACCATTATTCTTTCTCCTCAGCAAAAATCAATTATTCACTAAATTTATAGCTCCTAATGACCTTATTAATACATGTTTATGTTTATATTTCATCAATCGCTTGGAAGAAATTTTATCTCTATCATTAGATATACGTGGTTTTATCTAAAGATAGCAACAAATATTTATAATCAAACAAATTATGCTTGATGAAAAATAGATGTTAATTATTTTATTTATCAAAACAATCTCTAAAATATTAGTTTTGAAATTAGCTAAATTTTTGTTACAAACCTATCTTTATAAATGTAATTATTAATAATAATGTATAAATATGTATTAATTTAAACTTTCGGCGGCAAATTCTAATAATACTAAGCAGATTGTATTTTATAAAACAAATTAATATAAAATCACCAAGTTTTAGATTATTTTCTTTAGTAAAAAGATTTGTTTTTTGTAAAATACGACTTTTGACAAGCAAACTTCTTACCTAAGAAAGTGTCATTTTATATAACTGGCAAGTAAATTGATCGGTAAGCCATTTAATCAATGGTTATTTAATTGACTGCAAGTGAGAAAATACTATGTTTCAAGGTGTTTTAACTAGTTGGGGATGGAACTGGCTATCTGTTGGATTAGCGCCAATAATAGCTCAGGAAGCATTAACTCCAGAAGAAGCATCAGTTCTTTTTTCTGGCCCTAAATTCTTGGTAGCATTGCTGGCTGGAGTGTTAATGGCATTTGCCTTTCAATTATTATTGACTAATTTTTCAGTCGCGGTCGGAATTTCATCTTGGGAAATTGACTCAGATTCTGATGATGATTCAGAAAGTTTGGGTAGTAAAATTCGTTCAGTTCAGACCAAAATTGGTGCTTGGGCGTTGCTAACCGTTAGTATTGCATTATTTATTGCTAGTTTTTTAGCGGTAAAACTTAGCTTAATCGAAAGTGAATCTCTAGGTGCAATTATCGGTGTAGTTATCTGGGCTACCTATTTCTCACTGGTAATTTGGTTCGGTTCATCAGCAGTAGGTTCTTTTATTGGTTCTATCGCTAGTACTGTCACTTCTGGCTTTCAAACTTTGATAGGTACAGCAACTGCTGGTATCGGTGCTAATACTGCGAAAAAACAGTTAGTTTCTACTGCTGAAGATATTACAGCCGCAGTCCGACGAGAATTAACTTCAGGTTTTAATCCTGAAGATATTAGAAATACACTCCAAAGTTCTTTAGGTTCTCTGCAATTACCAAAGCTTGATATCACAGAAATTCGTAACCAATTTGACCAGCTTCTTAAAGATACAGATTTGCAATCTGTTGCTAACAGCGACCTATTGCAAAATATCAATCGTCAAACATTTGTTGATTTAATTAGTAGTCGCACAGATTTATCTCAAGAAGATATCAATCGCATAGCTGACCAATTTCAAGGTGCTTGGCAACAGGCTTTGAATCGCAGTAATCCCACAGAACAAGTAATTAATTTGCTGAAGTCTGCAACACCGGAAGAATTGAATTCAGAGCAATTAGGTGAACGCCTTCAAGAGCTAGTTACAATCGGAGGTGGGAATGGTAATGGTGTAATCAAGCAAGCTATTAGATATGGCTTGAGTGCAGCAGCACCAGCAGTTTTAGAGCGGGTCAACCTTTCCAATATTGATATCAAAAAAATTACTAATCAGTTGCAAAAACTGAAAGAAAAAGTTCAAGATGTCGATGTTAATCAAATCACGGAAGAATTACAAAAGTTTAGAGATGAAGCAACTGAACAAGTATCTGCAAGGTTGCCGATATCACCAGAAAATACAATTAAGGCGGATGTAGAAGACTATATATTGAATTCCTTCCCCTGGCATTTTAACCGCATTACCCTAAGAGATGAATTTAAAGAACTCATCTATGACGTTAATGCAGATCCGACAACTGTAAGACGGGAGTTGGAAGAAATAAATCAAGAATATTTCGCCAACTTGCTGAAGCAGCGAGGTGATATCAGTGAAGCTAGGGTGAAAGAAATTTCCGAACAGATGGAAAGCGATCGCTCGGAAGTTTTAGAAACTGTAAAACAGGCTCAAACGCGAGAGCAAGGGCAAGATTTCCGCAGCCGTATTGAAGATTATTTGCGTTCAACGGGGAAAGAAGAACTCAACCCTGAAGGTATTGAACGAGACTTTAAAAAGTTAGTGGAAGATCCAGAAGCTGGGTTTGAAGATTTAAGTAACCGCTTCGGGCAATTCGACCGCGATACTTATGTACAATTGCTGCAACAGCGTCAAGATATCAGCGAAGAAGAAGCTAATAATATTGTTAGTCAACTCGAAAGCAACCGCGATAATTTTTTAAATCGTGCTAGAGAACTTCAAGAACAAGCAAAAGCCAAAGCCGATGAACTGCGCCAAAGAGTTGAAGATTATTTGCGGAATACTAACAAAGACGAACTTAATCCCGAAAGTATCAAACGTGAGTTTCAAATTTTGTTAGACGATCCCCAAGCTGGAATTAGCCAATTGACTTCGCGCTTATCGCAATTTGACCGGGATACACTAGTACAATTGCTCAGTCAGCGTCAGGATTTGAGTGAAGAACAGATAAACCAAACTCTCGATCAGATTGAAGCAGTCCGAGATAATATTTTGCAAGTACCGCAGCAGGCGAAAGAACAGTACGAAAAAACTACAAAAGCGATCGCTGAATATCTCCGCAATACCAACTTAGAAGAACTTGATCCCAAAGGTATCAGGAGCGATTTGGAAAAATTACTCGATGATCCTAAAGCAGGAGCCTTAGCACTGCGCGATCGCTTATCTCATGTTGATCGAGAAACCTTGGTTAAACTCGTGAGTCAAGGGGGAGACTTGAGCCAAGAGCAAGTTAATCAGATCATTGATCAAGCACAAGATGCGATCGCTAATATTGTGAGAGCGCCACGACGTTTAGCCAAACGTACTGCTCAACAAGCTTTAGACTTTGAAGCCAATCTTGAAGAATATCTGCGTAACACGAACAAAGAAGAACTTAACCCAGAAGCAATTAAACGCGATTTGCAATTGCTGCTGTCTTCTCCCCGCGCTGGAATTGGCAGTTTAAGCGATCGCGCCTCCAAATTTGACCGTTCCACAATTGTGGCTCTGTTATCCCAACGGGAAGATATCTCAGAAGAAGAAGCTAACCGAATTGTGGATCAAATTGAGTCGGTTCGCACCTCCATTGTTGAACAATTCCAGCAAATTCAGCAAAGGGTGCAATCAGTCCTTGATGGAGTTTTTGCTAAAGTTCGTAACTATCTCAACTCCCTGGATCGTTCCGAACTCAACTATGAGGGGATTAAGCAAGACTTTGCGAAAGTATTCGACGATCCCCAAGCTGGATTTGAAGCATTGCGCGATCGCCTCAGTCAATTTGATCGTGACACTTTAATTGCTGTATTAAGTTCTCGTGAAGATATTTCTCAAAAGGATGCTAACAGGATTATCGACCAAATAGAAACGGCACGGGATAGCGTACTACAACGAGCCGAACGCATTCAACAAGAAACACAAAAACGCCTGAAAGCGATCCAACAACAAGCTAAAAAACAAGCTCAAGAAACCAAAAAAACCGTTGCAAATGCTGCTTGGTGGTTATTTGGAACAGCATTGACTTCCCTTCTTGCCAGTGCGATCGCTGGGGCAGTAGCCGTTACCGGGTTACCTCTACCTCGTTAAAATATTACCCTCATCAAGAATTTTGAGCAAAAAAAGTGGTAATGAATGCCACTTTTTTTTTATAAATAAAACAAACTACTCCCAGAGTACTATCAGAACTTTATTTTTCCTACATATATTACAAAACCCTATCTAAGCAAAGGTTTCAGATTTTTTTTGGGTGAAAGAAATAAAAGAGGATTAATTATTATTTCTTATAGATAGAAAAAAGTAGCCTTGAGAGTAATATCATAATCTTGTGATTGTGAATATCGTAAAAGCTATGCGATTCTGTACTAGAAAATCTGCTTGTTCCCTAGCAGCCTAGTATTTGTAACCAATGAATACATAAAGCACACAGATATATAAATGAGCCTTGGCACGATTTTGATGCCAGACTCATCAATATGTGAAGTGCTTCTAAAATCTTTGGACTTTAACAGAAAGAACTGTTCCAATCAAGTGTGGTTCAGTTATCTCTTACCACTCGTTATTTCTCCACCTTATTTTCTCGGCATTGCTGAATAAAAGTGTGAAATTCAAAAATTTAATGTTTGAAACTCTTTCCTTTGCGCCTTTGGGGTAAAGGAAATTCATACTCTTAATCAGCAACACCGTTTAGTGATGGTGAAGTGACGAGGTAATTTTTACCCTCTAAACTCAGGAGAAGCTAATTTATGGCAACCTTTCCCAACATCCCTGGTATCGACATCACTTCAATTATTAACGGTGCTACTAGCTCTATTAACAATGCTACCAACTCTGTCCAGATTAAAGGTAGTGGTAACCAAGTCGGTGGTAGTGGAACTGATGTCCTTATAGGTGGTAGTGGCAACAATCGCATCGATGGCGGTGCTGGCAACGATGTCATTACCGGTGGTGGTGGCAACGATACCCTGCTCGGTGGTGCTGGCAACGATGTCATTACTGGTGGTGGTGGTAGGGATAGTATCGTTGGCGGGAGTGGCAACGATGTCCTTACCGGTGCTGGTGGCGACGATCGCCTCTTTGGTGGCGATGGCAACGATACCCTTGCCGGTGGTGATGGCAACGATAACCTAAGCGGTGATAATGGCAACGATAGCCTGATTGGCGGTAATGGTAACGATGTCATTAACGGTGGTGGTGGCAACGATGTCCTTGGCGGTGGTAATGGCAACGATGTCCTTATCGGTGGTGCTGGCAACGATCGTCTTGTTGGCGGTAGTGGGGCTGATGTTCTGACTGGAGGATCGGGTAACGATACTTTCCAGTACAACTCAGTTTCAGATAGTCCTGCTGGATCTGGACGAGATGTTATCACTGACTTTTTTGGCAACGGTAACTTGCCAGGTGACGTAATCAATCTATCTAACATCGACGCTAACTCCAGGATAGACGGCAACCAAGCCTTCACTTTCATTGGATCTGCCGGATTCACCGCAGCCGGTCAGGTTCGTTATTCAGGAGGTATTCTCCAAGCTAACACTGATGGAAATCTATCGGCTGACTTGGAGATTCGATTGGTAGGCGCACCACAATTAGTGGCAAGCGACATTACCCTTTAATTTAATAGACCTGCCTTGAAAATGAGGCACGAGGCAGAATTCTAATAATTTAAAAGTCGCGGGGAGAGGTAAGCTGAATTTACCTCTTCCTTTTATAGTGATTATTGTTAGGCAAATTGATTTCTGTATTTAGGGAAATTGACAAAATGCACTAATCTTTAACTTAATATAGTTCGTTTCAGATAGGTTCTGCTGAGAGTTATAAAAAAAATTTCCTTATTATTTCTTATAGATATAAAAGTCTATCCTTTAAGGTAGTAAAATACTTTTGTTATTCTGAATACAGTAAAAATGTCCTACAATTTATGCAATTTCGTAGGAAATAATCTGCTTGTTACCTAGCAGCTTACTACTGGAACTTGTGAAGATATAAGACAACTATTGGCACAATTTTGATGCCAAGATCATCAATGCATCCAGTTTTTATAAAATCTTCTCGATTTTTCAGACTTAACAGCAAACACCTGTGCTAATCAGGTGTTTGCTGTTAAGTCTTTCACTCATTATTTATCCACTTGTATTCTCAGCGTTGTTGAATAAAAGTGTGAAATTCAAAAATTCCATGTTTGAAACTGTTTCCTTTGTGCTTTTGGGGGAAACCAAATTCATACTCTTAATTAGCAACGCAGTCTTCTAATGGTAAAGTGACGAGGTAATTTTTTTCCCCTCTAAGTTTAGGAGAAACTCACTATGGCAACCATTAACGGTACTAATGGCGTAGCAGTAGTGGCAACAGTACCCTTAACGCTAGTGGTGGCAACAGTACCCTTATCGGTGGTAGTGGCAACGATACTTTTAACATTGGTAGTGACAAGGATAGCCTTATTGGCAGTGCTGGGAATGATGTTCTCACTGGAGGACTAGGTAATGATATTTTCAAGTTCAACTCAGTTTCAGATAGTCCTCCTGGTCTTTCACAGGATGTGATCACTGACTTTGTTGGAAACGGTAACTTGCCAGGCGATCGCATCGATCTTTCTACCATTGATGCCAACTCCAATATAACCGGCAACCAAGCCTTCACTTTCATTGGGACTCGCCCATTCTCCGCAGTCGGTCAGATTCGTTATGCAGCAGGTATTCTTCAAGGTAACACTGCTGGGAATCTGTCTGCTGAGTTTGAGATTGGGTTGAGAGGAACACCACAACTAGTAGCAAGCGACATTATCCTTTAATTTAATAGACTTCTTGTTAATAGACTTCTTCCAAAAGTAGCTAACACCCCACTCTTAGAAGTGGGGTTCTTATTTTTGATTCATGCACAAGGTCTAATGTTGAAGAATTCAGGTGCAAAGCCAAACATGCGCCAACTGTGACAAAATGTACTCGGCTTTAAACTGTCAAGGATGGTATTATTATATATCTCTTTCTTCTTTCTTCCCTTTGCGCCCAAAGCCAATACTTTGCGGTAGCCTGCGGCAAGCCTCTGCGAGTCTACGTTTTCAAACTTTATATTTTTCACGAATCAAATAAAACTGCCTCTTAGGACGGTTGAGCGATGTGAAGTCGCTCTGCGGCTTTACTAAAGTGTAGTTCCTCAGCTACAGCAATGAAGTAGCGCAGGTGTAGCAGTTCCATAGTTTTGAGATTTTATAAGTCTCAAATATTCAAAAATATATATTGGACATGTCAAAAATTGCTACCTATCATACTTATACATGCAAGTCAGAGGATGATGTAACTATGTCGGAGAATTTGAGAAGCCAAATTGTGACGCAAGGAGTGCAGCGATCGCCTAATCGAGCTATGCTGCGGGCAGTTGGTTTTAAAGATGAAGATTTTAATAAAGCCATTGTAGGTATTGCCAATGGCTACAGTACGATCACTCCCTGTAACATGGGGATAAATCAACTGGCACAAAGGGCAGAAGTTGGTATAAAATATGCCGGAGCGATGCCGCAACTATTCGGCACAATTACCATCAGCGATGGCATTTCAATGGGAACTGAAGGGATGAAATATTCCCTAGTGTCGCGGGAAGTTATAGCCGATTCCATTGAAACCGCTTGCACTGGACAAAGTATGGATGGTGTGCTAGCGATTGGCGGCTGTGATAAGAATATGCCAGGAGCAATGCTGGCGATCGCCCGGATGAATATCCCTGCTATCTTTGTTTATGGCGGCACAATTAAGCCGGGTCACTACAACGGACGCGATTTAACTGTTGTTAGTTCTTTTGAAGCTGTTGGTCAATACAGTGCTGGAAAAATTGACGAAAAGGAATTATTAGAAGTTGAAGGTCGGGCTTGTCCTGGTGCTGGTTCCTGTGGGGGGATGTTCACAGCTAACACCATGTCTTCAGCATTTGAAGCGCTGGGCATGAGTTTACCCTATTCTTCGACAATGGCAGCCGAAGATGCCGAAAAAGCCGACAGTACGGAAAAATCAGCTTATGTGTTAGTCGAAGCTATCCGCAAACAAATCTTGCCCCGCCAAATTATCACCCGCAAATCTATAGAGAATGCCATCTCTGTGATTATGGCGGTGGGTGGTTCGACTAATGCAGTATTGCATTTCTTAGCGATCGCCCGCGCTGCTGATGTAGAGTTAACCTTGGATGACTTTGAAACCATCCGCGCCCGTGTTCCCGTTTTGTGTGATTTAAAACCAAGCGGTAAATATGTCGCTACAGATTTGCACAAAGCTGGTGGCATTCCGCAAGTAATGAAAATGCTACTTGTGCATGATTTACTACACGGTGATAGCCTCACCATCACTGGTCAAACGATCGCAGAGACATTGGCAGATATACCAGAAGAACCATCCGTCAATCAAGATGTGATTCGGACTTGGAATAACCCGATGTATCCCCAAGGACATTTAGCCATTCTCAGAGGTAATTTAGCAACGGAAGGCGCTGTAGCCAAAATTACCGGCGTGAAAAAACCAGTAATTACCGGCCCCGCACGGGTGTTTGAATCGGAAGAAGCTTCTTTAGCTGCAATTTTGGCCGGTAAAATTCAAGCTGGTGATATTTTAGTCATCCGCTACGAAGGGCCTAAAGGCGGGCCTGGGATGCGCGAAATGTTGGCTCCCACCTCAGCAATTATCGGTGCAGGTTTGGGTGATGCGGTGGGATTAATTACCGATGGACGCTTTTCTGGCGGTACTTACGGCATGGTAGTTGGTCATGTTGCACCCGAAGCAGCAGTTGGTGGTGCGATCGCTCTTGTAGAAGAAGGCGATAGTATTACTATTGATGCACCGGCTCGTTTGTTGCAATTGAATATATCGGAAGAAGAATTGGCTCGTCGTCGTGCTAATTGGCAACCCCCCGCTCCGCGTTACACTAAAGGCGTGTTGGCGAAATATGCCAAATTAGTCTCTTCTAGCAGTATTGGTGCTGTGACAGATTTAGACTTGTTTTAGTTAACCTGACGTAATAAACATCTCCGAAAAAGAATGTAGAGACGTAGCACTGCTACGTTTTTTTGATTTCTAGTAATTTTTACCTAAATTTTATGAGTTTTTGTAAAAATATTGAATAAATTTCAGGAAATTTACATAGCAGTTATGATGTCAATAGAGAAATCACGGAAATATAGTTGACTGCCAACTGCTTAAAACTAAAAAGGGTACAAAATGAGTTCTGAATCTAAGCTCTTTCTAATCCAGACTTAGATGCAGATGAGTAAGAACGCGAAACACGGATGATAGTAAACAACAATCTAGTTTGGATAACAGAAATAGCTATTCTAGTATTTCTAATCATCTACACAAATATAAACATTAACAATCCTTAATAGATAATATTATTAAGGATTGTTAAGAGGAGCAAAAACTGCTCACAAACGCGATTGTTTCTTAAAAATCATCGAGAAACTGACTAAGGCGACTGATTACGGGGTCAACCTCTTGAGGAGGGGTAGCAACAGAATAAGAAGTATTATTTACTACTTCTAATTGAGTTGGAGACTGAATGAACGATCGCTCATTGACTATAAGTGCCAGTTGTGCAACTTGTTGAGAAAGTTGCAATAGATGGTGTTCCATAGCCTCCAAACGATTAGTAGATCCCTTGGTCAAAAAACGTTCCTCAAGTCCAGCCACTTGACGTTGCAGTTCACCGATTTGCTGTTCAATCGGTGTTTTTGCTGCTGTTTGTGGAGCAGGTTTTACAGGTTCCGGTACACATAAAGATTGCCATAAGGCTTCTTTACAGAGGTCGCTGAAAGTCTTGTCTGGTTGTTTGTCCAAATAACTTTCTACTTGCGCTAACAAGCTTTCATCAGCAAGCTCTGGGTTGAACGTGACGGATTTAACTACCTTTTTTGACCATTGGAACATCAGCTTTATGCCCTAGCAGCGCGATTGGAGGATAATTGTGCCTCTCCATAAATATACTGCCCCAAAGCATTCGCCTGTCGTGAAGGTGCTGCTAAATGAGCATTAATCTTTGCTTCTTTGAGCAGACGTTGAACGTCGTCCCAGAAGAACTCACCACCCCCGCCAGTCAGAATCACATCGGTAACACGTTCTGGCAACCAGGCTAGCACACGGCTACAGATTTCGCGCGAAAACATCTCCGTGAGGTTGGGAAGAAAATCGTCTAGGTTAGTGGGCTTGCTAGCACCTTTAGGACGGTAATAGCGTTCACCTCTGGGTTTGTTCACAGCGGAAATCAGAGCTAGAGATTGACTATCTGCTCCCTCGATTTCGGCGGACACCAATTCATAAAACTTGTTCATACCAAAGTCTTCGCTCTTAGAAGCACCTCTGGCAAAACGGAAGTTATCTACCATCAAAAGATCGACGGTTTGATGTCCAATATCAACGATCGCCACCGATATTTTTGTAAAATCGGGACTACCAGGACTTTTCTTTGGTTGAGCTTCAGACCACAGCAGGCTGCCGTAGCCTTCTGGCATTACCCATACCTTACTGACGTTCAGCGATATAGATTCGCCTCGGAAGTTCAACACATGAGGGCCGCCTACTTGGCTAATCAACTGGGCTTTTTCTTTTTCAAATTGCTCTAAGGAAAGAAAAGGCAGACCTAGTACAACTGAGATATCGTCTCTGAGTTTGAAGTAGCCAGCACTTGCTAACACTTTTACCAGTGCAGCCTCTACCTTAGATTGTCCAACTCCTAAATTCGCCCCAAAATCGGCTGCCAGTTGACCAACAGCATATCCATTTCCTTGATACTCCAGCCACAAATCCATTAAGGGGTCAGTAGCCCTAGCTTCAAAAACACCACCGCGTACTTGTTCAATTGACATCTGCTTGACGTTGGCAGGTACGAACACCACATTACCGGGTTCACGACTCACACAAGTCTTTGTGGAAGTTCTGCCTAAATCAACGCTGAGAATAGTTTTCCCTGGAACACCGCCTGTTTTGGGAGGAGTATTATTAACAGCATTGATGGGAGTCGATGCTGATACTCTATTCATCGGTATAGCAGCAGCATTGATTGGGGTAGCGGCGGAAGGTTGGTCTGTCATGAAAGCTCCTAGTTCAAACTTAACTGTAAAAAGTTGTCATGCTCATCTTACAAAAATGCGAGCAACCAGAAATTCTAGGTTGCGTCAAGTGTAGCTAGAAATACGCCAAAATTAATTTTGGTGATACCTCCGATAAGCTCATGCCTTCGCACATCTAGTATTATTTGGCATAGTGTAGGCGAATTTTGGCCAGATGTAACCCCTGCTTTCACTACTTTCAAACCAAAAGCGTCCCTGTTTCATCTTCTAGTACGTCTTAACTGGCGCTTGAATATCCAGAAAACAAATACTAGAACGAAACCTCCAAGTACGATTTTGGATACAGGAGCAAGGTACTTGTCCACAAGTTCATACTGACTACCCAATATGTATCCTGAGTATGTTAACAAACCCACCCAAGCAGCGCTACCTAATGTTGTGTAAAACAAGAATGGTAGCAAGGGCATATTGCTGATACCTGCGGGAACGGAAATCAAGGTGCGGATTCCTGGTACAAGGCGACCAATTAATACTGCTTTTCTACCTTGTCGCTCAAACCACTCTTTGGCTTTGGTGATATCTTTACTGGATATAGCCAGCCATTTGCCATACTTGTCAGCCCAAGCTTTCAAACGGGTTTCGCCCAAAAACTTACCTGGATAATACCAAATAAGTGCGCCTAATACAGAACCCAAAAGTCCTGCGAAAAACACACCAATGATATTCAGCTTTGCCCCCCCTGGTTGATATGGACTTGCTGTAAATCCAGCCAGTGGCATAATCAATTCTGAAGGAATCGGGGGAAAAAGGTTCTCTAAGAACATTAGTAGGGCGATTCCCCAATAGCCAAAATAGTTGATAGTATTAGTTATCCATTCAAGCATTGAGTCAATTCCTAAAATTGCGGTACTATTCTTGTGACTAAGATTCCGCTTTAGCTTTTTTAAAAGCTAATTACTCAGCTTGCTAAAGTCAAGGTAATTCGGCTGCACAAAAACTTGGCATCGCAATGAATAAACAGTGTAAAACAAGTGGAAGTTAGTGTTCTGTCCCATTAATTCTGAAGGGTGAAAAACTTCGTAGTAAGGACTTTAATCCTAGATTTTTAAGCACTGAAGTGCTGACTACGAAACTATCAAAATCCATAAGACAGACTACTAGAGGGCTGTTTCATGAATCACGAGGTTTATAAAAATTCGTAAGTAGCTCTATCGCTTGAAATTGAGTGAGAGATCGGTCACTACGAATCTGACAAAATTAACGAAATCAGCCATCAGATTTTATTTTCTAATTTTTTAGATCCCCCTTAGTCGGTTTTTTAAAACGACTAGGAAGGATCTAAAGATTTGATAGCAAATTTAAAAACATCCTGTAGGGTTTTCTTCTGAGGTTGTGAGGTTGCGCCTGTGAGAGAGCAGGGAGAAAATTTTACCTTGTCCCCCTCATCCCTCTCATCCCTCTCATCCGCCTCATCCCTGCTTCTAGGCTGTCGGGGTCAACGATTGTACTCTTGGTTCCGATTGCCAGTCTAATGGATTCAAAACTCGATCTTCCAGCGCCATCTGCTCAATCAAACTTGCCAGTCTTAGAGCTTTGAGAGCTTGTTCACCACCTACTGAGGGTTGATTGCCACCATGTACACAGTTGACAAAATGCTCTAATTCTGCACTTAAGGGTTGAATATTGCTGGTGTAGACTTTTTCAATTACACCATCTTGCCTGTAAAGTACTTGTCGGTGGTCGGTGAGAGAATTGGCAGTAGTTTGTCGGTGAATCAAAATTTCATTCTTGAGAAAATCTGCCTCAGTAAATGAATTTTTGCAATGGGCGACAATCCGACGAATTTTTCGGTGGGTAACTTTACTGGCGGTCAGAGTAGCAACAATACCATTGGCAAACCCCAAGGTGGCAGTTACGTAATCTAAATAACCAGAGTCTAGGGCGCGAGTACCGCTAGCAGTCAATTTCGTGACTGGGGAAGCAGCTAATTCCAAAAGTAGATCGATGTCATGGATCATTAAATCCAGCACAACCGAAACATCGTTTGCCCGATCTGAGTAAGGACTCATTCTGTGGGCTTCTAGCGCCAGCAATTCTTCAGTTTTAAGCACTTGGCTTAATTCTTTAAAAGCCGGGTTAAAACGCTCAATATGACCCACTTGCAGGATACACCCAGACTCAGCTGCGGCATTTACTAGGGACTCTGCCTCAGAAATACTGGCTGCGATCGGTTTTTCAATCAAAACATGAATTCCCGCTAACAGACAGTTGATGCCCACAGCATAGTGCAGACGGGTGGGAACAGCTACACAAACTGCATCTACAAGAGGTAGCAGGTCACAGTAATCTTCAAAAAAACGCACCTTGTACTTGCTGGCAGTTTCTAGTCCTCGCTCAACATTAATATCTGCCACTCCGACTAGTTCAACATCTTTCATTGAACTCAGCACGCGAGCATGATGTTGTCCCATGTTACCCACTCCAATCACGCCTATGCGGATCGGTCGTGGCTGGTTACGCTGTGTATATAGATTCGGTTCTGCCACTGACATGCTATCTTGCACTATTATTCTCTCCTCAACCACCAAATTTAGAGACGCTACGGCCGTTGGCGTTTATACTCGAA
>NZ_JBALBZ010000090.1:0-2809 GCF_036919495.1 Nostoc sp.
TTTTGAAGGTGCGGTGAATATGGCACGCGATATGTATAATGCCATTTACTCCCCTCTGATGAAGTTGGCTAAGGATGATATCCGTGGTGAGCAAATGAAAACTATTATCGCTGAAGAAAATAGTAAACTTGGGGAGAGTGAAGTAGAACAATCCAAATCTTTTGATATTACATCAACCGAACCTATCGCAGTACTTGAAAGTTCAAAAATTGATACTCAACCATTTCTACTATCTGCTGATAAACCATTGCATCGGGAGAGCGAAATAGAACAATCCAAATCTTTTGATATTACATCAACTGAACCGATGCCTACGGCAGTAAACTACGCAGGATTTGAAAGTTCAAAGATTGATACTCAACCATTGCTAATACCTAATAATCAACTCTTACCTCAATGGCAGCAAGTTGGTGGTAAATTCTCTACATTTTTGGAGAAATTGCCTAAATACTTAGGTAGTTTTTCCACTGAGTACCAAATGCCAATTATTTGTTTTGCTACAATTATTACAGCGACTATTGCAGTTAAGATAATTCTAGCTGTATTAGATGTAATCAATGAAATTCCCCAGTTAAATCTAGTTTTTGAGTTGACTGGAATTGGTTACTTAATCTGGTTTGTTTTCCGATATCTATTTAAAGCTTCTACTCGACAAGAATTAGCTGCACAAATTAATTTTATCCAAAAAGAAATTGTCGAGGGACAAGATTCATAAACTATTATGCCTCCACATTTGCTTTCTTTCATCGTGAAAGAAGGCAAAAAGCAAACAAACACATCCCTGCGCTATGCAAGAAGTTGCTCGGATTTTGAGATCAAATAGCTATGTTGCTTAGTCGTAGCCCGTCGTAGACATTGCGATCGCTTCTCTACGAACGCGAATAGCGTGTCGAAGACAGAGGCTGTACCCTAAGCATAGCTATGCCACAAGGTTTACGGCTTCTGCATAGTTGGCTTTTGAGCAGGGGTATGCTCGCCGTAGGCATCGTAAAAGCACCACAGTCGTAGTTACTCATGAAGTCTTGTCATCCGTGTAAGTCGTGCGAAATAAAAAAACTTTTTACTTAAAGTTTTCATAAAGTCAGCGTTTAATTACGTAGTTGAATTGATTTTTTCCAACCAAGTTGGTATGATAGCTTCAATCAAAAATACAAATTCGTATAAAAAAATATGCCATAAATACTGTTGAATAATTCATAAAGTTTAAATGCTCAGATTAAGGACTATTCAAGCATTATTAGTGAGGAAGTCGAGACATTTGCCAGCAATCCTATCTATGCGATCGCCATACATCAGGTGTCACTCACAATGGAGAATCTGCTTGATAAGTTTCTCGTCCTCAACATTTTTGAAACAAGCTATTAGTAAATCCAAGGAGATAAATTATGTTAGAAAAAAAGTTTTTTCAAAACCCATTAATGGTTATTTTGGGGTTAGCATTAGCTACTGTTTCTACCGCTCAACCCTCCAAAGCTGCTATCTTTACTTATGAGGGAGATACAACAAATGAACCGATTTGGCGGCGTGTAGCACCAGGGAATCCTCCCACTCTTATCAGTGGTGAAAAAGATGGGAATTTGGGAATGAGTGTACCTTACAGTGTATTTGATTTTACGGTCGATCAATCAGGTTTATATAATATAAGTGGTGAATCTGAGCCTACGCCACCTGCAAATAGAAAATGGGATATTTTCTTAGCTTTATATCAGGACAGTTTCAATCCTACTGAACAATTAACCAATGTTCTTATAGCAAATACTACTACTAATGGTAGCACTGTTACTTTCAACCAAGAACTCCTTACAGGACAGAAATACTTTTTAGTTACGACCGGTCGTCGAGTGAATGATTTTGGCCAGTTTAGCAACACAATCAGTGGTTCGGGTCAAATTACACCAATTCCTGAATCAAATTCGATACCTGCCATGTTAGTCACGGGTGGTATAACTTTACTACTGTATAAGCGAAAAGTAGGTTTAAAAATATCGCATTTCTAAATCGTTTGTAAGCATATCTGCAACTTATTCACAAGTTGCAGATATGCTTACAAAGTAGGTATGCTATAGTTGCACTCATATAATCAGAATAATCTGTACTCTGCTAACTGCCTTTTATATTCTTAGTTAACTACTTGTTTCCAGAAAATAGAGGCGATCGCCTTTTGTGTAGGGATTGGATTTTTACTATCGACTAAGCACCTGCATTGAGATTGTGAAAAAAAGCAATCCTGAGAGCCAATCGGCACTGTAGTGCAGTCGAGGCTACTGGAGTTACCATGTGCCAGGAATTATCTGAGCGCACAATCACGGCCGAAAACTGGTTCAGTGGTGCAATATCTTGGAAGACAGATTCTGGTTTTTCGTCAAGGAGAATTCGCAAACAACCACCCCAGTCCATAGGCCATTGTTCATTGAAAAATAGCAAATGAGTCAAAGCTTTTGATGGTTCATCAGTATGAGGGCGATGACAGTGACCTAGATTATATCGACGAAACCCAATCACCATTGCACAGTCTTTCAATTCCACCCCAGACATCTGTGTTAAGGCTTGGCGGTAAGCAGGTGTCCACAGTTCTTCTATCATTTGTCGCCAAAGACTGCTGAGATTACCAAGATTAGAAGATAATCTTCCTTGTGCAATGCGATCGCGCCAACGATCTGACAACTCAGGGCTGGCGCGATCACTAAACTTGTACATCAAAGCAATATCCTCATTACTAGCAGGTTGTCGGAGAACCGCATTTAGTGACACAGTAAGATACCAATGCATCTCAATTCATGCCAAGAACTTTCAAAACGGTTGACTACGA
>NZ_JBALBZ010000091.1:0-84714 GCF_036919495.1 Nostoc sp.
CTTCGGGGGTCATGCCTATGGTTTAAGTAAGTATTGTGTTCTCCCCATACTACACTCATGAATCAGTATTTCTGCAAAAATGGGATGCTCCCGTTGATGCATCTGTATTTATGCGGTAGCTATCCTTGGTTACGAAAACTATTCCTATCCATTTCTTGTCTAGCATCAAATTTTTTTGTGTATAACTACTGTATAACAATCAAAAGCACTGAATATTTCTCAGTGCAATTGCTGTTTTGTGTCCTGTATCACAAATTAGCAATTACAGTAAAATGACCTTATCAAAGGCATTTTAAGATGTTATAATGATGAAGTATCAGACAAATATGTTTTGCTAATTAATCTTTAAACAGCGAAAAAATGTAATTTATGATGCTGTCAACGTTGGCTTTGCGTATGCGAACCATTACACCATACAGGGAAACATCTGAAAATATTAATTACAAAATAAAACATGATTTGTTTACTTGTAACTTTGTATTAAGAACTCCATGTATAAAAAGGCTATTATGACAGTTAGAGAACTGGTTTAGATTGTAGGATGCTACACATTCTACAGTTTAAAAATAGCTAACATAGCAATTTAAGACTCTCAATCAGAGAGTAGACCTATACAGTGTTACGAATAACTTCAATTTTGTATGAATTCAAATAGCCAGTCTGCCAATACCGACACATATTCCCAACGTTTGGCAGACATTGTGGGAACTGCGATCGCTCTGTTAACTCTCATTCTACCCGTATTTGTCATCGCCCACTATTCTTCAACTGATGTTCAAAATAACCAGCAGCCCCTGGTTCAAAATTTCAAAGGAAGTCAAGATTGATAAAGCTTTCCAGTAGCATTTCACTAGCAGAAAAGCTACAAAAAAGGAGAAAACTGATTTTGAGACAATCTCTCTAGATTTGGATGTAGTTCATCAGGAATAAGCTGAAATCTTTATTGTGTGACTCCAGATTTCAGTTGTCTTGACAGAGTACGGGCAAAAATAAATTCCTCCAACAGCAATTAAGGACGGAAGAGAATAATACCCTCTTGAAAAAGCGTTGTGAAGTTTCTTCACAACGCTTTTTCCATTTTAATTAGGAGTGGCAGAGATGAGGCAATACCATTCGGTTAAGGAATTTCTTAGTTGAGGCAGGCTGGCGTTGCAGGGGGAGAGAAGAATAGGCTGAACATATACCTCTTGCCTCCCCTGCTACCTGCTCTTTGCCCCTCTGCCTGTTTCCAATGTCCAATCTCGTGAAATGAATACGTTGGGAAGAGATCCATATTGCCCTAAAATTCTACACGGGGAGAGAAACTGACTGAGTACCCCCATGATTCATTGTTATCAGAGGAGTTTTTTGTGGACTTATCTCGTATTCCTGCCCAACCGAAACCAGGTCTAATCAACGTTTTGATTGAAATTACTGGCAAAAGTAAAAATAAATACGAATACGACAAGGAATTAGAAGCTTTTGCTCTAGACCGAGTACTTTATTCCTCGGTACAATATCCTTATGACTACGGCTTTGTACCCAATACTTTGGCTGATGATGGCGATCCCCTAGATGGTATGGTCATAATTGATGAGCCAACCTTTCCAGGCTGTGTGATTGCCGCACGACCCATTGGCTTTTTGGAGATGATTGACGGTGGCGATCGCGATGAAAAAATCCTTTGTGTTCCTGACAAAGATCCGCGCTACACTCAGGTCAAATCCCTGAATGACCTAGCGCCACACCGCTTAGATGAAATTGCCGAATTTTTCCGTAGTTATAAAAATTTGGAAAAAAAGGTGACTGAAATTCTCGGTTGGCAAGATGTGGACAAAGTTGCAGCTTTAGTAGAAAAATCCGTCAAAGCTTATAGAGGATAATAAAGAAGTTAGGAGTTAAGAGTTAGGAGTTAGGAATTAAGAGTTAAGAGTTATGAATTTTTATTTCTCACTTCTGACTTCTAACTCCTCACTTCTAAATCCTCACTTTAATAACTTTCACTTGTTACGGATTGTAAAATCTGTCACTAACCCAAACCCAAATGCAGCGCACTCTCCTTTTGGCAAAAATTCATAACTGCACCCTCACGGGAGCAAATATCAACTATGTGGGTAGTATCAGCATTGATGAAATGCTTTTGGAAAAAGCTGGCATCTTACCCTATGAGCAGGTGCAAGTAGTTAATAATGCCAACGGTCAGCGCTTTATTACTTATGCAATCCCGGCTCCAGCCCATTCAGGAATAATTGAGCTAAATGGGGGTGCGGCACGTCTAGGCATTATTGGCGATCGCTTGATTATAATGACTTACGGGCAGTTTACTCCAGAAGAGTTAAAAAGTTACTCTCCTAAGGTAGTGATTGTGGACGAAAAAAACAGGCTGTTAGAAGTGCGGCACTACGATGATCTGCTCAGTAAGGTCTAATTTCAAGGAAAATGTCAAATTTTGAGTTGTCGGATTCCCAGAGCTACGTACCTGAAAAGGCATCTACCCTGCCGAGTAGCCCCGCAGGTGAATTTATCGTGCAATTCTGGGGTGTAAGAGGTTTGATTCCCACTCCAAGTAGCAATACTAGTCGTTATGGTGGTAATACCGCTTGTGTAGAAATGCATGTAGCCGGGAAACGCTTGATTTTTGATGGCGGTACTGGCTTACGCATACTGGGTAAAACTTGGCAAGAAGTGCAACAGCCACTAGAAGCCCATTTATTTTTTACCAACTGCCAATCAAATAGAATTCAAGGGTTTCCCTTTTTTGCTCCAGCATTTATTGGGGAAAATTGCTTTCATATTTACGGCACAGCTGCATCAAATGGAGCCTCAATAAAACAATGTCTGTACGATCAGATGCTCCAGCCACACTTTCCTTACCCTTTACAGGTAATGCAGTCGGAATTGCAGTTTTCCAATCTCACTCCCGACATTGAGGTGAAGCTAGATGATGTCACCATTACAACTGCATTAATTAATCAAACTCAGAGGTCAGTTGGCTACCGAGTTACTTGGCAAGAGTATAGCGTTGCCTACGTCACAGATTTGCACCAGAATGCCGAGCAAGTGGAGCGAGAGCGGATCTCACAGTTCATTCAAGGCGTTGACTTGCTGATTGCCAATGCCACTTATACTCCGCCTACATCTCACAACCATGACTCTGCTGATTTGCTTTGGCAAGCTGCGGTGAATGCGGCTCTGAATGCTGGCGTTAAACGGCTAGTCATTTCTCATCATCACCCAGATGATCATGATGATTTTCTTGATCAGGTTCAAGTGGATGTTAAATCTGCCTTTCCTCAAGGAATACTAGCCCATGAAGGTCTAGTATTAGCTGTTGGTAAGTGATTTAGACACGATCGAGTTTCTAAGAGCAGTTGATAGTCTAATTCGATCGTGAGTACTCTCGATCAAGTGCTGAAAGACGCTTTGCAACTTTCCCCTGAGCAGCAAGAAGTACCGATCGATATTCTCCAAAACCGCCACCGCAAAAATCGTGGTGCAGAAATAGCGGCGGATGCCGATGCCAAGTGTATAAAGGACTTCCGTGGTTTGTATATCCCAAATGGCAACGGTCGTTTCTTCACTAGGTTTGTCCCTTTGTGCCACACCAGCAATGATTTGACCATTTGGGCGAGTTGCAACTGTATCAAGCCAATGCCTACAAACAGAACTGGGGGAATCGAGGGAAGAACTCGAAGGTAGGGCATTAAATGTGCTGAGAACTTGCCCATTTTGCCAATCCCAAACTTGAGTTAGGAGATCCAATGCTTGAGCGACCAAAATACTACCATCTGGGCTGGCTAGTAAACAGCGAATTGGAAGATATGCATTTGCAAATAGCAAGGTGCGGAGTAATTGTCCCGTTGAGGATTCAATAACATTAATCTCAATCCTGGCATTCGTACTATAAGGAGTTTTGCAGGTGGCTGAAAATAATACTTTTCCATCAGGAGTAAATGCTAAAGCACTGGAATCTCCTTGAAAAGAGAATATTTCCTCTCCTGTCCAAAAGTCATAGGTTCGGAGATTGCCATACCGATCATCACTGATGATGGTTTTCCAGTCTGGATTTACCAAAGTATTAAAGTGACCATACCGATCTCCATGCAGTTCAAATGAATGGTTGCTATTCCCAGTCGTTAAATCCCAAACCTTGACAATATTGTGAAAACAGCCTAGGGACTTCCAACAAATAAATTACCCAATCTTGTGGGGTGGGCATCTTGCCCGCCTTTGTATATGGGCGGGCAAGATGCCCACCCCACAAAAAGTAGTTGAGTATTTTTTTATTTGGAAGTCCCCTACCAGAAGAATTCCATCTGGGCTTAAGCTCAAGCTGTTTAAGTACTCTGAATGAGGTTCATCAAAGGTATGGAGACATAGAAACATAAACAGACTCTTGAAAAGAGTTCAGCGATAATAAATTTTTTAAATTACATATTTGGGTGGAAAAGAAGGTATAATCGGGAAATTTACCTCATTGGGCTGCTGCCGCTAGTAAAACGTAAACGAGGCGGAGCCTCATAGGGGGCATTCCCAGCCTCTGGCTGGGAACGAGAGAAAGCTTTTCTGACTGTCTAATATGCTTAAGTTGACACCAATAACAGATGTGTGCTAAGAAGCATTTTGCAACTCAGCTGTGCGTATTGAAAGCTGCTGTGTCTGATTACCCCGTTGCACTTTCACCTGTAATACTTGACCAAGACGAGTATCTTCCACAAAGTTCTGCAATTGTTCAGCACTGGTAATAGCTTTACCATCAACTTGCAGAATTACATCCCCACGCCGGATACCCGCAGATGCGGCTGGAGAATTGGGGACAACTCGCATGACAAAAACACCGTTAATTTCTGGTATCTGAATAGGAGAGTTGGGATCGGTATTATTTTGCTTGGCAAGATCGGGTGTCAAAGTTAGCATTTGCACGCCCAAATAGGGGTGAGCAACTTTGCCATCACGTTGCAATTGTCCTGCGATCGCTTTAGCTTTATCAATAGGAATGGCAAACCCAATACCCATCGCATCAGGGCGAATGGCTGTGTTAATGCCAATCACTTCACCTTGGCCATTTAATAATGGCCCGCCAGAGTTACCAGGGTTAATAGCAGCGTCTGTCTGAATGAAATCCAAGCGTTTGTCACTAATGCCGACTTGGGCGCTGGAACGTTTCAGGGTACTGACAATTCCCAAAGTAACGGTGTTGTCAAATCCTAAAGGATTACCAACTGCGATCGCCCAGTCTCCTACTTGGACATTACTAGAAGAACCCAAGGGTGCGACTGGTAAATCGCTACCAGCGTTAATCTTGACTACTGCCAAATCTGTGACTTCATCAATACCTTGAACTTTCCCTTCAAAGGTGCGACCATCTTTGAGTCGGACTGTTACTTTATCAGCCTTATCGACCACATGAGCATTAGTCATAACTAACCCGCTCTTGTCAATAATGAAACCTGAACCTAAACCGCGTAACTGCTCAGAAGGAACCTGTTGGGAGAAACCATCACCAAAAAACCGACGGAAAAAAGGGTCTTCCATAAATGGATCAACCCGACGAGTAATTGTCCGCTCAGTATCAATCCGAACAACTGCTGAACCAACACGATTCACTGCTGCTGTGACAAAGCTACTACTACCGATCGCACCAGTGGCTGGTGATTGCCGTTGGGCAATCAGTTGTGAAGTATCAACAGTTAATGGGGGTGCTGGTTCGGCTTGGGAGGGCAACACTTGCAATGTGCTAACCGTTAGCAGAACTCCTAGCGCGATCGCTAAAACATGAGTACTGAATTGTCGTAAAGACCTGGGTAATTTGAGAAATCGCATAATCACAACCTGATTTATAAGCTTAATTGTTGCTTAGTCGTGACAAATCTATTTACAGTTATTTTTACAAATTGACGTTGGCTTTTACTTCAGGTTTCGCCTGCTCTCCCCAATAATGGAGTTAGGGCATTTTGCGAATTACCTGTACTCAACTTAATAGAAGATTTAACCCAAAAGCTATTATGGACATTTACCCTTTACAAGTTCGGTTTTTACCCATCAATAAAACTTTTGGATTGCGAATAAGACAGGCTTACTCTCTGTTTTAACGGTAAAGTGATAGATGAACTAACTTTTGAATAAAATTTCATTGCGACTATCTGCGCCTAGCTGAGGTAAAGAGTTGATGGCTGAATGAGGAGTAAGGGCAACAGGAACGGTTAGAGGTAGTTGTAATTGTTTTACAACACTTTGCAACAGTTGATCTTGTCCAGTCCGAAAACCCCAGACATTTGTCCCCCGATTGATAATAGCAAACCAAACCAAACCGCGATCGCGTGTGGGCATCACTCCCGCTAAGGCGCTCACATCCCGGAGAGTACCAGTTTTGATCACAGTAGCAAGGGGAATGTGTCTGGAGTGTACTGTCCCCCGATGATCAAATCCAGACATAGGAAACAAGTCAGCGAGATTCAGTTGATGGACGGATGCCTCAACTTGAATAGCCATTAGCATGGCACAAACAGCCCTGGGGGAAATGCGATTTTCCGGCCCCAATCCAGAACCATTGATTAACTGAATTTCCACTTGTGGTACTCTAGCAAGGTTAGCAGCAGTTGACTGCACTACAGCCGCTCCTCCCACTGAGTCTGCCAGCATTTCTGCCATATCGTTGTTACTGTAAATATTCATTTCCTTGAGCAGTTGCTTCAAAGGCAATGAGCGATGGCGCAGTAACAAAATCTGTCCAGGGTTTGGTTGCGCTTCAACCTTCACCGCACCAGCAATCACAACTTGAGGCTTGGGCGTTCCCTTGGGCATGATTGAGTATGTATAAATAGCGGGGCGGCCCCAAGTCGCACGATTTAGTGTTTGCTTGAGCATCAGACCTGCTAACATCGGCTGACGTTGGAAATTCATGGCAAACCTGCCATTAATAATCAAATTTCCTTTTACCTGCTTGATGCCCATTTTATTGAGAGTATTACCAAGAGCGATCGCTTCTTCCCAAACAAACATCGGATCGCCGCCACCAGTAATCACCAAATCGCCTTGTAAAACCCCATTTACTACTGGCCCAGTGGCACTGATTAAGGTATCAAATTGGTAGTCTGGCCCCCAGGTTTTCAAAGCAACTAATGAAGTAGCAATTTTGGTTAAAGAGGCAGCTGGCAGAGGTGTTGTACCTTGGTGATTTGCCATCAGCATCGGCCCCGACTGCATCCAAATTCCCTGACTCTGGGCCAGATTTTGCGCTATCAGTTTCGATGTTATTAGCTGTTTCAGATATTCCTGCACCGTAGTAGCCCCAGTTGGATTAGGATCGGGGGCAAGAACTAAGCCAGGGCTACTTTGCCAAGTCAAAGCGTCTAAGGCATCTAAAGGTTTGATTTGTACCCCGGCCATCTCTAGCCAGAGCGACACCAAACCTGAACCCAATAATTCCAGCATATTTTATTCCTCTGTTAAGATGTGACATAGTGTTTACTGTGCTAATATACAAGCTTTTTTGCAAGAATCAGTATTGAGTCATAATAACTACTGTTTCTCTCATCTGTAAGTGGGGTGAATCGTATTGTTTTCGCGGCTCCTTTAACAATGCCAAAATGCCCATTCCTTATGAAGATAGTCGCATGGAATAAAAAATCTCTAGCTAAGGCAATGATATGAATTAGTTATAAGAAAACTTATGGACAGGTATGAAGCGATCGCATCTCATCAAAATTAATTAGTAATTCGTAATGACGCGACGCTCCTGCGTCGCTATGGAATACTCGATAACGTAATTCGTAATTGGGTATTGCTGATTAAATGTATGAATTTGGGTGTAGAGAGGTTGCAATGCAACGTTTCTACAAAAGTTTTGAAATCACGCAAAATCATTTTCATACCTGAATTCAGCAACGCCCGTAATTGAATTAGTTAAGGATTCATACCCCGACTAATTATAGACCAGCGATTTTAGAATTTAGTACGGGACTAAAATCCGAAAATTACGTTAACGCAGCACAAATAAGTCCGCAAATATAATTACTAATTACTAATTAGTTAATACCTACTTTCTTTCTGGATGCGCTGCATCCTCTGGTGAAGGAGTACCCATCCGGTTAATTGTGGCAATCATCTGATACAAGCGCCCCAAGTCGCGTTGATTAAAGTACAAAATGAGTCGGGGTAGTTCAACAGTTTCATCTTGTGCTTCTTGAGGTAATGCCTGACTTTTTTCAATCCGTCCTTGAATAATAATGTCGCTGAAATTAGCATTGAGTTGCTCTACCTGAGTATCTGATATATCTGTCTTCAGACGGATGACTAACTTCCCACCTACATATCGAGAAGAATGATAAACCTGGTAAAAACGCGTAATGGCATCACAAGCCACATCCACGTTATCTGTCACCGTGTAAAGACTGGGGTCTTCAGGACTGACAAGACCATTTTGCACTAGTTGCTTATCAACATATTCGCTCCAAGACCGCCAGTAATCACCACCAGGGCGATCGATTAAAACTAGAGGTACAGGGCCAAATTTGCCAGTCTGGCTTAATGTCATGCATTCAAAAGCTTCATCTTGAGTGCCAAAGCCTCCCGGAAACAAGGCTACAGCATCACTTTCTTTAAGGAGAAACAGCTTGCGGGTAAAGAAATATTTGAAGTGAACTAGCTTAGGATCACCTTCTATAAAAGGGTTCGCTTCCTGTTCAAAGGGTAACTGAATATTTAATCCAAAAGAATTTTCTCGCCCAGCCCCTTCATGACCTGCCTGCATGATTCCACCGCCACCGCCGGTCATCACCATAAATCCTAATTGAGAAACAGCACGACCAAACTCAACGGCCATTTCGTACTCTGGTGTATCTGGCGCTAGACGAGCAGAACCGAAGATAGTGACTTTGCGAACGTGTCGGTAATCATAGAAAAGCTGAAAACCGCGCTCCATATCTGCTAAGGCAGCCGACAAGATTTTCCAATCGAGACGTTCAATTTCGGTATCAGCTAGACGAACAATAGTAGCAAGTGCTTGCTGAATAAATTGCCGATTTTTTAATGTCGGTAAGCGAGCGACTAATTCAGCGATATCCGCCTGTAAAGACTCTAATGTGTCAAACGACGCAGATGAGGTCATGAGAACTGCTGCAACAATGGCACTATATTTTACGTGAACTACTCACACTCTAGCAAGCGGAAATAGGCTTCTGATGTACAGTTAGCATACTCAGAACTGATTTTGATGTAGTATTGGTCATTACTCAAGCTGAGATCCCCATCTTTTGAGATTAGAACTCGGAAACTTGTGTTCATAAGTTGATGTTCGGAACTCAGAAGTTGGTATTCAAAGCTTGGCTTTTACTTTTCTTCTCCCCTCAATTCAATCCCAGTTCTTCCTTCAATGCCTCCGGCACATTAACTGCTGTTTCTAATCCCCGCACGCCTTCCCACTGCTGCTTTTTACCCCAGGTCATTTTTTCCATATTGGCATCGCTGAGGTCAGCCCCACCGAGAATAGCGTAACTTAGATTACTGTGGCTAAGATCCGCACCATTGAGGATAGCACCACTGAGGTTACTGCCACTGAGATTAGCACTGTTGAGGTTGGCATAGCTGAAGTCTGTACCGAACAGGATAGCGTCGGTGAGGTCAGCACCACTGAGGTCGGCTTCGCTAAGAATCACCCCACTGAGGTCGGCTTCGTTGAGGATTACCCGACTCAGGTCTACACCACTGAGGTCTGCTCCTAAGAACATTGCACCGTTGAGTCTGGCGTCGTTAAGCTTGGCACCGTTAAGTTTGGCATAGCTGAGGTCAGCAGCAATGAGGATGGCATCACTAAGGTTGGTACTGAAAAGAATTGTGTCACTAAGGTTAGTACCGTTAAGGATGGCGTGACTCAAATCAGCACCACTGAGGTCGGCACGACAGAGGTCAGCGTGGTTAAGGTTGGTACTGCGGAGGTTGGCTTCACTCAGATTCGCACCGAAAAGGATAGCGTTACTTAAGTCGGCATGGCTAAAGTTAGTGCTGCTGAGGTCGGCGCGGTTGAGGTCGGCGCGGCTGAGGTCGGCGCGGTTGAGGTTGGTGCTGCTAAGGTCGGCGCGGTTGAGGTCGGCCCGGCTAAGGTTGGCACAACTAAGGTTTGCACCACTCAGGTTAGTGCTGCTGAGGTCAGCACCGCTTAGGTTTGCACCGCTTAGGTTTGCACCACTCAGGTTGGCATCGCCGAGGTTTGCACCGCTTAGGTTTGCACCACTGAAGTTTACGCCAGTTAAGTTGGCATCGCCAAGATAAGCAAGGCTGAGGTCAGCACCCCTAAAGTCTGCCCCAGTCAGGTTGGCATCGCCCAGGTAAGCACCTTTAAAGTTGCCACCTCTGAGAAATTGCCCGACTATACTGCTAAAATTGCCGATTTCCAAGGCATCGCTATAGTTGATGATCCGTAGCAGTTGGGATGTGAAAAAATTGTCTGTGTCTGGTTGAGCAGATGCATAGAAGGTAATTTTTTGTTTGAGTTCATCTCGCTCTTGAGCGTAGCGGTGTAACTCTAAGAGTAAAATTAGTACGTTTAGCCCTGTATAGATGTCAACCTGTCTCAGCCCGATCGCAATATTTTGCGCCACTAGCTTTAACATTGTTTTTTGAGGTAGGTTATCATCTGGTGTCCCATCGATAAATTCTCCCTGACACCAGCGATGATAAAAATCTTCTAGCCGCCAAAAAAGCAGTTCTGGGCGAATTTTTTGACCAGTAACAACCCATTCCATTAGTTGGTGGACTATTTCTGATTTTAAAGCTCCATTGCCCAGTAAATCATAAATCTCTTCATGTATCTGGCGATCGCACACTCTAAAGCAGAATCCAGAAGGTAGTGTGCCTGATATCCCATCGCCTAGCTTATAAGTCAAACCGCTCTTTGGTATTGTCCATTTTTCCAAGCTTTCTTGGAGTCTTTGAAACCATAAATCTTCCTGTAAATTATCTTGAGCAAATTTAACGCTTTTATAAGGTTCTTTAATACTTTTTCTTAGAGGTAAAACTGCTTCGGTTTTTACAGATGTGGTCTTTGGCATCTCTTCTAACCTTATATCCCTCACATAATTTCTCAGCAGTTGCCAAACTTGAGATAAATATGTTGACATTTCTGTGTCCGTTGTTACATTTAAATTACTGTTTTGATAATTCTGAATTAAAAATTTCTCTATGCTAGTTTCCTTGCTATTATCAAAAATTAATAGTATCAATAAATACTACACGAAAAATCTCATGGGTTGGCGATTTCTCCGATGGGTTACACCAATTTTGTGGTGTTCTTGGAGGGCGGCTTCTCAGTAACACGTAGTAACTTCAAGCTTCTTCTCCTGATGAAATAAAGTGTCATCAGAAAAATTCTTTCAAAAATCAAGTAGTTTTCTGCCTTTGGCTAATTTGCTATGCTTTTTTCCCATAATATTTACTAGTCTGATGTAAAAATAATACTTACTGTTTGTGAGAGTTGCAATTGTTAGGAAAAATCCTACTGTACAACAGCATGAACATTGCGTAAAAATGGCAACTAAAATTGAAGTCTAACTTAACAGCTTAATCTAAAGCATCTTAGAGAATCGCCAAAAAGCAGGCAACATAGCTTTGCAAAAGCTAAAAATTAACTACGAAATAACTATCGGGATACAGGGGATGAAGAACAGAGTAACTTTTTATATGATTTTGTTACATGGTTTGTTTTTAGGAATAGCAACGGCTAGTGCTAAGTCACCGTCTGTTAACATTGATACATTGTCAGGGAACCATAAAGCTGTGCGGGTTGTAGAAGCCTTAGTTACAGCCAGAAATGGAAAGAAATCTAATAGTCAGTTAACGATAGAGACTCCTTCAACAAAAACCTCAGCATTATCACTAAATAATATCAACATTACTCAGGAAAAGAGGCTACCGTCAGGGCAAGTTTGGGTAGTTAATCAAAATAAACACGCACAGCCTCAACCGTTTATTTGGGTGGTAAAAGACCTTAAAAAAGTAGGGCAGCAACCATTCTTGCAAGTTGCAAAACCCGCAGAAAAGCCTAAACCTAGCAAAACACCAACAAAGGATGATTTAGAGCCATTTGATGAAGTCATCAAAGATACCCAAAAGTCAGGGGGATTGTTTACTTTATATCGCAATAAAGAAAAGAATAAAATTTATTTAGAAATTAAACCAGAGCAACTCAATAAAAATTACCTAGCTACAGCAACCCTGGAATCGGGTATTGGCGAACGGGGTATTTACAGTGGTATGCCTCTGCAAGATTTTTTGTTTTATTTCCAACGGGTAGATGATAAATTAAACTTTGTGATCCGCAATGTTAATTTTCGCACTCGTGAGGGAGATCCCCAGGTGCGATCGCTAACCCGGTCTTTTAGTGATTCTGTTCTCTACAGCATTTCGATTAAAAGCATTCATCCACAACGTAAAACTCTTCTCATCGACTTGGGAGATTTGCTACTGACAGATTTAGGTGGATTATCTGCAAGTTTAGGAGTCCCAGCAACTACAGACCAATCTTATTTTGGTACTGCCAAAGCTTTTCCCCAAAACTTAGAAATTGAGTCAGTTTTAAATTTCTCCGGTAGCAGTGACCATGACAGTGAAGTGGCAAGCTTTGCATCGTTAGCTGATAACCGTGGTTATACCTTGCGCGTCCACTATAGTCTCTCACAACTACCTAATAAAGATTATCGTCCGCGCCTTGCTGACGATCGCATCGGTTATTTCATCACCGCCTACCAAGATTTATCCAAAGACGATCGCGGCGATTCTTTTGTCCGCTATATCAATCGCTGGGATTTGGAAAAACAAGACCCGAAAGCAGCAATTTCTCCACCCAAAAAACCAATTGTCTTTTGGATTGATAACGCTGTGCCCTTAGAGTACCGCGATGCTATCAAAGAAGGTGTTTTAATGTGGAACAAAGCCTTTCTCAAAGCTGGATTCAAGGATGCAATTGAAGTCCGCCAAATGCCGGATGATGCTACATGGGATCCAGCAGATATTCGCTACAACACGATTCGCTGGATCAACACAGTCGATGGTTATTTTGCAATGGGGCCATCTCGTGTTAACCCACTGACTGGGGAAATATTGGATGCGGATATTCTCGTAGATGCTAGCTTTGTGCGGGAACTTAAGAGTGAGTATCGCAAAATCGTCCAACCTAGCCAAACTGAGAATCGCACTACTCTATCAGCTTTGATGCAAAATCGTCTACTTTGCGCCAATGGTTTAGATGCAAAAAACAATAATGTGCCCCAGCAGACGCAAATACAACAAGGCGTATTAAGCCGTTTATCGAAAATGGCAGGCGAGTACGATTTATGCTACGGGATGGAAGCTGCCAACCAGTTTGCCTTTGGTTCGCTAGCAATGTCACTGCTTCCAGATACTATGGCCACTCCAGACCAGGTGAAAGAATATATCAATCAATATTTACGTTTGATTATCGCTCACGAAGTTGGACATACTCTTGGTTTACGCCATAACTTCCGTGGTAGTACACTGCTACCACCCGACGAGATGAATAATACCGAAATTACCAAAACTAAAGGTTTGACAACTTCGGTGATGGATTATATTCCGCCAAATATTGCTCCTCAAGGGACAAAGCAGGGAGATTATTTTCCTAGTATGGTGGGGCCTTATGATGACTGGGCAATTAAGTATGGCTACATCCCAATTCAAACATCAACTCCGATCGCAGAAAAGCCAATTTTGTCAGAAATTGCTGCACAATCCTATAAGCCAGAGTTGAGTTATTCCACAGATGAAGATATGTATGACCTTGACCCAACTTCTGATGCTTGGGATAACAGTGCCAATGTCCTGCTTTATTCTCAGTGGCAATTGAATAATTCGCGGGTGATGTGGGAACGTCTTGATAAGCGTTACCCAATAGCTGGTGATAGTTACAGCGATGTGAGCGAACGTTTTAGCACAGTATTGGGTAACTATTTTCAGCAAATCTATTACACAACAAAATACATTGGGGGACAGTCTTTCTATCGCATCCATCCCAGCGAAATACCCTCTGGAAGCCAACACCGATTACCATTTGAACCAGTACCAGTTGAAGAACAACGACAGGCTTTAGAAACATTGCAAAAGTATGTATTTGCAGAAGATGCCCTCAGCTTTTCACCAGAACTACTGAATAAATTAGCACCTTCCCGTTGGCGACATTGGGGTAGTTCTCCACAAGTTGGTCGTTTGGATATTCCAATTCATGACTTGGTGCTGTTCATGCAAGGTTCTGTGTTACGGGATTTACTCTCAGGCGATCGCCTCTCTCGTCTTAAGGATATTGAACTAAAAACGAAGCCAGGAAATGCACTGAGTTTGCCAGAACTATTTGACACTTTGCAATCAGATATCTGGACAGAAGTAATCAAACCAAAAGGTCAACCAATGAAGATTGCCAGTTTGCGGCGAGGCTTGCAACGGCAATACCTGGATATTTTGACTCGTATGGTGTTGCGAAAAGAGTATGTCCCAGAAGATGCCCGGACTCTGGCATGGTATAAACTCAAACAACTAGATGAGAAACTCAAGGGGGTTAATTCAGATGATGAATATACCAAAGCGCACTTATTAGAAACGCGCGATCGCATTGAAAAAGTCTTAAATGCGCCGTTGCAAGCGAATTAAAAAGGGAGTGGGGAGTACGGAGTAGGGGGAATAATTTTTAATTGTTTCTCCTTCTCCTTTCTCTTCTTGTAGCTTTTGCATAAGAGGAGGCAGCAGATAATAAAATCTACCTCTGCTACCTCTATTGTTTCCTAACTACTTAATGCTTTTAAAAACCGTTGCAAACTCTTAAATACACTGGGCTTTTTCGCAGGTGTCGCGTCTGTTGTTGTTTGCGGTTGTCCCTTCAAGAGAATCAGATCCAACTCATCACCCGATGGCCTTTTGGGTAACTCGGCAATTCTTTGATATTCGCCGTCGGTTTCCAGCCAAACTTCCCACTGTCCTGGGTAGCAGCGATATAGGGCAGTTTCATCGTCTATAGGGCGGAGGTAATAGGCAGATTCAATGGTACTGATAAAACGATCGCGGATTTTTCTAGCTGTATAACCAATACCCACAGTTCCAGCATCTTCTAAGCGGGGATTTAACAAGACTAAAGGGCGATCGCCTATTACTTCACATAGCTTTTCCAACTGCGGTACTTCTACGGAAGTGGGGGCGATGAACAAGAAAATTTCATCCTCTGGCTGAATTTTTGTCTGCAAGGAAGCAGCCCTCCCCGTACCAATATCCAAAATTTGAAATGGTGCATCACCCCAATCGCGTCGGGCTAAAGCCGCAGCCCCAGCGTCAGCAAAGAAAATCTTCAAACGAGAATCATATTCTGTAAACAGTGGCAGAAATTGTTCCGCTACCGGCATAAACTTGAGTTCTGGGAATAGGAACTCAACTTGTATGCGAGTACAGCCATCTGCAAGGGCAGCTTGGACGGCTACACGAGATTGAGCGATCGCATCTTCAAGACTATTAGGAAGTTTACTCATGGTTTGTTATGTGGGTTTAGCATTACTCCCATTGTTCCAGTATTAGCTCTTATTGAGTAGGCAGACGATGACGATCAACTCCAGGATATAAAGGCTCAATGGGCGTTGGGGTTTTACGACGCCGATAGCGAACGCGAGTACGTCTCCAAGAGTTGCGTTAGTGAGCCTTCGTTCGCGCAGCGTCTCGTAGACATCGCCTCTGATATAATTCTGCTCGATTACTTATTAAACCCGGAGAACCCCAAAGAGCCAAAGCTATACACGGCAGTTCTTTATGGGTTCACCCCCCATTGGTGTCAACAAAAGCCTAGAAATGGGTTAACTGTTCGCTCCCTCACCCGCCTCGAACTAAAGTTCTTTAGCTAAAAGCCAAGGAACTTCAGTTCCTTGCGGGACATGACTTTTACGTTAAGTTGACACTAATGCACCTCCTCTTGCCCCCTGCCTCTTCGTTGAAGTTTATCTAAGGACGGGTTCAGGATTGATGTTGTCTGTTGCTATTGATATGGGAATCTTAACAATAAAGTATTAATATCAGGTCTGTCTTTACAAAATGGAAAACAGGTTCATACACATTTCGGAGTTTATCTTTTGCATTATCAGGTGCGCCTTTGACTTTATTCCAAATGACGCTGTTGCGAAGAATCCAACCTTGTTTATCGCTCATTGCTAGTGCAACTCGCCAGGGTATACCAATCAGAGATTTACGCTGATACGTATCTCCGAGATTTAGCCAAAAAGAGCCACTGGGTTTAAGAATTCGCTTTACTTCACAGAAAATTCCAAGCAAATTATTGATATAGTCTTCCCACTTGTCTTCAAGACCAATTCCTCCATTAATGTAAGCTCTTTGTCCCCAATAGGGGGGAGATGTGATTATACAATCGATACAATCAGCAGGAAATAACTTTAGTAAGGCATAACTGTCAGCCTGTAAGAACAGTGGTGTGCGGTTTGATGAAGTGAGGTAATTCTTAATAGTACCTATATCCTTCAGAAGCTCGTTCTCCTCAATCATCGGAACACCTAGCGAATTCATCTTATTACTTTACTCGAATTTGAAGAAGCTGTAGCTTTAATGATTCGCTTGTCAGTCTTTGCAAAACTTGCTTCAATACCATCACTGTCCAATCTATATCAGCTTCCGTTGTATCACGCCCCAATGTGATGCGAATTCCACCCAAGGCAGCTTTTTCGGAATAACCCATCGCTAACAATATCGGACTAGGGCTAAGTTTACCACTGTGACAGGCAGCACCAGCACTGATGCCGATGCCAGCAAGGTTTAGCTGTCGTACCAAGGTTTTACCGCTAAGTTTTTCCCCATCGGCATATTCTAAGCACATACTGATATGGTGAGGTAAACGATCGCAGCTATCCCCTGTAGCAATTAAACCCGGAATTTCAGCTAATTGGGCAAAAGCGCGATCGCGTAACTCAATTAACCGTGGTGTTTCTGTAGCCAATTCTTCGGCTGCTAATTCTGCTGCTACACCAAACCCCGCAATTATTGGTACTGCTTGCGTACCAGAACGTAGTCCCATTTCTTGCCCACCCCCACCCAGTAAGGGCATCAATTCCACACCAGGACGCACGTATAGCGCCCCTACACCTTGCGGCCCATATATTTTATGACTTGAAAGGCTAACTAAGTCTACGGGTAGTTGTTGCACATCTATAGGTAAGCGTCCCGCAGCTTGCACCGCATCTGTATGGAACAAAGCCCCATGCGATGGCTCCGCCCGCCGCAGGCATCGCACAATCTTACCCAATTCTGCGATCGGTTGCACAGTTCCAACTTCACTTTGTCCGTAAATTATAGAAACTAAAACTGTGTTATGTCGCAATGCTGCCTTTAAATCTAAGGGGTTGACTCTGCCCTTAACATCTACAGATAGGCGCGTAACTTCCCAACCCCACATTTCTAACAACTTTACTGTCTCAGAAATTGCCGAATGCTCCACGCTGGAGATAATAATATGTTGAGGAACAGCATATAACCGAGCCACACCCATAATCGCTAGATTATTTGCTTCGGTACCACCAGATGTAAAGATTATTGATGCTGGATCGACAGCGTTAATTAATCCAGCCACTTGGACTCTGGCTTCTTCTACAACCGTTGCCGCCCGTTGCCCCCACTCATGTAAGCTGGAAGGATTGCCCCACTGTTGAGTAAGGACTGTTTGCATAACTGCGATCGCTTCTTTTCGAGTCGGAGTAGTGGCGCTGTAATCTAGATAAATTTGCATATAACTGAATAATGGTGAAAACACACGGGGCTTATAACCCTCTTTTAGCCCCTTAAAAAGGGGTCGCCGCAGGCGGGGGGATCTTAACCGAACCGTATTGCTAGGCTGCTGATCTTGTTAGCATATACAGTTTTTGTGGACAAATCCTAAAAAAATCTCTGTAATGCATCTAGCAGTGAATTTTTTCCTTTACTTGGAAAGTTATTTTTCTACTTAATTCAGAACACAAAATTTTGGGAATGATAAATATGTCCACTCCCAATCCACTTTTAACAGATTACAGTGCAACTTATCTCTAGACGAAGATATTTTTTATATATCTTTTTACTGATATTTCCCCTTGCTGCTTGTCAACGAGTCCAGTCTTTCAATCAGCGTCCCGCACCTTTACCACAAGATCCTTTAGTTCAAGTTTACTTTAACCATTCTGAGTCTTCAGAATACAAGGAATCTTATCGTCAGCAAACTCGCCTTGGGGATGATTTAGAAAAACAGATTGTCAATGCTATTACACAAGCTAAATCTACAGTAGATGTGGCGGTGCAAGAATTACGTTTACCCCAAGTTGCCCAAGCACTGGTTGATAGACAAAAAGCTGGAGTAAAAGTCCGGATAATTTTAGAAAATACCTATAGCCGACCTTGGAGCAGCTTAACATCTACTGAAGTAGGTAAGTTAGATAAAAGAGAACAGGAACATTACAACGAATTTCGCAAATTTATCGATATTAACCAAGATAATCAACTCAGTTCAGCAGAAATAAATCAAAGAGATGCTTTGATAATTTTGCAAAATGCCAAAATTCCCTGGATAGACGATCAAGCAGATGGTTCAGCAGGTAGCAGCTTGATGCACCACAAATTTGTGATTGTGGATAATCGCATTGTAATTATTACTTCAGCCAATTTTACTTTAAGTGATACTTCTGGTGATTTCACAAATTCTAGCAGTTTAGGCAATGCCAATAATTTATTGCAGATTGACAGCCCAGAATTAGCATCTTTATTTACAGAAGAGTTTAATATTATGTGGGGAGATGGCCCAGGAGGTAAGCCAGATAGTCAATTTGGTTTGAAAAAACCGATGCGTTTACCCAAAGAAATAACTTTAGGTAACACCCAAATTACTGTGCAATTTTCGCCTACTTCCCCAACTCAACCCTGGAATAACAGTAGTAATGGTTTAATTGGTAAAACTTTAGATTCAGCAACAAAATCTGTTGATATGGCGTTATTTGTATTTTCCGATCAGCGGCTTGCGAATATTTTAGAAAAACGCCATCAACAAAGTGTGCAAATTCGCGCTTTAATTGAACCACAATTTATTTATCGTCCTTATAGTGAGGCATTGGATATGATGGGGGTTACTCTTAGTAACAAATGTAAATATGAAATTGACAACCATCCTTGGTCAAATCCAATTACTACCGTAGGTGTACCTGTGTTACCCAAAGGTGATTTATTACATCATAAATTTGGTGTTATTGATAGTCAAACAGTAATTACAGGTTCTCATAATTGGTCAGATGCTGCCAATAATGGTAACGATGAGACGCTTGTAGTGATTCAAAGTCCCATAGTTGCAGCCCATTATGTGCGAGAATTTGCGCGTCTTTATACTAAAATTAAACCCGGCTTACCACCAGCAATTCAAACAAAGATTAAAGTAGAACAAACACGGTGTTCACAGATAAAAAGTTCTTCATCAAGTGAACTACAAGCAGTTAAACAAATAAATATTAACACTGCAAGTATAGAAGAATTAGCAACTCTGCCTGGTGTAGGTAAGAAGTTAGCACAACGGATAATTATTAGCCGTCAACAGCAAAAATTTATATCTTTACAAGACTTAGAAAGAGTTCCAGGATTGAGTGCTAGAACTGTAGAAAAATGGAGCAATCGCGTAATTTGGTAGGGTCGCACAACTGTGCCTCCCTACTTAGTTAAAAACATGCGATATTTAAGTGCGATCGCTAGCTAAACTAATCAAACTGCGGAAACGTCCATTCTGAGAGAATCGTTTTGCTAATATTTGTTGATAAACCGCCTCATAGCCATCAGTCATTTGCTCAACGCTGAAACAGTCTTCGACATACTGGCGACAGGCGTAGCGGTCTAACTCTATTACCCGATCAATGGCATTGATGCATTCTTGAATATTATTGCAGAGGAAACCCGTCTTACCGTGAGAAATTACCTCTTCAGTAGAACCCAATTTCATTCCAATCACTGGCGTACCCGAAGCCATTGATTCCACCATCACCAATCCAAAGGGTTCTCGCCAAGTGATGGGGAATAGAGTTGCGACTGCACCTCCCATAAGGGCATTTTTTTGAGCATGGTTAGCTTCACCCAAATATTCAATTTGCTTCCCGTCAATGTGCGGTTTAATTTCCTTCTCAAAGTATTCCACATCAACGGCATCAATCTTACCTGCCATTTTCAAACGCCAACCAGCTTGTTTTGCAATTTCTATTGCTAAGTGCCCTCCCTTCTCAGGAGACATGCGGCCCAAAAAGGCTAAGTAGGGCGGATCTTCTGGTTGGGCGTGAAAATTATAACTGCTGACATCAATTCCGTTATAGACCGTTGCTATATAGTTCAACCCTAACCTTGGTTCTCGTTGTGAATCGGAAATATTAACGTAGGGTTGTTTTTTACCAAAACTAAACATCTTTTCGTTGTCAGAGGTAAAAGTACCGTGCAACGTGTGAACTGTAGGGGTTGTGACAAGATTCGCGTAGGACAGCGCCCCACACCCAATATGGGAGTGAATAATATCAAACTCTTCTGCCCGTTCATAGACCGAAGCTAGATTCAGCATTTCGTAAACGCTGTAATCTTTAATATTGCTATCGTGTCTTAGGGCACGGGGATGAACTGACACTAGTTTTGCCAGACTGATAGAATCTCCTGATGCAAATAAAGTTACTTCGTGTCCTCGTCGGACTAATTCATCAGTAAGTAACCCCACTACTAACTCTGTACCACCATAAGCTGGAGGTGGAACTCTCTCCCACAGTGGGGCTACTTGAGCTATTCGCATCACAAACCTCCTAACAAATAAAACTTGAATTAAAAGTTTTTTCTTTCTGTTGTTCTAGTGCTTGTAATTAATTCACTTTGCATCCTAAAGTAATTTTAGATACCAAGCTTCTTAACACTTCTCTCAAAATCTTATGCCCTTATTTCTATATCCTTCGTCTATCTTTGTACGGAAATTACCCTCTACTAAAGAGGTAACTATACTCTAAATTATTAATTTTTGTTTGATTTAGTGTAATTTTAAATAGAGATTTTTGGATAAATAGGAAGTTTATAGAATGGTCAAAAACTGCGTTTTAATGGTGATAATGGGCGAAAAACCTCTATTCCTGCCTGTTACTCATCTAATTTTAAAATGTTAATTCAAGAATAAAGTGCGTAGACACTCTTTGGGCGGCTTTCCCTACTCTAAAGGATAACCTGTAGCCGCCCAAAGGGTCGTTTTTCGGAAAATAGAGTATTTAAAATCAGAGTCGCAATTTTTATCGAACAGAATTCTGTTCGATAAGTTAGGAAGTATGGTGAATGGACAAACTACATAAATTTTTTGGCAAGCTAGCTTCTAGCTTGCCTACCACGTCAGATAGTGAACCGTTCATTGTCACGGAGAACTCTTTACCTTGTCCACAGCAACTTATCTCTACTGGTAGATTAGTAGTCAAAAAAGGCGTGCATCAGTATGGCTCTTGGTACCACATTGATCAACTTTTATTTTTTGCCCATAAAGAAACCTATCGCCAGTTAAGTTTTTTGATTCTAGGATGTATATTTTCTTCAAATGTAAGTAAGGTTGAACTCCTACTCACTCACAAAGAGAGCGATATAAAGAAGATTATTGTGGAGTCCCAGAATCTTGACATTGACACACTTACAGGAGGATTTTATGCAAAACCTTTTGCTTTTAAATATTGGCCTGAAGTTCAACACCGTCTTCATCCTCTTCATAACTTGCAAGTCTCTGATTGGGATCTGCCAGAACTATTGTTAACAAATGAAGACGACTGTTGTATAACCGAGGAAGACTGGAAAACTCGTTCTGTTATACGTGGCTTCGGAACACCATCGGGAGCAACGCGCTTTGCTGAATTACTTCTCAATATTGGTTTGTCCGAAACAGAAAGGCAGGAATTTTATCTCGAATCTTATGTAGGGAATAAAAGCGTAGCTCCAGGAAGTGCTGAAGCAAGACTTTGGTTGCCCGGAGGAGATTATTGGGACGATTCTCTGTTTGCACAATGTGGCTGAATTAACGTGAGTTCGACGTGAGTAAAAAACGCCAGCAGCGCGCAAATTATTGATTAGTCAAAGTATTGACTTATTACACAAAATATGATATTTTATATTTCTATCAATAAAAATCATATATAAACGTGAATATCTCTACATCTCTCAAAAAACCGCGTGTCTCATGGCAGGCGGTTTTCTCACTGCTGATGTTTGTGTTCATGTACCTGCCCATACTGGTACTTAGCTTTTATAGCTTCAATCAGTCACCCTATAGTGCAGGTTGGCAAGGATTCACTCTCGATTGGTATGGCAAGTTATTCAGTGACGATCGCATCTTATCAGCTTTGCAAAATAGTTTAATAGTTGGTGGTTGTGCCGTGGCAATATCAGCAGTACTAGGAACCTTGATGGCGGTTGGGTTGGCGCGTTACGAATTTCCTGGTAAAAAATTGTATCAGGGTGTTGCTTACCTACCATTGATTATTCCCGATATTGCGATCGCAGTAGCAACCCTAGTATGTCTAGCAGCTTTTGCCATACCTTTGAGTTTGTGGACGATAGTTGCAGCCCATATCGTGTTTTGTCTGGCTTACGTCGGGCTTGTGGTTGCCTCACGACTGAGCAATTTAGATCCTCACTTAGAAGAAGCAGCACTAGATTTAGGCGCTACACCAATGCAAGCTTTCATCAAAGTATTATTACCTCAGTTAATGCCTGGTATTGTAGCTGGTTGTCTCTTGGCCTTTGTTCTCAGCTTAGATGACTTTCTCATTGCCAGTTTTACTGCTGGTAGCGGTTATAACACCCTACCAATGGAAATTTTTAGCCGGATTAGATCAGGAGTCAAGCCTGATATTAACGCATTGAGTGTGATGTTGATTACAGTATCTGCGATCGCTGCTCTTGTAGCTGAATTAATTCGCATTTCTGGAGAGAATAAAAATTTCAAATAAGAGTCAAATCAATCTTAACGATTTCGTCTCTTTAATGGCATGAAATGGCATCGCAGAAGGCTAGGAGTACCGTCCCTGATTTAACCTCAGTACACTTCAGTAATAACCCTCAGTTTATCTAGTTTTTGTCTTAACCGAACTCTAGTGAGAGTTAAGAGTCAAGAATTAAGTATTTATAAAAATTGCTTAACATCCAGCAATATTTTAAATTAAGTAAGTTTACGGTGGTAAAGTATTAAGCTCTACAAACACAATAGAGTATGTAAAGTTCAGTACCAAATCAGCCTAGCAACGTTGGTTTTTTATAAAAAACAGATCAATTTACTTGAAATCAAAGTTATCAGTAATAGGACTTTGAAAGTACAAGTCTAATGTTTAATTTGTTTTCATCCACTTATTTTTGTAATTTGTGGATTAATTATCTGTACTAAATAAACAGTCCATAAAATATTATGGAAATTTTGTTGCGATTTATTACACAATAATAAAAAACAAGTTCATACATTTGTGGTTTGATTTAGCCGTAATTTTTGCGTCGTTTTTATTCCTATAACTACTACAGTTCACTAAAAAAAGCCACTTTTATGAAATGTCTCAAACCCCTAATTAACAGCAATTAAGAATTCTGTTAGCGGGTCTATGAGTAACATTTATTAAAAGTTAAGTGTCGCACAGTGTTTCGTAGATAAAGGTACTAGGAAAACATATCTTGCACCATTCTCAATATTCGTAGAGTAAGCATTGCTTACAGCTCCAAAATCATATGTTAAGCAAATATAAAGCAGCGTTTACCTACAAAAATATTTTAAAACAACTGATGCAAGATGTTACATACAAAAATTCAATTACTGAAAATCAGTTCATAAATAATGAAACCATTACGCAATTTTTTTGCTCATAATTTTCATCACTACCGTTTTTTAGTAGTAGCAGCAATTTCTTTAGGAGGGTCATTTACAGTAGTAATGCCTTCTCTGGCAGATGGTACAACGGCTGGTACTACTATCAACAACACTGCAACTGCTGACTATAATTACGTAAATAATTTGGGTGTAAATGTTCTTAATAAAGCTACTTCTAATACTGTAACAGTTTCTGTAGCAGAGATAGCAGGAATTACGGTAACTTCTCAAGGTATGACAGATACAACAGGTGGTAGTGTTGTTTCTAACGATTTGCTGTACTACGATTTTTTGATTACTAATGTGGGCAATGATCCTACCCGTTTCTTCATTCCGGGTAAAGCTACTATTACAGGGTCAGCAACAGCTGGCGCAATCACCGCAGATTTAGATGGTAACGGCACATTTGAAACTACTATTCCCAACGCTGGTCTTACCACTAGTTCGATTCCTGTTAGTGGATTTATCAAAGTACGTGTTCCTGTCACAGTTAATCTTTTAGCAACGGCGGGTTCTGTTATCACTGTATTATTAGGTGATACAAGCCCTAACGATAACAGTAATGCTACCCAGAACCAACCTGATAGTCCTGATGGCTCAAACGCTACAGAAGTCCGCACCGTTGATAATCCAGATGGAACACCAGGAGAAACAGCAGGGATACCCCTGAATGGAGAAAGAGAAGCTAGTGCTATACAAACAACTACTATCTTTGCAACTCCACAGGCTTTTGCTAAAGTCTTAAAAGTTCGTTCTGGGTATTCAGATTCCGGTACACCCAACAATCTGAGTGATGATAAGTTGACCTACGATTTGAGTCTAAAAATTGATTCCACAAGTCCCACAGGTAGTACAGGATTAACTCCCGCAAATTTGGTAGGTACGAGTATTAATGTAGATGGGGTACCTGGTGCCAAAATTTTGGTATCTGATGCTATTCCCCTAAATACTCATTTAGCAAGCGTAGTTACTCCTCCTACAGGTTGGAGTGTTGTTTACACTGTGACACCTACACTATTATTGACGGCGAACAATGCTCTTTGGACTACTATTCCCCCCGCTGATTTAACGTTGGTAACTCGTATTGGCTTTGTTAACTCTGGCACTCTCATCGCAGGTACAACAGTGAATGGATTATCCTTTCAAGTAGTGACAAATGGAGTTCTAACTTCCACTGCCACAATTTATAGTATTGCTCAAAGCTTTGGTCAAACTCAAGGTGATGCATTCAATCAGCTAGTTTATGATGAGTCAGGCGACCAAAGCCCTAGCAACTTTAATGATGATGGTACTGTTACTATTGGTTCAAATATTCCCAACAGTGGGATAGCAAATGTTACTCTTCAAGGGGCAGATACTAGTAATAACAACACAGGTCAAGGGCCTGGAGGTGAAGTTAACACCTTTACGATAACTGCCCAAACCTCGATTTTGAATGGGCCGCACCTGTTTCCTAACGCTGTGGGAGCAACTGATAATAATAATGATTTTTCAAACCAATCAGCGATCGTTCCCCTCTATCTGCCACCAGGATCTACCATTGATCCTGCTCCGGTGAGCTTCTTGAATACTATACTAAACCCCAATCCAACTCTGTTGAGTAGTGTCTTACTAGTACCAGTTACCCCAACCAATGCGAGTGACCTACCATCAGGTACAACTGTTACCTTAACCTCTGGAGTCAGTATTGCCACTTACACATACAATGGCACTGTGTTCACCTTGACTTCTGGCTTAGGAATTTCCCTACCAACCCTCAATAATTTGCCAGTTGATTACATCGTAACTGTAGATTTACCAGCAGGAACGCCTCTATCAACAGATACGGGTAAACCTTTTCCTGTGACAATTCGAGCTTTTGTAGATAGCAATAATGATGGAGCGTTTAACTCTGGAGAATCTTACAATAATACAATTGACCAAGTTTACACAGGTTTCTTGAAACTTGTAAAAGAATCTCGACTTTTACAAGGAAGTGGCCCTGCTGTTGCTACAAATGATAGCACTTTTAGTACAACAGCGAAAAAGCCTGGTGTAGGCAATATTATTGAGTATCGCATTACTTACACCAATATTTCATCAGTTCCCATCGGCTCAAATAATGCCACTCTGAATGCAATTGGAATCATTATTACTGAAAATGGTAATTCCACTAATAATAACTGGGCAAAAGACAATGATAACAATGGAAAAGTAGATACCAGCCATGTGTTTAATACTGCTATTGATCCTGCCGGAATTGTAACTTATCTAAATTTGGGATTAGGAGTAACAGATGCAATTGGCGTTGATATTACCACCTATCTAGACACAATTCCAGGGCCACTTCAACCTGGACAGTCTGGAACATTTACTTTCCAACGTAAGCTCAACTAAGTTATTTGATATCTATAGTTAAGAGTCAGGAAGTATTATTTTCTTCCTTGTCTTCTTTGCTCCTCCACAGTTAGCTTAAAGGGTAAAGGTAATTTGGCGTTGCTGATTAGATGTATGAATATTGGTTTAGAGACGTTGCATTGCAACATCTTTACAAAGGTTTTGAAATCACGCAAAATCAATTTAATACCTGAATTCAGCAATGCCAATAATTTTAAACCTTTACCCTTTTTCCAATTCACAGCAAAGATCAAGAGTGCTTATTTCAAAAGGCATTGAGAGTCAGATTGGCAATAAAAATTATGATTATCATAAAATAAAGGGTTTTATACTCCTGTATCTAGAAATACTTACAGGTTCACTGAGGATTTAAATCCCCTTATATAACTCTCTTAAGCTTTGAATTTTCTAATTGGTTCTTTACGAACTTTTTTAGATAGCGAACAACCGCTATATTAAAATGTAGAATGCATTAAGCAAGCCTAAGATACTGATATCAGTTTTATTCAGGGTTTAAATGCTCTGATCTAATTCTTTTTAATAGTTTTAAGCACAATACCTTTGAGTTATTTGATATTTTGTAAGCCTCTTTAATAATGATAAAATTATAGCAATTTTAAGCACATGAATAAACTTCCGTGTTCGCTTCTCTACATAACTGTTTTCAATTAGATAATATTGGGGCTAACTTTGGAGAAGATGCTATTTCCCCCTCATTATGCAAATCTGCCAAAATCCCAATTGCTCAAATCCATTCAACTCTGATAGCAATAGATTTTGCGTGAGTTGCGGACAAAGCAACTTTGGCAAACTTCTAAGAAACCGTTACCGCGTATTGAGACTTTTAGGTGAAGGTGGATTTAGCAGAACTTATGCTACAGAAGATGTAGACAGACTAAACGCGCCTTGCGTCATCAAGCAATTTTTTCCACAATTTCAAGGAACAGGACAACGTACCAAAGCAGCAGAATTTTTTAAAGAAGAGGCTTTTCGGTTGTATGATCTGGGAGAAAATCATACTCAAATTCCCAGATTACTTGCTTACTTTGAACAAGGTGCTAGCTTGTATCTCGTACAAGAATTTATTCAAGGAAAGACTCTCTTACAAGAAGTTCAGCAACAAACTTATGGTGAAGTACAAATTTGGGAACTTTTAGCTGATTTATTGCCAGTACTGCAATTCATTCATACTCATAATGTCATTCATCGGGATATCAAACCAGAAAATATTATCCGCCGTGCAAGCGATCAAAAACCCGTATTAATTGACTTTGGCGGTGCTAAACAGGTAACACAAACCAGCATAGGAAGACAAGCGACAGTAATTTATACCCTTGGTTATGCCCCAACCGAACAAATGGCTGGATTTGCTTGTCACGGCAGTGATTTGTATGCTTTGGGTGTAACTTGTGTGCGTCTTTTAACTCAATGTTTGCCGTTGCAGGACGCTTCTGGACAGATTAATGACCCTATTTATGATGCCATGAACGCTAAGTGGTTGTGGCGCGAACGGTTACAAGAAAAACGTATTACTATCAGCGACGACTTAGGCAAAATTTTAGATAAATTATTAAAACATTTACCAAGTGAAAGGTATCAAACAGCGGCAGAAGTTCTCAACGATTTGAAATTTGCAACATTGAACATTGAACCTGTTGCCCTAAAAATTGTTTCGATGCCTCAACCCATTTTATCGCCGCCACCACAAAAAGTAATAGTACCATTACCCCTTTTAGAAAACTTTGAATTTGATGTAGTGACAGTAGACACAGGTGGTAGAGAAGTAAACCGCGTGAGTTGTAATGCAAACTTCTTTGCCGAAGAATTGGGTAAATCTGTCACATTAGAAATGGTATCAATTCCTGGCGGTACTTATATGATGGGTTCACCAGAGTTTGAAGGAGATGCTGACGAACGTCCTCGACATAAAGTTACTGTTGAACCATTTTTTATGGGGAAATTCCCTGTGACTCAAGCACAGTGGAGAGTAGTAGCAGCTTTACCCAAGGTCAAACAAGCTTTAAATCCCCATCCATCTAAATTCAAAGGTCTAGATAGACCAGTGGAAAATGTATCTTGGTATGAGGCTGTAGAATTCTGTCTCAGACTATCAGAAAAAACTGGACGCGACTATCGTTTACCGAGTGAAGCTGAATGGGAATATGCTTGTCGGGCTGGAACTACAACATCGTTTCACTTTGGCGAAACTATTACCTCTGAGTTAGTCAGTTGCACTATCGAACCAAAAAGCAAATTCCGTAAAGAAACAACAAACGTCGGTAGTTTTGAAGTCGCCAACGCCTTTGGATTGTACGATATGCACGGGCTAGTTTGGGAATGGTGCGCTGATTCGTGGCACAACAATTACAGCGACGCACCCTCAGATGGAACAGCTTGGGAAGTTGGCGGTGATATTAATCGTCGAGTGCTACGCGGTGGTTCTTGGAGTTTCAACGCAGAACTGTGTCGCAGCGCTAGCCGTAGCTGGAATGAGTCAGACGGTGGACTGAGGGTTTGTGGTTTTAGAGTAGTATTTTCCGTAGAGGAGATTATTTAGCAATTTCATTCAAAGACTGGGAAGGGGAGATAAAGCATAGCTTTGTTGGGGGGCTTCTTGCCCGCCCTGATTATCCAACTTGAATGCCGATTAGCTTATTATGTTCTGAGTTTTATATACAGATTTAGAACCATAAGATATAAAAAAGACAGGCAACATGCCTGTCCTACAAAGAATGATTTAGGAAAGAATTTAGAAATTCATTTCAGCAGCTTGAACTTTCTCAACCTGCTTCTTCTTCAGCACAAGCATAACTTGGGCTAACATTACAAGAGCGATGAATGCAATCATCCATTGGACTCTAGAGGCGTCTTGCAATACGATTTCTGCATCTTGTTGACCGAATCCACCGACATTCGGGTTGCTGGTCAAAGCTTCACCAGTCTTAACTGCTTGCCCTTCGGCAACAATCAGTTCTGGCCCTAAAGGAATCGTATCAACGACAACATCACCAGATTCAGGTTGGATGTTGACTAGATATTTAACGTTACCGTCTCCATCTTCCTCTTTGGCAATCTTAGTAATTGTGCCAGTAGCGGAAGCATTGTAAACAGTGTTGTTGCTCTTTTCGCCAGTAGGATAAACTTGTCCGCGTCCTCGGTTAGCACCTAAATGAACTGAATATTTACCGAAGTGGATGTTTTTGTCGGTTGCGGGGTTAGGAGAAAGAACTGGGAAAACGATTTCCTGATATTGTTCACCTGGTAAGGGGCCGACGATGACGACGTTTTCTTTGTCTTCGCTGTAGGATTGGAAGGGAGTGTCGCCAATTTCTTCTTTAAGTTCCTCGGAAAGACGGTCTTCGGGGGCAATCTTAAAGCCTTCAGGTAGCATCAGTACAGCACCGACATTCAAGCCAACCTTAGAACCATCGGCACCAACTTGCTGGGCGCTAAGATCATAAGGAATTTTCACCACAGCTTTGAATACAGTGTCAGGTAGCACCGATTGGGGAACTTCCACTTCTGCCGGCTTGGCTGCTAGGTGACAGTTGGCACAAACAATCCGCCCGGTTGGTTCGCGGGGGGTTTCGGGATAGGTTTGCTGTGCCCAAAAGGGATAGGCGGCAGCTGATTGGGGAAGGGCTAGATCGCTGGTGAAGTAAAATGTCACAGTAGCGATCGCTATGAGCAATGTTTTTACGATCGCTCTAGCGCTGCGAGTTAACCTCGCTCTTAAGAAAACATTTCTCATCTCTAATAAGGGCAACGATTGAATTAGTCATTGGTCATTGGGCATTGGGCATTGGGCATTGGGCATTGGGCATTGGGCATGGGTTATTTCTCCCTCATCTCCCTCATCCCTTACTTAGCACTCAGCACTCAGCACTGATTAAGCCCACCAAGCTGGATCACCGGTGCGGAAGTCGGTTTCAGTCCAAGGGGTCAAAACGATTTTGTCGTCTTTTACATTGGTATGGGCCAAAGGTAAAGACAACGGTGCTGGGCCCCGAACAACTTTACCAGTTTCGTCATACTGGGAACCATGACAAGGACACTTAAACTTGTTCTCTGCAACGTTCCAGGGGACTACACAACCTAAGTGGGTGCAGATGGCGTTAATGCCATAATCTTTGATCGCTTCTTTGCTGTCTACCACAATATAGGTAGGATCTCCCTTTAGCCCTTGGACTAGGTTGCGATCGCCTGCATTCCGGTTTTCTAGAAATTTAGCGACGCTAACATCGTTACCTAGCTCGTCTTTTGCTGTTGTACCGCCACCAGCACCACCTGTTGCGGGTGGAATAAAGTAGTTGACAACGGGATACAATGCACCCAGAGCCACTCCAGTGACAGTCCCAAAAGTGAGCAGATTCATGAACTGACGACGCCCCATATCGGGCACGTCTGCTGATTCAGAAAATTGAGCCATAATCTACGCGCTCTTTGTGTATTTTGTTAAGCATTTTGACAAAAGTACTGTACTTGAGGAACTCTTGTCTAAGTCGAAATGCTAGCGCTCACAACGATGCCATACTTCTTTATTCCAAGATATAAAAAGCATCTTTTCTGTTAGCATTACATTTCTTTATATCCTTATCATACTGGAGTCACGGAACTTAACATCATAACTAAATGTAAAATCTGATTGAGAAAAGCTATGACAGGACAGGAATTACGTCAGATGTTGCTTGATAAGTGGGGGTATTCTTATGATGTGCAGCTTCGACGGGCGCAGGGAAAGATATTTTTGCAAGTAATGTGGAAATACTTGGAGCAAGCTTCTTTTCCCTTGAGCGAGACGGAGTACCAAGAGCATCTTGACACCATTGCTAATTATCTTCATGCCTTGGGTGGGTCAACACAAGTACAAATATTTATTACCCAAACCCGCGATCGCCCCCGACTCGGCAAAGCTGTTAGCATTCCTCTAGATTTGGGTGAACGTTCTTCGGAATGGATATTATGACCTACTCTTGCATCAACCTGAATAAATTTCTGATTAATTACAATATTTTTTATCTAAAAAAACCATAACGTGCTATAAAACTTTTTGCCCAAGGATTGGCGGACTTCGTTTGTGTAGCCGCATTCGCTCGCCCTACAGCCCTTCTCCAAAAGGTGACACTACGTGAACGGGCATCCTACAGCAGGTGTGCTGGAGGCTCTATTTCATTCGCTTGGGCTTAAGTTGACACCTATGTTCATAAATTACCCTTACAACGTGCGTTATTTACCGTCAAAGAATGATTGATAAAAACCGAAATGAACTATTTACATTGATACATAAAATAATTATTTTTGAATTGTTAATTTATACAGTGTATAAGTCGCAATCACGTTAAGTTGTGTTGCAAATTTATCTTGTAAATATAGCTACATGCAATACTAATTCTCAACCTTTTCATTAAGGTAATTCTCAATCTTCCCTTCAAGTTAATATTATTTAATTACTCTCGAAAAAAATAAACTCTAAGGTTTAAACTCTAAATAAAGCGCTAATTTAAGCATTTTTTTCTAAGAAAATACCTGAAATAAATATTTTTGATAAAAGCTTTATGCCGTAATGATTTTAGATTATTTTCTCGTAAGAGTGATAGAAGAGGGTTAATTTAGCCGTTAAGTTAAGTTTAGTTAAACAATGATCAATGATCAATAAAAGTTTTTCAAAGTTCAAAATTGCTTTTGCTATAATTCCCGTCACTATAATGCTGGGGAGTTGCGGAAATAATAACGATCTTAAGATGGCTGAAAATTTTGGACTTCAGGCGGCTAAGTTGGAGGCTGCCAACGATAAAGTGTCTGCCGATATTTATGATTCTTGCGTCCGTAGAGCCTCTTGGTTTGCAAATAGGGAAAACATGCAGGAGCAATTAAAGGTTTGCGATCAGCTCTATCGACCAAACTCTGAACGGGCTAATAGAGCTGGTAGTGTTCTCGTGGGTTACGTCAGGTCTGTAGGTGAGCTTGCAGCCCAAGATACAGCTGCGTTTAATGAAAAATATACAGCGATCGCTAATGCACTGAAGAACTTAGAGGTTAAAACTAGTACTGGCACAGCTAAGATTGACGATAATACGATCAATGCCGGATTAAAGATCGCTAATTTTCTGACTAACTTGAGCCTGCGTGACTTCCAAAGAAGCAACTTGAAAGCTGCGGTTATTTGTACTGACGAGTATATTCAACCATACGCTAATGGTTTGGCAAGCTTCTTTGATGAAAACTATGTGAATTATCTTCTTAACAGTGAAATTGATAAGATATCCGAACATTACGCTTTTTACGGTGGACGATTAAATAATGTAGTAAATAGCTCTTATAACAATTCTGGAGAGCCTGAAGCTTTCGCATCTTTGCAAGACCAACAGATGGAACTTGAGCAGAAAGAACGCACAGAAATCGATAAGGTTGTTAGTAAGAAGAAGGATGGAGCAGCTTATGTGACAACTATCCAAAAAACTGCCGAATTTCACACTAAGCTTAAGCTCATTTTTAATAATAATAAAGAACAACTATCGTCACAGCAAAAATCCGAATGCGAAAAATACTTTGCTAAAGAAACGGGAAGTATAAACGCTCAACCTTCAGCTTTTCTAAATCAGAAAATCAACCCATCTGAATTAGCGCAAGTAAGGAAAGTTACAAAAGAGTATATCAGCCAAGTAAGTCCGTTGCTTGCTAAGTTTGATGAAAAATCTAAAAAAAGTACAAACAAATAGAGGAATAATTTTATGACTGGTAAAACAGTTTCTAACAAGAAGCTTAACTTTAAGGATCTCGAAGATTGCAGAAAAAGGCTATCAGATTCAATCGATGTAACTCGTAGCCAAGCATTGGATGCCCTAAAAAATAATAAAATATTGAGTAGGCAATTTCAAGATGCTCAAGATAAGTGGGAAAAACTACAAATTAGAGAAAGCGAATTAAGTGTAAAAATTATGTCTTTACAATTGGATTTTTTGCTAGATACAAATGTAAATAATCCTATGTCAAAAATTGTTGGAGCTACCGATAAACTCAACGCGGCAGCCAGAAACATCCAAAATTTTCAGCAATTTTTAGACTCCATTGCTGATGTAATTAATATTTTTGATAGTCTTATCAAAGCTATTCCGAATGGACTGATTGCGAATATTCCGTAAATTTTCACAATTCTCCCGCTAAAAATAAATATAAGAAACAAAAGGGATGGCAATACGGTTTGGATAAGATAATTTCCCTATGGATCAATACGCTTGGCTTGAGGCTAAAATTTTTATTTTTGAACGAACCACAGAGGCGCAGAGGACGCAGAGAGAGAAAAAACAATTGGTTTAACTGAACTGTGTTGGCCTATGGATAACGCGTGTAGAGATGTTGTCTTGGAACGTCTCTACACGCCATAACATCCGAGCAAAACCTTAACGAGCAAGCAATCAACCTGTATTGTGTTACCGAAAAGTTGGAAATAGTGGTTATACCAATTTTCTGTGAGCTTGCACTTAATAATTACTCCTTCTCCCTTGGTCTACTTAGTGAACCGACGCTGTAGGCGGGTTTCACTAAGTAGGCGACTGGTGAACCCCAAGGCGGTTCCTTTAATAATTAAATGCATCTTCATAGCGAATTAGTATAAGTTGAAATTTTTGAGAATATAATTATTTCCCTGTAAGTTTAACCAGTCCAACACCACCGAAATAAAGCCCTAAAACTGCTCCCGCCAAGAGACTTTGAGTTAAGGGGTCAGTAGAAGGTGTAAGCACGGCTCCTAAAACCACTGCTCCCATAATCACGTAACGCCAACCAGAAACCATCCGTTCAGATGAGACAATATTCAAATTACCGAGCAACAGTTGGATGATCGGAATTTGAAATGCTAAACCAGTGCTGAATAACAGTAGCAGCACAAATTCAAAATATTTATCAATTGACCAAAGTTGTTCAACTACATCTGCTCCGTAGCTGATGAAAAAATTCAACGCTGCGGGGATAAGGAGTAAATAGGCAAATACTAACCCAGCACCAAACAGCACACTCGAACCCAAAACCACAGGCCCCAATAAACGGCGTTCGCGGCGAGTCAGTCCTGGAAGCACAAACTGGATAATTTGGTAAAGAATGAAAGGACTAGTCAGTACAAAACCAGTGTAGGCTGCGACTTTGAGGGAGACAAAGAAATACTCTCCGGGTGCAAGTTGGAGAAATTTTACTCCATGTGCAGGAACCTCAAGTAGCTGGACAATCGGCTTAACGGCAAAGAAACAGCCAATAATGCCCACGGCTACCGCAATCAGGGAATAGAAAATGCGCTGCCGCAACTCTTCTAGGTGGTCGAAAAGGGACATTTCAACTTCATCTGGCAACTCATCTAGAGGATCATTGTCTGAGTTGCCATATTCTTCTGGGTCGATGTTGGGAACGTTTACAGTATCTACGTCTTGTGAGGGCGTCACGTCGCTTCGCTCCGAATTCAAAATTCAAAATTCAAAATTAACAATCCCATAAATAAATTTAGGGGCTTGTATCTTTTTTTGTCGGTCATCGACCATTTCGGTGACTCAGCACTCTTTATTATTTTATCTGGGGAATGCAGCTAGAAAGATATGTTTTTCAGTGCTGTGGGTTTTTTGTCCTGTTTTTTCGGGTTGCATCTGCATAAATTAGTAGTAAGCCATCTTGTAGGCAATGTTTAACCTAAAAAAAGAGTGGAACCGATAATTTAGAAATTACGTCTCTGCGGCTAGTAGCACTGAGTAAATTGACACAACATCATAACAATACTCAGTTTGGAAATCCGATTCATCAAGGTGGTATCTATACATACATAGCGTAATCGGAAATTTTTAGCTGAGGTGTTATGAATCGGACAATTTGCATTGGACTGATGGCATTGCCTGTGTATTTATACAATGCTCAACTAGGCAATACTTGTAGTAGTGACATGTCAATTGTCGAAAACCAACTTCCCGTAATAACTACTCTAGTTGTTTACAGCACAAATTCTCAGTTAGACAAATTCCCGTGGCAAATATCGGCTAGAGATGACCAAACCGAAGATTGTCTTCGTGCTGGTACTTGCAGAGATTGATACTAATGCGTAATTCGTAATGACGCTCGATGACTCGCTAACGCTGCGCGAAGGGAGAAGACTTGCTACCGCTTCGCTAATGTAATTCGTAATTTCAGTAATTTCATCATAATAAGGAGAGAGTAAATGGTTGCAGGAAATCAACGCGCAGTAGTGGTTACAGGAGCATCAACAGGAATTGGTCAGGCGTGTGCTTTGCGTTTAGACCAGTTGGGCTTCTCTGTTTTTGCTGGGGTGCGTCAAGATAGTGATGCTCAAACACTTAAACAGAAAGGGTCACAAAGGCTGATTCCGATTTTTTTAGATGTTACTGACGCCGAATCGATCGCAGCTGCTGTTGATCGGGTAACAAATGCAGTCGGTGGTGCTGGGATTTTAGGTTTAGTGAATAATGCCGGAATTGCTGTTCCAGGGCCGTTAGAATTATTAGCGATCGCAGAATTTCAACACCAGATGCAGGTTAATGTCACCGGACAATTAGCAGTGACACAAGCATTTCTTGGTCTATTACGCCAGAGTCGGGGTCGAATTGTCAATATGGGTTCCATTTCTGGTAGAAGCCCGACGCCGTTCTTGGGCGCTTACAATGCTTCCAAATTTGCGCTCGTTGCACTCAATGATGTAATGCGGATGGAGTTACGCCCTTGGGGAATCTCGGTTTCAATTATTGAACCTGGTTCCATCGCTACCCCAATCTGGGAAAAGTCGTTAAGTCAATCTGAAATAGCACAGCACGATCTATCCCAAACAGCACAAAATCTCTACGGTCAGGCGATGAATATTGTCCGTGAGAAAATGCAGATTATCGCATCTAGGGGAATTTCTGCGGATCTTGTCGCTCAGGCTGTTGTCCATGCACTCACTGCAAAAAAACCCAAGACACGCTATCTTATTGGACAAGATGCCAAAATTGGAGCTGTGCTGAAGCATATTTTGCCCGATAAGCTGCACGATTGCGTTATTTTATACTCAATGGGTTTGTAGATTACTTCCCGTTTTTCAGAGGTCGTTACTCTGAATGCAATAGCTGTTGTTACTAAAATCATGGTTTTCATCAACAAAATCATGATTTAGCAACGAGATTAAGCTCAAAATTGCTGTAACAAAACTCTATATTCAAAAATACTAGAAAATCGTACTTCACAGTACCTTTTTTTGTGTTGGATATTTTTAATATTCATAAGAGTACCTTATTTAAGATAAGGGTTTTTTGCTATTTGTACTTATACTAGTATTTCTGCTTACTTAAAATCAAATATCAGCATTGCGATGTGCTACATATAACTTATATATGAACAATTATCCTGAATACTGCTAGTTTAGTTAGTAGTTTAGGTGAGATGTACTTACAATTAAGGGTTCAATTCCCTAAAACTAATATATTTAATCAGTAGATTTTGTCATCCCTATTCCTGAGTGAATTCGATTAGTTATGCTCCTAGATTTAGAAAGATTTTATCAGGCTTGCAATCCGAGCAGACCTCTAATTATAGGAAATGCCAGCGATCGCAGGTACTATATCGATTTTGCTGCGGTGCGGGGTGGCAAAATTATCGAGGCTTTGCAGCGCACGATCGCTAGAATATCGCCAGATGTCCCAACCTGTCAACTATTTACAGGACATCTCGGTTGTGGAAAATCAACGGAGTTGTTGCGGCTCAAAGCTGAGTTGGAAGTGCAGCAATTTCATGTAGTTTACTTTGAGTCTACCCATGTCTTAGAAATGGCAGATGTGGATGTGACTGATATTTTGTTGGCGATCGCAGGCCAGGTGAGCCAAAGTCTAGAAGCAATGAAAATTAGGCTCAAACCTACCTACTTTACCAAGTTGTTTGGGGAAATTGTAGATTTTTTGCAAACGCCAATTGACCTTGGGGTAGAAGCAGAATTGTCTGTAGGGATTGCCAAAATTACAGCTAAAACTAAAGAAAGTCCCCAATTGCGGCGGCGCTTAAGAGATTATCTCGAACCGCGAACAGCAAATATTTTACAGTCAATTAATCAAGAATTGCTAGAACGTGCCACTAAGGAACTGAAAACCAGGGGTAAAAAAGGACTGGTAGTCATTGTTGATAACTTGGATAGAGTGGCAATTCGACCTTTACCATCGGGGCGATCGCTGCCAGAATACTTATTTATTGAGCGGGGTGAACAGTTACGCAAACTGAATTGTCATGTAGTCTATACTATTCCCTTAGCCCTAACTTTCTCCAACGATAGCGCCGAACTTCAGCATCGTTTAGGGGGAGGAGTTGCACCAAAAATGTTACCGATGATACCTGTACGTTTGCGCTCTGGGGAGATTTTCAGCCAAGGGCTAGGAATGATGCAGCAAATGGTACTAGCTAGAGCTTTTCCAGACATTCTGCCTAGCGATCGGTTATGCTTAATTACAGAGGTGTTTGATAGTCGGGAAACCTTAGATCGATTGTGCTTGATTAGTGGTGGTCATGTACGCGACTTGCTAGGGTTACTGTTTGACTGTCTGCGAGAACAAGATCCACCCTTTGAGCGGGATTGTGTCGAATTGGTGATTCAAAGACAACGGGATTACCGAGCCAACGCCATCGATCCTCATGAGTGGGAATTAATCTTTCAGGTGGTGCAACAGCAGAGAGTCAGAGGTGATATAGAATACCACGCCCTATTGCGAAGTCTATTTGTATTTGAATACCGCGATCATCAAGGAGCTTGGTTTGCCGTCAACCCAGTTTTAGCAGAGACGGACAAATTTAAATCATGGTTGAACGACACCCACAAGCAGATATAAGAGCAGCTAACGAGCATGCTCTACGAAGTTTGGGGAGAGCAATTACCCTTTCTAATGGTCAATTCTCCCTGGTTTTGGTGTGCTGCAATTATCGAGTTTTGCAAGAGCGAATGCTACAACGACTCGAAGAACTCTCTTCAGGAGTACACCGAATTCAAAAGGTTGTTCTGTCGCATAATGCTAGAAGCCTTTATACAAGTATTCATTTACAACTGCTAAACCAAGATAATCCGCCCTCAGCGTTGATGATTTTGGGTTTAGAGTCAGTAGATGGACTTGACGATCTACTGAGTTCTATCAATCATATTCGTGATGAATTTCGCAAGCGCCACCCATTTCCAATGATTGTGTGGATGAATGAGGAAGTATTGCAAAAAGTTGTGCGTTTAGCGCCAGATTTTGCTAGTTGGGCGGCGACACCGATTCGCTTTGAGATGACAACTGAATCATTGCTGCAATTTTTGCAACAAGAAACTGACTCTTTATTTGCGACGGTGTTACCAAGCGATTCTGCACAACACCAACCTCCTCAAGTTGCAAAGAATTATTTCACTGTGGAGCAAGTCTGGGAACATAGCTATGAACTCCACTTTGCCATCAGAGAGTTGCACAATCGTGGTATTACCTTAGAGCCAGAATTACACGCCAGTTTAGAATTTGTTTTTGGTCTAGATGATTATATTAGCGATCGCATTAATCCAGCTTTAAACCATTTTCAGCAAAGCTTGCAAGTTTGGCAGCAGTTGGCGAAGAAAGGGGATGAAGGAGCGGAGGGAGATGAGGGGGAGTTTACTTACCCTGCTCCCTTTACTTCCCCATCTCCTCCATCTCCACCATCTCCACTACTTCTACGACAGGGAGTTTTGCTGTTTTATATTGGACTATGTTATTGCCGTTTAGCAGAGCAAAATCAAACAGAAAATCGCCGTCATTGGTACACAGCTAAATCTTATTTTCAGCAGTGCTTGACTATCTTACAGGTGGCTGGTCGTCCAGATATAGTTGCTGGATTTATTAGTCAACTCGCGGAAGTTTTGCAATATCTGCAAGAGTGGCAAGAATTGCAGACGGTTGCTCAAAAGTCTCTGGAGTTGCATCAAACTTATGGTAGTCAAATCCAATTAGCTTGTGACTACGGTTTTCTGGCGCAAGTGGCTGTACAGCAATCGCGGTGGGTACAGGCGAGTATATTAGCACACGTATCACTGCTGAAATTAGGCGAGGCGCAAAAGCACAATGACCCTTATAACTGCTTATTTCCGTTACTACTGGGGCAAATTTACTATTTAGTTTTAGCGAAAGCACAGCGAAATTTAGGTGAGTTAGAAGTAGCCCGTGAATACTTAGACAAGGCGACAAAAGAACTACCAGCAGCATTAGAAAGCAGTGCCCATCAATACGATGCCCATCGTTATATTCGCTTATTACGGACACTGCGATCGCTTTACTTTGAAGAAGGGCGATATCTGGAAGCCTATTACATTCGCCAGAAACGGCGTTCTGTTGAGCAGCAGTATGGTTTTCGGGCTTTTATCGGTGCGGGACGCTTGCAACCGCAAAGACAGGCGACAAACCCAGCATTGATGACACCTTCTGGGAGTAGCAGCGTTGCTTTAGAAATTGCCGCTTCTGGCCGAGAGCGTGATATTAATAACTTAATTGGCAGAATTAGCCGCGCTGATCGAAAATTAACGGTGATTCACGGTCAATCAGGGGTAGGTAAAAGTTCTATTGTAACTGCGGGATTAGTTCCAGCACTGCAAAATCGAGCTATTGGCGATCAAATAGCTGTACCTGTAGTACTGCAAGTTTACACCGATTGGGCACGAGAATTAGGAAAATCTTTAAGTGAGGCGATGTCTAATGACGCATCCCTTGCCATCTACGCTGATATCATGCCAGAAGCAGCCATTGAACCGGAATTGCCCTACTCTGCTACACCGATTGCCATCCTGAGAATTTTACAACAACTAAAAGAAAATGCTGATCACCATCTGATTACAGTTTTAATTTTTGACCAGTTTGAAGAATTTTTCTTTGGTTATAGCGATCGCAATCAAAAGCAAGAATTTGATAAATTTATTAGCGACTGCCTGAATATACCTTTTGTCAAAGTTATTCTTTCTTTACGAGAAGATTATTTACATCGTTTATTAGACTTTAAACATGTTTCAGCACTGGAAGCGATTAACAACAATATTCTCGACAAGCATATCCGCTACCAGTTAAATAATTTTTCGCCAGAATATGCTAAAGCAATTATTCGAAAATTGACGGAGCGATCGCAGTTTAATTTAGAGCCTGCTTTAATTGATGCTTTAATCGAAGATTTATCCACAGGATTTGGAGAAGTCCGCCCCATTGAATTGCAAGTTGTGGGAGCGCAAATTCAAGATGAGCGAATTACTACACTAGAAGAATATCAGCCATATAGACCGAACAAACTCATCGAGCGATATCTTAAGGAATTAATTAAAGACTGCGGACCAGAAAATGAACGAGCCGCGTTACTCGTCTTATACTTATTAACAGATGAAGGTAACAACCGACCTTTTAAAACTCGTGCTGAATTAGCGGCGCAGCTAGCAGAATTAGAAGATGCTAGTAAATTAGAGTTAGTATTAGAAATTTTAGTTAGCTCCGGTTTAGTGGTACTATTCCCTGATGTACCAGAACGCTATCAACTGATTCATGATTATTTAGTAGACTTGATTCGCTACTTGCAACAACAAGAATCGAGCTTACAGGTACAACTTAACCAGTTACGTTACAAAGTAGAACAGAGTCAAGCTGAGATTGAGCGACTTAAGAGCGAACTTAGCCAAAATGAGCAGCGATCGCAATTGGTAGATCCTTATCCCCAACAGGGTTTGGATTTATTAACAGAATTACGAGAATTACACAAGCGCGAAGAATTAAGTCAGTTAGAAATTGAGCAATTACGAGCTGAACTCAAAGAAAAAGAATTAACAGCTAAACTGGCAGAAAGTCAAAAGAAACAAAGACTCAGTGAAGCTCAATTAAATCGTTCCTTGAAAATTGCACTTACTGCTTCTGTTCTCGCCATATTGGGATTAAGTGTTTCCATAGTCACAGCAGTAGATAGCGAAATTAAAACCCTCAGTGCATCTAGTGAAGCCTTATTTGCATCCCAAAAAGGTATTGATGCTTTAAAAGAAGCTTTAAAAGCAGGGAGAAAATTACAACAAATAATCTGGGTAGATTCCAATACTAAAGAGCAAGTACAGACGGCACTATATCAAGCAGTTTCTGGGTTAAGAGAATATAACCGTTTGGAAGGGCATATATCTGGGGTAAATAGTGTTACATTTAGCCTTGATCGCACCTTAATTGCCTCAGCCAGTGCGGATACTACAATCAAACTTTGGCATCCCGATGGTAGCTTGGTCAAAACATTATCGGGGCATGAAGATGTAGTTAATAGCGTCAGTTTCAGCCCAGATAGTCAAATCGTTGCTTCCGCCAGTCAAGATAAGACGGTGAAACTTTGGAGTCGAGACGGTCAACTGCTTGCTACTCTATTAGGGCATCAGGGTGTGGTGAATAGTGCCAGTTTTAGCCCAGATGGTCAGATTATTGCTTCGGCGAGTAGTGACAAGACGGTAAAACTATGGAGTCGGGATGGTAAACTCCTCAAAACCTTGCAGGGACATAATGGTGCAGTTTTAAGTGTCGCTTGGTCGCCTGATGGACAAACCATTGCTTCCGGGAGTGCTGACAAGACGGTGAAATTGTGGAGTCGGGATGGTAAGCTGCTTAAAACCTTCCAGGGACATGATGATGCAGTCTTAAGTGTAGCTTGGTCGCCCGATGGTAAAACTATCGCTTCTGCTAGTTTAGATCAGACAATCAAACTGTGGAATTTAGAGGGTAAGCTACTGCGAACCTTATCGGGGCATACTGCTGGAGTTACCAGCGTCAGTTTTAGCCGTGATGGGAAAGCGATGCCTACGGCGGGCTACGCCTACGCTTCTGCTAGTACCGATGAGACAATCAAACTTTGGAGTTCTGAAGGTATGTTGCTGGGAACTCTCAAGGGACATAATAATTGGGTGAATAGCGTCAGTTTCAGCCCAGACGGTCGCACCTTGGCTTCTGCAAGCCGTGACAAAACTATTAAACTCTGGCATTTGGACGATGTGTTACTGCGAAAGCCCAAAGCCGATAACAATGACTGGGTAACTAGCATCAGTTTTAGCCCAGACGATCGCACCTTAGCAGCAGCAAGTCGAGACAAAACTATAAAACTTTTCAGTCGAGACGGTAAACTACTCCGTACATTCACGGGGCATAAAGGTGAAGTTTGGGGCGTTAGTTTTAGCCGCGATGGTCAAGTAATTGCTTCGGCTAGTAAAGATAAAACGGTGAAGCTTTGGAGTCGTGACGGTAAACTGCTCAACACCTTACAGGGTCATAATGATACCGTCTTGAGTGTAGCTTGGTCGCCTAATGGTCAAGTAATTGCCTCAGCTAGTAAAGATAAAACAGTAAAGCTTTGGAGTCGAGACGGTAAACTACTTAACACCTTGCACGGACATCAAGATGCGGTGAATTGGGTAAGCTTTAGCCCAGATGGCAAGTTGCTAGCCTCAGCCAGCGATGACAAAACAGTAAAAATCTGGAGTGTAGATGGTAAATTGCTATACAACTTAACTGGTCATAGTCGCCGGGTAAATGGGGTTGCTTGGACACCTGATAGTCAGGCGATCGCTTCAGCTAGTATTGATAACACGGTGAAGATTTGGAGCCGGGACGGTCATTTGCTAAATAATCTTACAGGCGATGGCGATAGTTTCATCAGTGTGAGTTTTAGCCCCGATGGTAAAACTCTGGCAGCTAGCAGTGATGACAAAGTGAGAATTTGGAGCCGAGAAGGGACGTTGCTGATTGCTTTGAAAGGTGATAAGCAAGAGTTAACCAGCGTCAGTTTTAGTAATGACGGCAAGACTCTGGCTGCGGGTAGTGGTAATGGCACAGTGATTTTCCAGAATTTGGCAGATATCGAACTGGAAAAATTACTGACACGGGGTTGCAATTTACTACATGATTATTTGCAGACTAATCAGACGTTAGCGAGTCCGCGAGCGTCTGGCTCCACCAACGCCAGGGGCGATCGCACCTTGTGTTCTAGTAGGTGATGAAGATTTTGTTCCCATTGAGATCGTTAATTTAAATTGCGTGAGGGATTATTTGCGCTATTCTGCCAATGTGAAAGAGGATAAGTAGCATTTGTGCGATGGGTCTTTCATAGGCGATCGCATTACCAAAAGCTCTCTTTTATTTTTCGTGAGAAAATAAATCTGTTAAATTTAGCTAGCATTACGACACTGGGTTCTCCTCTGTTATTCCTTAAGCACTCTAGTTCAGCTGCTGCATATATTCCACCACCCGGAGTCATTGAAGTCGTTAGCAACAACTGGAAGGACGACTATCTGACAAAACTTGCTGAATATGTTCGCGTAGCGTCTCGTAGAGAGGACTTGGGCGTGTTTGAATACATCATTGTAGACTATGCTGCTTTTGGTGGCATTCGGTTCATTGGTTCTCCCAAGCAGCCAACCATTACAATCTACCAACTTGAAGATGGAGAGTATTTCCCCCCAAAGGTGTTTCGAGGACAGGATCGAATTGATTCTAGATTGTTTCCGAACATTCCCTTAACGGCTGAACAGATTTTTGCAATGAGTCGCTGATTAGCAACGAAGAAATTTATTCTAGTCGTCTTCTTGCCGCTAGTTTGATGCGCGATCGCTCTTATCATTGGAGGAGCGATCGCTAGCCTAACTCAATAGACTTTTTGCATGAGTAAAGTCTCTATATTTGAAATAGAGTTACCTGCAAGCTGCTTTTTAATAAATCTTGGTTTGCTCTAAACTCATATCCAACATGGCTTTCATCCTGTCCTATAGCGATATAACAGTTTCAGCAGATTGGCCCGACGCATGACGAGGACGAAGATGTAGGGTGATTTCCGTATCGAGCCGCTTGAGGAAAATGAGGAGTTTGCCCTCGCCAAAGCGTTGAAACTCTCCTTTCATCAAATGAGATACTTCTGGCTGGGGAATCCCAAGCAGTTTGCTGATTTCGCGCTGTTTTAGGTTGCGTTGAGAAAGGAGGCGCAGTACCTGAATCCCTATCTTTCCTCGCATAAAAAGTTCCGAAGCATCCTCTAAACCGAGATCAGCGAATACGTTGCCACTGCTTTCTTCAAAAACTGGTTCCTGTGTCATTGTTGTTTCTCCCTTACCACTGCATCCTTATAGCGTTGTTTAATCAGGTCAACATCAGCCTGTGGGGTTTTAATCCCCTGCTTTGATTTCTTCTGAAAAGCGTGCAGAACATAGATTTTCTCTCCAATCTTTACCGCATAGACTGCCCTGTAAGTATCGATATCGTAGCGTTTGACGATTTCATACACCCCGCTTCCAACTCCTTTAAAAGGTTTGGCATCCATTGGTGTTTCCCCTGCTTGCACCAATTGCAGCGCATAGCCTACTGATGCACGCACATCTTCAGGAAATGAGCGGATATTTTTGAGAGAGTCTCCCATCCAAACCAGAGGTCGTAAAGGAATTTCTATAATATCCTCGTCATCGTCCATTTTATATGAAATTTCCTATAAAATAAGTTAGACAATAACATGAAAAGTCCCGCGTGCGAACGGCGTATCGCGTTATATATATTAATCATCGCTCCAGGAATGGCACAGAACGCTTGATCCCAATTTTAGCGATGGGTCGTCGTCCCCTAATTGGCACAGCACTCTTGCAAGATTATCATCTCAGCATCGATTTTTGTGAGGGAGGGACAGTGCTGGTGGATGATATCATGTAAAAAAATCCCTATGACCTGCTATTAGTCAAGGTCATAGGGATTTCTTTGCTTACGGGACTGGTGCGGCTCGAACGCACGACCTGACGCTTAGGAGGCGTCCGCTCTATCCAACTGAGCTACAACCCCAACTATGAAGCATATGTAATTATAGCAGTACTTTTACCGAGACTGCCAACAATCATCCCAAGAGCCGCCGCCTACTTCTAAACCACAAAGAAAACTTTCTGCTTTCAAGATTACTTTAGATTTTTTCCCACTTACTTCTCGTAACTCTAAATTTAACTTTCCTTGCATGGTGTCTCGGCAACAGTATTTTAAACCATCCTCTGTGGGCGCACGCAGAGGTGTACCAGCTAAATTCGTGGTTCCTGTCAATTCAATTTCATAATTAGAGTTAGTAGCTTTCATTTGCCATCTACCCCAAGGCTGAATTTCCCAATCTACTTGTGAATTCCAGGGAACAAATTCATAAAACTTGCCTTGATAGTGCAACCCAATCATCGCTACAGATTCCATCCACCACAGCACCCCGCGCCGTCCACCGCCAGCAGTTAATGCTAAGTCGGGTTCGCCCTCAAAGCAATTACAATTTATCCAAAACCATTTTTGCGGAAAAGCACCACCCCAATTTTTCTCGCCGTAGGCTGGGGCGTTGGTGAATTCGTAAATTTTACCATTCCAGTCAATTTTTCCACTGGCTAAACCGTGAGCCATCAAAATTTGCCATCCAGGTTCAAAAATCTGCAAGAATGACACCCAACCTGCGGTTGATTGCTGAATGCTATTTTGATTACCCCAACCGTATACTGGTTGAATTTCATACTGCCAACGGCAATAATTATTGGTTGCAGGTTCGCGAATTATTCCCTGATTCAAGGTGGCTGTAGCTTGATAACCCTCTTGAACATGATGCTCAAACTCTGCTGGGAGCAAGTATAGAGGAGAAATTTGCAAATCTGTTTTACCCCAATGACCTAAACCCAAAACATCTCGACTACCCCAAAATTTATTCACATCAGGAAAAGTACGGCATAAATACTCATCATCGGGGCCGAGAATTTGGGCTGCACCGCCACTGTGGGGTTTACCGCCAATGGGATCTTCGATGGAGTACATAAAGGCGAATGTTTGCCCAATTTCCGGTAAAGTGATGCGGTAATACCAGCCTTCAAAGAAGCGGCGACTACTACCATCCCAGTGATAACCAGAATGGGGCGTTTGAGTTGATTGGAGGAGATTTAGGGGAATAGTTAACATATATCTATATAGTTATAGTTGCCGATTTTTTCAGTATGCGCGATGACCTCGATCATGCTTATGAAATTCTTGGGTTGGAACCGGGTGCATCACAAGCACAAGTAAAGCGAGCTTACCGTCAACTGGTGAAAATTTGGCATCCCGATCGCTTTCTTGAGCAAAAGCAAAAACAGGAAGCTGAGGAAAAAATCAAATCAATCAACTCAGCTTACAACAAGCTCAAATCTGAAAGTCCATCTGAGCCTCCTATTCCTGAAAATCCATCTTCATCTTCGCCTAAAAATCCCACAAAAATATCTGTGAATCGTTGGGATGCTGAAACTTTCTATAGTTTAGGGGTAGAAAATGCTACACAAGGAAGGTATGAGGATGCGATCGCAGATTTTACCCATGCAATTCGTCTCAATCCTCACTATATTGAGGCGTATAAATATCGTGGGCTAGTTTGCTCTCAACTGGGATACGAATATAGAGCCGCTTCCGATTTAAATAAAGCTGCACAAATAGAAGAAGAGTTAAGGAATCCGGGTGCTGCACGGAGAGTGCGATCGCCTAGATATGTATCCAAACCTAGACCTTTGCTAGAAAGATTTTGTCAGAGGATTAAAAAGATATTGCGGCTAAATCGGCGTTGGAGATGAGAAGTTGCATAGAATACATATCATTCCTAGGGGCATAGCATTGCTCATACGTGTCAACTTATAAAAGCCATGTCCCGCAAGGAACTTCAGTTCCTTGCTAATAGCGTAAGTCCTGTGAAAATGACTAAAATATAGCCAAAAATCTTTAGTCTACTTGAGTAGACTTTAGCTAAAAGCCAAAGAACTTTAGTTCAAGGCGGGTGAGGAAGTTAATATTCAGCAGATGAAGATGTAGTTTATTGTCTTGCCTTTAGCCCAGATGGTAAGACGCTGACTAGTGGCAGTGGGGATAAAACTATTACCCTATTCTCCGCTAGCAAGGCTGTCATTTTTTTATAAATGATCTATAAGCATAATCTATCCAAGTCGATTAAAAATTTAGAAAACTGAAGCAAATTACTAGATTTTTCCTAAATGCATCACCTAACAGTTTAATAACATCTATCTTTAGGAGAATCTTTCTTTCGATTAAGTCTTAACTCCCTAGAGATAGAGCCACTTGTCTAATCTCAGAGGTTATCCTGATAATTACCAACAGTTGAGTAGCAAATAAAACTCAATATTTTATCAGCAACATAAATTTTTAAGCCCATTAAAACCTCTTGTTCTTACAAAACTTTAGTTTGTCAAAATCATATTGAGGAGTGAAATCAACAGCTATGTCTATTCCCAATGAACGCGAAAGCAAAAACAGTGAAATCAAGCAAGAATCTTACACAGATATTAATGGTAATATTCACACTGACTTGACGCGAACCACTGAAACAGTCAAGAACAGCGCAGCTAATCCTAACTCTTACACTAACGGTTACGTACAAGGTCGAAATACTGAGCGTAACTACCAGCAAGCTGATTTAGCCGAGCGTGATAATAACAATGCTAGTCGTGGTTTGCTGTTGGGTATTATCGTTACTTTCATACTTGGTTTGATTGTAGGTGGAGTTTGGTACTTCAACCAGCAGAATAACGCAGCCGTTAATAATACTGTGCCGGTCGCGGTTCCTGTACCAAGTAGTAGTCCAACTCCTAGTGCTTCTCCTCAAACAAAAACAACGATAATCGAAAGAACTAGGGAAGTACCTGTTCCTGTTGCTGTTCCTGTTCCACAACAGCAGGTTACACCTCCATCTGTACCTCGCCAACCGGATATTAACATTACTATTCCACCCCAGCAGCCTGCCGCAGAAAAAGCGCCTTCTGCAATCCAGCCAACCCCTAAAGTGACACAAAGTCCAACTACTAATACTGTTGCGCCAGGTACGAAAAGTGATACCTCTAAAACCACTCCACCTCAAGGAGTAGACCAGTCAAACAGTACATCTAATAGCGGTTCTTCTACCGCAAATGATAGTACTACAGGCGGTTCTGCTCAATAATGACTTCTGAATCAGCCCACTTGATAATGCTGGCATTAACGCCAACATCTAACAAGTGGGAATATTTTTAAGAAAGATTTCTGAATTGTTGCGAAAAGTAAATGGTACTTAAGTTTAGTAAAGGTGTCTTGTAGCTAAACAAACATGATGCTAGATTAAGAGCAAGGTACAAACAGGTTAAGAGTTAAACAAAAACTTTCCAGTTAGAGCCTGTACCTCCTGCTCTAATGTTCTTGCGATCGCTATGCATGATTGTGGCATCCATTGAATGTATTTTCGCCTTAAGTTCAATGAGTTGTTTTGGAGGTATTAAAACGCACAGCCAGAAAATGCCTGCCTAGTTGGAATGTAAAGATGTGCAATTCTGAGTAGAGCGATGTCTACGACGGGCTACGCCTACGCGAATGCTGTCCACCTTAGTTTGAGTTAGTTACTTCTGAATTCTTCAATCTTCAAGAAACCGCCCCAAGCTGCTGATATTTATCCACCGTAGCTTCAGGCGGTTTCTGCTTTGAGTATTATGCATTTATTGTCCTTTGTCCCTTGTCATTTATCTCTCTTCTTAGGAGATGGTTATTTAGACCAATGACTAATGACTAATGACTAACTAACGTAATTACAGTCACTTCTGGCGGACAAAATAAACGTCCTGGTTTATAAGTTCCTAAACCACGATTGACATATAGTTGATTTTCTTCGACCTTGTGGAACCCTTGCGCCCACTCCCAATATCGCACGACTTTAGAACAGTCTCCCAAGAAAAATGTTACCCAACGCCGTAATTTTTTGGGAATTCGTTTGAGTAGCTTTTTATAATAAAATACTACAGGGCCAATGCCTGGAATTACAATGTGACCGCCGTGGGTATGACCAGATAGTTGCAAATCTACGCGCCATTGTTGCAATATCTTAGCTGTATCTGGGTTATGAGATAAAACAATGCGCGGTGTAACCGAGTCTAATTGATTCATGACTGGTGCAGGGTAAAATTCCCGTGACCAATAATCAGCTAATCCTACTAATGGTAATTCTTTTCCTAGTGGATAGGCGATTTCATTCCAAAGCACATGCACCCCAATGCTAGTTAAGGCCTGTGTAACTTCTGCTTTTGAGTGGCTGTAATAGATATCGTGATTACCAAGTACGGCATAGATACCACAGCGACTTTGCAAATGTTTGAGTCGAAGCGCCAATTGGTGAATTGGCGTTGGATCGTCAGTTACGTAGTCACCAGTTAATAGAATTAAATCTGGTTCAGCTTCATTAGTAAGTGCGATCGCTTTTTCTAACATGTCTTCCGACAAGCGCAAACCATCGTAGTGAAAATCTGACAACTGCACTAGGGTTGTACCTTGTAAAGATGCTGGAAGTTCCGCAATCTTAACCGTGATTTTATCTACTCTTAAATGTCCCGTAAACAACCAATGCATAAGGCAACCGATACTCCTCATACCAGCGCTTACAGCTTACCAAAATTAAAATGTAACTTGATAAACTGCAATAATTTATGTCATCTACTCCAGATACAATTAACTAATTGATTGAAATTCTGAAACTAAACTACAGGTACTCATTAGCCAGAATACGTGCTGTAATTCTGTTCTTGAATTTTTAAATTTGGATTACTTATTCACCCTCTAGGGTGATTATAGTAACTTCTGGGCGGCAAAATAAGCGTCCTGGGAGGTAAGTTCCCAAACCACGATTGACGTATAGCTGATTTTTTCCCAAATGGTGCAAACCCTGTGCCCATTCCCAATGCCTGACGACAGAAACATTTTCTTGTAAAAATGGAAATCGACGCTGCACTTTTTTGGGTATTTTTTCTGCAAGCTTGTCGTAAAAAAACATTGCAGGGCCAATTCCAGGAATCACAACTTGACCACCGTGAGTATGACCAGATAATTGTAAGTCAACTCGCCATTCTTGCAGTATCTCGGCAGTATCTGGGTTGTGGGATAAAACGATGCGGGGTGTATCGGGGTTTAGTTGATTCATGACTGGTACAGGATTAAATTCCTGTGACCAATAATCAGCTAGCCCTACCAATGGCAATTCTTTTCCTAGTGGATAGGCAATTTCATTCCAAAGGACGTGGATTCCAATGCTAGTAAGGGCATTGGTAACTTCTGTTTTTGCGTGTTTGTAATGTATATCGTGATTGCCAAGAATAGCATAGATACCACTGCGACTTTGCAGATGTTTGAGTCGAAGTATCAGTTGGTGAATCGGCGCGGGATCGTCAGTTACGTAGTCACCAGTTAATAAAATTAAATCTGGTTTAGCTTCGTTAGTAAATGCGATCGCTTTTTCTAACATCTGTTCCGACAGCCGCAAACCATCGTAGTGAAAATCTGACAACTGCACCAGCTTTTTACCTTGTAACGATGCAGGCAACCCTGTAATGTTAACCGTCAATTTCTCTATACTCAACGGCCCAGATAACAACCAATGCATAAGACGTTCACTAAAGCTCAATCATAGCGCTAACAGCTTAACGAAACATCCTCGATTTGTGTGTAGTAACCAGTGCAACTTATCGAAAATTTCATCAAAACTAATCAAAAGCCTGAAAGCTAGACATAGCAAAACTTTTCAGCCTAAATTGCCCTTTTTTACACAAATATTCGATTCAGGCCCAATAAGAAACCCCCTCTGCTTTCGTCATAGTAAAGTCATTACAAGGCAGAGGGGTTTCATTTTTTATTTTTATATAGTGTATAGGCAGATTTTAAAGATAATGCTGGCAAAAACCAGTTTTTCTGATGTTGTCTTTATTTTAACCTGCCTATTCAGTTCAGCCTATTTCCAATCGGGAATCTCAGCATCTTCTCCACCAATCCCGATTCCAGTGTTAAATATTTCGGCATCAGTGAGGTTGAGATCATTCATTGATGCTTTATACACATTAGAATCGTGAATCGTAGCGCGAGTAAAATTCACTCCGTTGAGATTGGTTTGCTTTAAATTCACATTACTTACATAAGCTGATGTTAGGTTAGCACCTGCTAAGTTTGCACCAGTTAAGTCAGCACCTTCGAGGTTAGCGCCTACAAGGTTGGCTCCTTGAAGCTTTGAGCCTCTCAAGTCAGCACCAATTAAATGAGCGCCACTGAGGTTAGCTCCTGCTAGATTACACTTAATGCATTCCCCAGTTGAAAGCAGCTTTTGTAAGTCCTGCGGATTCTCGGCTCTAACCGAGCTAGCGAAAAATAGGGGAGTTGCTAAGGCCATGGCCGCTAATAGCTGGAGTTTCATAATTTTCCCCCTTAAATAATCAAGTTGCGTCCGTTCTGTCCCTCACAACTCTATTATCTCATTAAACTTCTTGAGGTCAATCTATCTCTTGACAACTTAGTTGTGATATGAAACAGCAATAACGGTAATCTAACAAATGCCATTAATTCTGATTTTTGGCGGTTTTTAGTTGACAATCCCTAAAAAACTGCCAATGTTAAATCACTGTTAAATCTTTTTAAGAGCTTGCACTACTCGCCATAAGTTGGCTAGTTTGATAAGTATTTATACTTTTTAGTAAATACTATTAGTTTTAGTCCTCAGAAATTCTCGCATGTACTGATTAACCAATTCAGGTTGTTCTTGCTGTACCCAATGACCACAATTGGGTATGTACTTGATTTGAAAATCACTGACATAGGCTGCGGTGTCGTAGCTTAGTTCCTTACCGAGTGCAGTGTCATTTTCTCCCCAAATCATTAGTGTTGGCATTTCCAGAACACCCCAGCTTGGATTTAGCATTCTCTGTTGAAAAATATTGCGGTAGTAGTTCAACATTGCTGTGAGGGCACCGCGTTTTGCAGCAGCATTTTTATAAGCGTCTATATCCGCTTGTGTAAAAGCATTCTTGTTAACTGCTGTATTTTTAAAAGCTGTTTCAATTACTTGGTAGTCTGAAGATTGTAAAAGTAATTCTGGTATCCAGGGTAGTTGAAAGAGAAATATATAGTTGCTACGTAGCAACTGTTGAGGAGTGCGTAACCCTTGAGCAAATTTGGCAGGATGAGGCAGGTTAAGAATAATTAATTGTTCTAACATTTCGGGGTGAGTGTATGCAAAATTCCAAGCGATCGCACCTCCCCAATCATGGCCAACTAATACACATTTTTGGTATCCTAATCCTTTAATTACTCCCTCAATATCTTTGATAAACTCATCCATTACATAAGCTGATTGCTCATTTGGTTTATCACTATCGTTGTAGCCACGCAAGTCAAGGGCGACGACTTTAAAATCTTGGGCAAATTCTGGTATTTGATGCCGCCAAGAGTACCAAAACTCAGGAAACCCATGCAACATCAACATTAAGGGGCCTTCACCTTGGGTAACATAGTGGAGTTTTACCCCATTGGTAGTTAGATATTCGTGTTTCCAAGTCAGTTCTGTTACAGTCATCTGTTGTATTTTTTGTTGGTGGTATTCATTATGTGTAATATTTTGGGCTAAAACATCTGCTGGGAGATATAGCAGTCCTATTTGATTCGTGAAAAATATAAATTTGAAAACGTAGACGCATTAGCGAAGCGGTAGCGACAAAGGAACGTCAGCGGCTTGCCGCAGGCTACCGTAAAGTATTGGCTTTGGGCGCAAAGGGAAAAAAGAGATATATAATTTTCACAAATGATTTAGAACTGCTATATCAAGTGGATAAAATAATTATTTGATACATAAATGGGTGCGAGAGAAATACGTGGTATTTGGCTAACCACTACTGATAGTAAAGTTCTCAGGTCAAAGGAACGCATTGCCGAGGCGATGGATTTCCTGGCCGAGACGGGATTTAATGTGGTGTTTCCCGTTGTTTGGAATAAGGCAGTAACTTTATATCCTAGTCAAACAATGCAGCAGACATTTGGAGTCGAAATTGACCCTATGTCTATAGGCCGTGACCCTTTAGAAGAGGTGATAGTTGAGGCGCGGCGAGTTGGGTTAAAAGTTATTCCTTGGTTTGAATATGGCTTTGCCAGTTCCTACAATTTGAATGGTGGTGTACTCTTACAGAAAAAACCAGAATGGGCTGCGCGTGATTGTAACGGCAATTTACTGAAGAAAAACGGCTTTGAGTGGTTGAATGCACTCAACCCACAGGTACAGGAATTCTTCTTGAACTTGGTGCTGGAAGTTGTAAAGAATTATGATGTGGATGGGGTTCAAGGAGACGATCGCTTCCCAGCATTACCCTGTGAAGGTGGCTATGATGAGATAACTGTCACCCGTTATCGCCAGGAATTCCATCGCAATCCGCCACAAAACCCCAAGGATAGACAATGGTTAGAGTGGCGTGCAGATATTCTTACTGAGTTTTTGGCAAATCTCTACAGGGAGGTGAAAGCGGTGAATCCTAATTTATTAGTAGCGATCGCACCTAATATCCATGATTGGGCATTCCAGGAATATCTGCAAGATTCACCCGCATGGCTGAAGCGGGGAACCGTTGATATGATTCAGCCGCAGATTTATCGCCGTGACTTTAGGAGTTATCAGGCGATCGCTGATAAACTAGTAAACCAGCAGTTCACAAATGGGACGTTACCCAAGTTAGCACCGGGAATACTGATGAAGCTTGGTAGTTATTGTATTAGTCCAGAATATTTGGTGCAGGCAATTGAATACAATCGCCAACTTGGCATTCAAGGAGAGGTATTCTTTTTTTACGAAGGTTTGCGCGAAAAGAACAATACCCTAGCTAAAGTTTTGCGAAATGGGCCTTATGCTAAGTCTGCATCATTTCCTACTCTGTCAGATTTGAGTGCGGGTGGTGTGATTAACAAGAGGACATCTTCTATTTGGCAAAGGTTGTTAAAAAAGATTTTTTAAGGAAAAATGCGCGTGGAATCTCAATTATCGGTGGAACGAGTGATTAAAACTCTAAAAGAGGATTTACCAACACTTTTTGAAAAAGATATTTCATATCACATTTATACAGATGATATCTACTTTAAAGACCCGGTAAATACATTCAAATACAAATTTAACTATCGCATTATATTTTGGACATTGCGATTTCACGCTCGGCTATTTTTTACCCAAATTTACTTTGATGTGCATGAGGTTTATCAGTCAGCCGAAGACACTATTTTAGCAAAGTGGACGGTGCGGGGAGTGTTGCGCGTTCCCTGGAAAGCAGGTTTACTTTTTAATGGCTATTCAACGTATAAACTCAACCCAGATAATTTAATATACGAGCATATTGACACTTGGGATAGAAAGCCAGGGGGGATTTTAAAACAGTTTTGGCAAAGGGGAGAAACAGCTAATTAGATACATAGTGAGTTAAAAATTTATCCATAACAAGCAGACAAACGCCGAAATAACAAATTAATGCATGTCATCAGTCGGAAAAAGCTACGACAATTCTGCCAAAAACACGCTGATTGCTGTGAAGCACTTGATGACTGGTACATAACAGCTAGTAAAGCAGACTGGGGTAATTTGCTAGAAGTTCAAACTATTTATCCTCAAGCCGAAGCAGTAAGCAAGTTTATAGTTTTCAACATTAAAGGTAATAAATACCGCTTAATTGCTAGTATTAACTATGAAAAGCAGGTCATCTATATAAAATATGTCTTAACTCATGCCGAATATGACAAAGACTCCTGGAAAAATGACCCTTACTTTTAATTCAGAAATTTACAGCGAATTGCTGTCTCAACATCAACCTCGGATTATCAAGACAGAAGAGGAAAACGAGAAGTTTTTAGAGACTGTTGAAGAACTGCTTTCTCGTTCTCATCTGACTCCTGAAGAAGATGCTTTGCTGGAATTATTGGTAAAACTGATTGAGGATTTTGAAGATAAGCACTATCAGCTTAATTCTTCAACACCTCGCTCAAGACTTTTGCATTTGATGGAAGCTAGAGGTTTGGAACAAGATGATTTGGTAGAAATTCTTGGTTCGAGCGAGATTGTTACTAAAATCATGAATAGCAAACTAGAAATCACGAAAGAACAAGCTGAGGCTTTGGGAAAATTTTTTCACGTTGAGCCAAGCTTTTTTATTTGTTAATTTTGTTAAACCAATAAAGTTTTTCCACCAATTGGCTGATGATATAAAGTCATTAGCTGGGTAGCATTTAAAGTTTCTATGGCATAAGCTTTTCCTGTTAAGTCGCTGAATTCTACTTCAAAAACTCCAGGTTCATATTCTTCTACAATCGTTCCTACTTGACCGCGATGCAATCCCACTTCTAGTAAGTCTTCGGTTAGGGCAACCACATCTAATAATTTCATAGGTATTACCTCATTGCTTAGATTCTAGTGCAGATTTAAATACACGGGCTTTGTGTTTTCCCTCTGGATGTTCTGGGTTGAGACAGTAACCCGCGATTTTATCTATTTCAGCGATAGCGTACTCACGGTTAGGAAGTTTCATAATACGTTTGCGACACAACCTTCTCCGCTTTTTTCACCTGCATATGACCTGTATGTAATACACCCTAATCGGAAAAGACTAAGATTTCACCGCCGGATACTGTTTCAACACCTGCTTTAAATATTGCCCAGTATAAGACCTGGGATTTTTTGCAACTTCCTCCGGTGTTCCCACTGCAATCAATTCTCCGCCTTTGTCGCCACCTTCTGGCCCCAAATCTATCACCCAATCAGAACAACGAATTACATCTAAGTTGTGTTCAATTACTAAAATTGAATTACCTTTATCTACCAATCGTTGCAACACATCTAACAATTTGTGGACATCGTAAAAAGATAACCCTGTTGTGGGTTCATCTATTAAATAAAGTGTCTTACCTGTGGCGCGTCGAGATAGTTCTGTTGCCAATTTTACCCGTTGCGCTTCACCACCAGATAAGGTAGTCGCAGCTTGTCCTAGTTGGACATAACCCAACCCGACATCAAATAAAGTTTGCAAACGCGCGATCGCTTTGGGTATATTCTGGAAAAAGTCTAGACTTTCCTCAACTGTCATTCTCAAAACATCAGATATAGACTTATCTTTGTACTTCACTTGCAAAGTTTCGCGGTTGTATCTTGCACCCTTACAAATTTCACATTGCACGTAAACATCTGGGAGAAAGTTCATTTCAATAACATTCACACCCTGTCCGCTACAAGCTTCGCAACGTCCACCTTTAACGTTGAAAGAAAATTGTCCAGGTTTGTAACCCCTTGCTTTGGCTTCGACTGTTTGAGAAAATACATCCCGAATCGCATCAAAAATTCCTGTGTAAGTTGCAGGATTAGAACGCGGTGTGCGTCCAATGGGAGATTGATCGATAACGATCGCTTTATCAATCGCGTTTAATCCCTGAATTTTATCTAAATGTCTGGGTAAGGGAACTTTCTTTGTTAAATGGTGTTGCAGAGATGGATACAGTAACTCGTTAATCAGCGTAGATTTGCCAGAACCAGACACACCAGTGATGGAGACGAGTTTACCTAGCGGAATATCTACATCTATATTTTGTAAATTGTTCCGATGGGCATTTTTAATTCCCAAACTGCGCCCATTTCCTTCTCGGCGTTCTGCTGGTGTGGTAATTACTCGTCTTCCTGATAAATATGCACCCGTCAAAGAATCTTCTGCTGCTAATAACGCCTGAAAATCACCTTGGGCGATAATATTTCCGCCGTGAATTCCTGCACCAGGGCCAATATCAACAATGTGGTTGGCTGCGCGAATAGTTTCTTCATCGTGTTCAACGACAATTAATGTATTACCTAAATCGCGCAATTTAGTTAGGGTTTTGAGCAACCTACCATTATCTCGTTGATGCAAACCAATACTCGGTTCATCTAAAACGTAGAGAACTCCTGTTAAACCAGAACCAATTTGCGTTGCTAGACGAATCCGTTGGGCTTCGCCACCAGAAAGGGTCATGGCTGGACGGTCAAGGGTGAGATAATCTAAACCTACATCTAACAAAAATTGCAATCTTGCTTTGATTTCTCTCAGGACTAAATCAGCAATTTGTAGCTGGCGATCGCTCAACTTAAATTGCTCAATTCTCTCTCGACAATCTCGAATTGATACGGTAGTCAATTCTAAAATCCCATATTGTCCCAACTTCACCGCCAACGCCTCCGGTTTCAAGCGTTTTCCCTTACAAACTTCACACGGCTGATCGATTAAATACTGCTCTAATTTTTGTTTAACTAATTCCGACCCACCCTCATATTGTCGTTGCAAAATTGGAATAGCACCTTTAAAACTCTGCTTTCTCTGTGCTTCTGCGGCTCGTTCATCTTTCTCGCCAAACAAAATAATTTGCTGCTGTTCTTCTGTCAGCTTGCTCCAATTTGTCTGTAATTCAAACCCATAAATCTGTCCGACGCTATAGAGTAATTCCAAGTAATAAGAATTATCTTTTTCTGACCAAGGCGCGATCGCAGCGTAAACTGGCGCTTCCCAGTCGGGTACAATCAAGTCTGGCGCAAATCTTCTTAAAGTCCCGATGCCATGACAGTGCGGACAAGCACCATAAGGCGAGTTAAAGGAGAACAATCGCGGCGATAATTCCTCCATTACCGCGCCATGTTCTGGACAAGCAAAATTTTCCGAAAATACTAATTCTTCTTCTTTTTCTTGTCCATCGTCACCAAGCAGACTCACCAGAATGGCTGCAATCCCACCCGATTGCTTGAGACACGTAGACAGAGAATCAACCAAACGCTCCTGGATATCAGCCTTTTTCACCAAGCGGTCAATTACCACTTCGATGGTGTGGGTAAAATTTTTATCCAATTCAATGGAATCTGACAGTTCGCGGATCTCGCCATTGATTCGCACGCGGACAAAACCTTGAGAAGCCAGACTTGACAAAAGCTTACGATGTGTGCCCTTTTTACCCCGGACAACGGGTGCAAGAATTTGAAAACGGGTGCGATCTGGTAATTCCATGATGCGATCGCACATCTCATCGATGGTCTGGGGTGCAATACAGCGATCGCATATCGGACAATGGGGTTCGCCAGCCCGACCAAACAACAGCCGCAAATAGTCGTAAATCTCTGTCACCGTACCGACGGTGGAACGGGGGTTATGAGACGTTGACTTTTGGTCAATAGAAATTGCTGGACTTAAGCCTTCAATCGCTTCGACATCCGGCTTATCCAGTTGTCCTAGAAATTGCCGTGCGTAGGCGCTGAGGGATTCTACATAGCGACGTTGCCCTTCAGCGAAAATGGTATCAAAGGCTAGGGAAGACTTACCAGAACCAGAAACGCCAGTGAATACGATTAGGCGATCGCGTGGCAATTCCAAGTCAATATTTTTCAGATTATGCTGCCTAGCACCCCGAATCCGAATGGTATTCTGGCTGTTGTGGCTGGGGTACGGAAGATGTCCATTCAAGGATGCTGCTAGCTGTTTGTCTGACATATTGGGCGGCGAAGAAGGAGTTTCTTATGAAACAGTCCTTAATAATACTATCTTTAATTAGTTTATAGTAGAACAATCGTACTGTTTTAGTTAGTTATGCTTCCAGATTCATGGCGCAGATATCCTTAAGAGTCTTTATTAATGCTAAAACTAGCATTTAAATACACTCTTTAACTAAAGAATTATAACTAAAAAGGCTCTCAGCAATAGTATCAATTAGTAGCATAAGCTTAGCCCGTTGTAGACATCGCTCTCCATTCCTGTCCAAAAGCAAGGAATTTAATCACAAAGGCTGGAAAAATTAATCATGGGTTAGATGGCCATCATCTTGGAAATAAGTAAAATTACATACTGATGAATTCGCCAAAAACCTTTTCTAATGGAGTGTCGATAATGACATTAGCAATAACTCCACAAACAAAGCCTTTAACAGAAGAAGAATTACGTCAGATAAACGCCTACTGGCGTGCAGCGAACTATCTTTCGGTTGGGCAGATATATCTACTCGACAATCCGCTACTGAGAGAACCGCTAAAGCTGGAACACGTCAAACCCAGGCTCTTGGGTCACTGGGGAACAACACCAGGGCTGAACTTGATCTATGCTCACCTGAATCGGGTCATTAAAAAATATGACCTAAACACGATCTATATTGCTGGCCCTGGTCATGGAGGCCCTGGACTGGTAGCCAACACCTACCTGGAAGGCACTTACACTAAGTATTATCACAACATATCCCAGGATGCTGAAGGAATCCAGAAACTCTTCAAACAGTTTTCTTTCCCTGGTGGTATTCCTAGCCACGTTGCGCCGGAAACCCCTGGTTCTATTCACGAAGGCGGGGAACTAGGTTATGCCCTTGTCCACGCTTTCGGTGCTGCCTTTGATAACCCTGACTTAATTGTTGCTGCTGTTGTGGGTGACGGTGAAGCTGAAACAGGTGCTTTAGCAACTAGCTGGCATTCCAACAAGTTTCTTAACCCCGTGCATGATGGGGCTGTACTGCCGATTCTCCACTTGAATGGGTATAAAATTGCTAACCCAACAGTACTGGCACGGATCAGCCATGAGGAATTAGAAAGCTTGTTTGTAGGCTACGGCTACAAGCCCTATTTTGTCGAAGGCGACGATCCCGCAGATGTCCACCAGCAAATGGCGGCGACTCTAGATATAGCGATCGCAGAAATTCAAAGTATCCAAAGAGAAGCCCGCGTACACGGTTTCACCAAACGCCCCCAATGGCCAATGATTGTCTTGAAAACCCCCAAAGGTTGGACAGGGCCCAAGGAAGTTGATGGCAAAAAAACTGAAGGTTCTTGGCGATCGCACCAAGTTCCCTTTGGCAACATAGCCAAACAGCCAGAACACCTGAAACTCCTAGAAGATTGGATGAAGAGTTATAAACCAGAAGAACTCTTCGACGCTAACGGCACACTGATTCCAGAACTAGCAGAATTGGCTCCCAAAGGGCATCGGCGCATGGGTGACAATCCCCACGCTAACGGCGGTCTTTTGCTGTGCGACCTGAAGATGCCCGACTTTCAAAAGTATGCCGTAGATGTTCTCAAACCAGGGCAAGCGATCGCTGAGGCCACCCAAGTTGCAGGAAAATTCCTGCGGGATATCATGCAACTTAACCAAGAAAGCCGCAACTTCCGCATCGTTGGCCCCGATGAAACGGTATCAAATCGCTTAGGCGCTGTGCTAGAAGTTACAGATCGGGATTGGGCAGCCCAGATCCTCCCGGAAGATGATCACCTTTCTCCCGATGGTCGGGTGATAGAAGTTCTCAGCGAAACTAATTGTCAAGGATGGTTAGAAGGCTACCTCCTCACAGGACGCCACGGGTTTTTCTCTTGCTATGAGGCGTTCATCCACATCGTTGACTCGATGTTCAATCAGCACGCCAAATGGCTGAAAACCACCAGACATATTCCCTGGCGTAAACCAATTGCTTCCCTCAATTATCTACTCACCTCCCACGTTTGGCGGCAGGATCACAACGGTTTCTCGCACCAAGACCCCGGTTTTATTGACCATGTAGTTAATAAAAAAGCAGAAATCGTTCGCGTGTATTTGCCCCCCGATGCCAACACTCTGCTATCGGTAACTGACCATTGTTTAAGAAGCCGTAACTATGTCAACGTCATCGTTGCCGGAAAGCAACCAGCATTGCAATACCTAAATATGGATGCTGCTATCAAGCACTGCACCAAAGGCATCGGTATTTGGGAATGGGCAAGTAACGACCAAGGCGGCGAACCAGATGTAGTGATGGCTTGTGCTGGGGATATTCCCACCTTAGAAACTTTAGCGGCTGTTGACATTCTGCGTCAGCACTTCCCTGAGTTAAAGGTGCGGGTAGTGAACGTAGTCGATTTGATGACACTACAGCCAAAAAGCGAACATCCGCATGGTTTGAGCGAAAAAGACTTTGAAACGATTTTTACCACAAACAAACCGATTATCTTTGCATTTCATGGCTATCCTTGGCTAATTCATCGCCTAACCTATCGTCAGGCGAACCATGATAACTTGCATGTGCGTGGCTATAAGGAAGAAGGAACCACCACCACTCCTTTTGATATGGTTGTGCTTAACGATCTAGATCGCTTCCACTTAGTAATGGACGTAATTAATCGCGTACCAAAACTAGGATATAGAGCAGCTTATGTCAAACAGCATTTGGAAGATAAGCTGATTGAACACAAACATTACATTGAGAAGCACGGCGACGATATGCCAGAAATTCGTGATTGGAAGTGGCCCTATTAACTAATTACTAATTCGTAATTCGTAGTGAAGAATTCTTCACTACGAATTGTTTTAACCTCTTCTCTATGTCTTATCTGTGTCTCTGTAGTTAAAATAATTACTCTTTAACCGCAGAGGCGCAGAGAACGCTGAGAAAAACAATCTTATTTTACATTCGCTACCTACTTTTATGGTTAGCGCTAAGATAGCTATGTATTTTTTGGAAGTATAATATGGCTCAGAGTTTTTATGTAAATCCAGTAGCAGGCAAAGATACTAACCTTGGTAGCCAACAAGCCCCATTCAAAACTATTACGCAAGCCCTTAAGGTATCTACAGATAACACCAAGATTCAACTAACAGAAGGTAATTACAATGCTGCTAGCGGTGAAGCCTTTCCGCTAACGGTTCCATCTGGGGTGACAGTGGTGGGTGATGAAACCAATAAAGGCAATGGTATTTTAATTGAAGGGAGTGGTAGCTATTTGAGCCGTACTTTTGCTGCTCAGAATGTCACATTTGTGCTACTGGATAAAGCCGAAGTGCGGGGAGTAACCGTAACAAATTTAGCTAGCCGTGGTACTGGTGTCTGGATTGAATCAACTGCCCCTACTGTTGCTAATAGCACCTTCACCAACTGTAAGCGCGAGGGAGTATTTACTACAGGTGAGGCTAATCCAGTTATTCTAGGTAATGTGTTCAGTGAGAATGCAGCCAATGGAATTGCGATCGCTAAAAATTCCAAAGGTCAAATTCAAGATAATACCTGCTTAAAAACAGGTTTTGGCATTGCCATTAGCGATACTGCATCACCGACCCTTCGAGATAACAAAGTTTACGAAAACCGTTCTGGAATTGTCATCTCTGGCAGCGCTCGTCCTGTATTGCGTAACAATGTTTGCGAAAATAACACTGACGATGGTATCACAGTAATCGGAACTGCTCTACCGGATATCGGCAGTACCAATAATTTAGGAGGCAATACTCTACGCAATAACGGTAAATTTAATTTGCAAAATGCCAGTTCTAACAAGCTGGTTTCTGTGGGAAATAAAATAGATGCGTCTAAAGTCACAGGAAACGTAGAGTTTGCAGATAATTCGGTTCCGACACCCACTCCAACACCTACTCCCACTCCCACTCCAACACCGACACCCACGCCAACACCTACTCCCACTCCTATTCCCATTCCCATTCCAACACCTACTCCCACCCCAACACCTACTCCCAATCCAACTCCAACACCCACGCCCACGCCCACTATAGAATTAACCGATATTAAAAATCATTGGGCAGCTGGCTTTATTCGAGAATTAGTCAAATTGGGCATAGTTAATGGTTTTCCCGATCGCACATTTAAACCAGATGCTACGATGACACGGGCGCAATACGCCGCATTACTGGTAAAAGCTTTCAATCCACCGCCAAACCGCCCCGCGATCAAATTCAAAGATGTACCAGCAAACTTCTGGGCATCCAAGGTAATTCAGCAGGCATATCAAGGTTCATTTCTCTCTGGTTTTCCTGACAATACCTTCGCCCCCAATAAAAATATCCAGCGCGTACAAGTGATTGTCTCCTTGGTAAATGGATTGGGGTTATCTGCTGATAGTACAACCGTTACCAAAACTTTTGATGACCAAGCAAAGATTCCTGAATATGCTAAGGATGAGGTAGTAAAAGCTATAAACAAGGGGATTATCGTCAATCACCCGAACCTTAAACAACTCAATCCTACCCGCGATGCTACACGCGCTGAGGTAACGGTGATGGTATACCAAGCTTTGGTAGACGCTGGTCGTGTAGCTGCGATTGACTCGCCTTATATTGTTGCTTAATTGCTACAATAATTTGTTTTGCAAAATTGCATCATTTTTGTCAGGGTAATTCATTAATTACCCCTACAAAAAGGTGATTTTTAGTTTCTATTCGAACGGAGGTAAATTATTCGGGTCAATACCCTGAGATTGCAAATAAGCAATGAGTCGTTCTTTTTGCTGGCGTTCTTGTTCGGCGCGTTGGCGTTCTTGTTCAGCGAGTTGGCGTTCTTGTTCAATCTGTTCTATAGCCCACGGTAATAGATTACCAGCTTGATCCCACCAGCGCAACCAATAGCCAGTGCGAGCTTCTTTTGTTCCTTGCCAAGTTCCCAAAAATAAGCCCATTACATCAATCCAATGACGACCATTTTCGTCAGGTTGCTTTAACTCATAACGTTTATTTTCCAGTTGATAATATTCCAATAAACCGCCATCTGGTTCAAAAATTATGTAGATGGGAATCTGCAAAATTTGCTCATAAAAAAACCATTTGCCTGGTGGATAAGCTCGCTTCACCGAATATTCTCCACCCTCAGTATCCGATAGAAATTCGATAGCGATCGCTGGGATATCTCCTTCTAAATTGGGAGTATAACTTTTGCGATTACCCACAACTTGATTAACTGATGGCACATAAACCCAGTCAGGTGCTTTGGCAATAAATTGGCCGTTGACTGTGGCACAAAGGCCAAAGTTGGAAGCTATCAACATTTGGGGTTGGATGAATCCACTGATTTCTAAGCTTTCACGCAAAGCACCAGCCAAAAGTGGCTGACCTGTATTCTCCACTGGTTCATCCTCTAGTTTAAAATCCTTGGGTAAGGCTTCCCAAGAGATTACCAGTTCAGTTTGGGATTTGGCTTCACTGAGTTGGGTTGCCATAAACACAGTATGAATTTATTTTTGATCTTATCGCTTCTAGGACGGTATGAAGGCGATACCAGTCTGTGGGTGATAAAGTGGCAAAATTTGCTATCATGCGCGATTTCTCCTATTCCTTGGTAGCAAACCATTGTAGTAGCAAAAATTTCATAATATTTGTTACAGTTTTTAAGGTTTTTAATTCTGGTATATCTGGTTTTAATTGTTCTGCGATCGCTAATTTTGGTTCCGCTTGTGCAGGTTGAAAATTATATAAATAAACAAAAGCTAAATAAACCCATGTGTAAGGATTTTGAGCATCATATTTAGTTAATTCTTTTAAATTTTGGATTAATTCTGGGACTTGGCGCTGTAAAAGTTGTGATAAGACTAAAGTGTAACGCCAATTTAAATTATTTGGTTCTGTTTGCAGATAATAATTAGCCGCGAAATCAATTTGTTTTAAATAATCTTGAGTAGGATCGTATTGATTGAAATGAGCTACTTGCACAAATATATTATTTATTTTACCCTGTTGTAACTCTTGGGCTAGCTGTGAAGTTCGGGTAACTAAATCTAAAGCTGGCGATTTTTCTACTGTTCCAACATCTGTCACATTTACAGTAATATCTGGAATATTTAACGATGTGGTTTTGTTATTCCTTCTATCTAAATATAGCGCTGATAGCTGATATTTTCCTAGTGGTAGTGTTTTAGGAATAAATGTAGCTAAGGCTTCTTTCACTCGGAAAGTTCCTTCAGGATGACATTTGATGCCCCAGTATAAATTACCTAAGCCAATGGCATGATCGTGATACCAAGATGATTGGCTATTTTGCCATTTTAACAGTAATATACCGTTTTGCAAATCATCCCATGAACCTGTTATTTCATAGCTTACGGGGTTATTTTTATCTAAAATTAATTGTTGAGAAGTTTCCACTTTTTCTAGACTAATTACAGACTGACTATTATTTATTTTTTCAACAGCTACAGGAGGATTTTTGCAGTTATATAAATGCATTTTTTCTTTATGAGGTAATATCCAATCACCCTGTAATTTCAAATCAGTAGAGGATTCGACTAAAGATTTTAATTTCCGTTTAGTATCTCCGCTTTCTCCAGGGTTATATGGTTCATTATCTCTAGTAATATACCAACAAAAATATTGTAAATCTTGCTCTACCTGAGATAATTTGGTTGTTAATTTTCTGCCTGATACGCGAAAATCTGCTAATGCCCCAAAATAATTTAAAGTATACTCATTTATCTGCGGTGTAGAAACAGGAATTACCCCTAGATTCGACCTTAAATATAAATTTGTTTCGGTAATTTTGTCTATCAGTTTCTCCAGAGGATATTCTTTAGCATCATTATTAGGTAAATGTCTACCACCCCATGCTTGAATTAGGGGTAATGGAAACAAATTATTTAGTAAAACTATGCTACTTAATACTACAGTAGCTAATCTCAGTCTATCAAAATATATATTTTCAATTAAATTGAATAAATCCGCCAATATTAAACTAATTATTGGAAAGCATGGCAGAATAAATCTAATGTCTTTATTTGTGCCTAAAGTACAAATTATATAGCTACTTACTAAGGTAACTAATAACCAAATTCGAGCCGATTTATGGAGATTTACTGAAATTAAATTAGTAGTAAATTTATATTTAATCAGATAAACTAATAAAATGCCAATACTCACACATAATATTGGTAAACTAACAGTTTCTGGGATCATTTTTGGATAGTATAACCATCCAGCAATAGTTGTAGCAGAAGGATCGCCCTCACTTTTTCCCACTTGGTTAGCGTTTAATGCCGATGTAATAATTGTTAACCAATTTAAGCCATACCAAAAACTACAAATTAACCAAGCTATTATCAAAGATGAGCAAGCTTGAATTAGCTTGATAAATCTACGTTTTGTAATAAAACTAATTAATGCCCAAATACTAGGAACTAAAATAAAAATAAAACCTGTAGGTTTAGACAACAAGATTAAACCTATTCCAATGCCCAGTAGGATAGTTAAGCCCCATGATACAAACCCAATATAACTATCTTTCCAAATTGTCAAAACTGTAAAAGTTACTATAACAATTGCTGTCAAACCATAATCTATTAAATAATCTGTCCGAATAATTCCCAAAATAGGAAATAACACACAAAATATGCTGGCAGTTATGCTAGTTTTCCGGTTGTTAAATAAAAAATTACCTAAATGATATACTGAAAATATAATCATCGCAGTATATAATAAGTTGACCAAACTTGCTTGGTCATATCCACGTCCAAATAACATCAAAAATGGGACAGTGCAAATATATACAAAAGGAGCGCGATAACTTGGAGTTAATTCCCACAGAGATAACCACCAATCTCCTGAGAAGATATTGAAGTTTTGAAAAATTCTATAATGATGTAATGCTGTAGCTAAATGTGCACTTTGATCGTAGGCTGGAATCGAGTCATCTAAGAAAAACCAAGCTCTATCTATAGCTAATGCTATCAGCCAAATTATTAAGAGGATGATATAATCTTTTCGATGCTGAGAATGGTCAAAATCACTCATATTTATTTGCTCAAAAACAAAGTTTAACCAATTATATATCTGTCATGTATTGCTGTTTCACTAACGATCGCCCAATACGCTTGGCTTTTAACAGAGTCGCTACATTGATAGATTTTATTACGAAGTTATCACCCGAACCTGATATTACATTATTTTTGTTAGACTTTTACACCATCGTATTTCTCGTATTCTGGTTCAAAAATAAAAATAGAAATGTGGGGTTTAAATAGATGAAAACTGCTGTAATTAATAAAGCGATACCTACGGTAAGCTACGCTAACGCATGGTGGCGGATATGATCTTCAATAAAACTGGCGATGAAATAATAACTGTGGTCGTAGCCTTCTTGATAACGCAAGTTTAGCGGCTGACTAACATCTGCACAAGCTTGCTCAAATACCTCTGGTAGTAATTGTTCAGCTAAAAATTTATCAGCAGTTCCTTGGTCAATCAGAATCGAACTGTGATATCCTACTTTTTTGACTAATTCACTAGCATCATAATCACGCCAACTTTCTTGATTGTTGCCAAGATAACCACCCAAAGCCTTTTGACCCCAAGGACAACTCATAGGTGCAGTGATAGGTGCAAAAGCTGATACTGATTTGTAAAGTTCTGGGTTTCTCATTGCACAGACAAGCGCCCCATGTCCCCCCATCGAATGACCGAAAATACCTTGTTTTTCCGGTTGCGTAGGAAAGTTAGCGGTAATTAAAGCAGGTAATTCCTGGACGACATAACTATACATTTGATAGTTTTTGCGCCACGGTTCCTCTGTAGCATCAACATAAAAGCCCGCACCTGTGCCAAAATCCCAGTCATCATCCTCACCTGCAATGCCAGTATTACGCGGACTCGTATCTGGTGCAACCAACATCAAACCGTACTCAGATGCAAAGCGCTGCACTCCCGCCTTAACCATAAAATTCTCTTCTGTGGAACTTAACCCAGAGAGGAAATAGAGAATCGGTACAGGTTTTTGAGTTGCTTGTGGTGGTTGATAAACAGCAAAGCGCATTTCACCGTTACAGGTTGAGGAGGAATGACTGTAAAAGCCGAGTTTGCCACCAAAGCTTTTATATTCGGAAATGAGGTTGAGGGTAGACATTGGTTGTTATCACTTTCCTGAGCGATCGCCAGAGAAAGATTATTTTACCGTGAACTACGTGGTAATTAACACGCTATAGTGAGCGCAAAATATGCCGCAGTTGCGATCGCTTGGAGAACCGAAACCAAATTGCGATCGTTGCTTGGCGCTTCATCCCCTCTGCACTCGCTATGCCAACAGAATAACGAAACCAACACACAATTAAGCGGCTAGTAGCGTTATATCTAATAACAGTCCACAATCAGAATGTTCTACCACCTCGGCTAAAAACTGGGCTTCAGTCATTTCTGCACCTGGAAGCGTCACCATGTAAGTGATATTTTCCAGAATCAGTGGTACATCAACCCAGCGCCGCACTTCGGCAATATTGCGACAGATTACTTCCACAGCTTCTTGAGTATAAGGTAGCGGGGACAAATGCCCGATATCAACTCCACCCGCTTTTCTTGCACTAGCTCTCGGCAAACTACCAAAGTTATCCCAATAACAAAGTAATAAAACAGAAAAAATCTGGCCCATACATATCTGCAATTGGATTATGCGGTAATGCATTCATTGCCTTTACTCCTTTTTAGGGAATTACTGAAAGTAAGAGAAATTAAACGACTCAATGTTTGCAGCGTTTTTTAGAACATTTGGCTTTCTCAGGTTTGTCATCTGCTTTACTACAAGATTGTAGCACACTCTAAAATTTATGCTTCGTCAGTGCCACCACTTACTCTCTCAATCAACCCTGCGACTAGGTAACTTAGTCCCGCACCTTTTACAAAACCCAGCATCTACATCATGGAAAGCCAAACCACAACCTGAACAAACTGTTTCTACCTGATTAGCAGTTTTCACAACTCGCTTAATTAAATCTCCCACTTGCCAAGGAATCAGGGCAATTCCTGTAAAAATCATCAGCACTGTTAGCAAGCGCCCTAATTCCGAAATTGGAATAACATCGCCAAATCCTACAGTTGTCATTGTGACAACAGAGAAATAAAAGGCATCTAAAAACGTACCATAATTTTGAGGATTAACCGGATGCTCGACTTGATAAATTAAGCCAGAATAAATAAAAACAATTGCAAATAATGTAAATAATATTCGCGTAAAAATCATACCATCTTCGGTGCTGATAGTGGCGAATAGAAATTTCCTATCGATAAATCTGATTAATCGTAAAATCCGAAACCATCGCAGTAGGCGGATAAAGCTGATATCCACCATTCCTAGAAAGAAAGGCAAAATTGCCATTAAGTCAATAATCGAATAAAAGCTAAAAATATACTTAATTTTGTTTTCTGCACTCCACAAACGGAGTGCATATTCCACCGCAAAGATAATGACGATCGCAGTATCGGCTACATTCAACTGAAACCGCACAGAATTAGGAAGATTATAAGTTTCTGCCACAAAAATTCCTGATGATATTAGCACCATAGCGGCAAGTGTTAAATTAATCGCTTTACCTATTGGTGTTTCCAGGTCTTTTAAGTAGAATTCTGTTTCTTGTCTGCTCAGTAACATATTCGACCATTAACTAATCTTAATTCCCATTTATAGCATTATAAATAAGATATTATTAATCATTATCCTTATGTTAACCTCAGCTTATATGAACCCAGAATATTTTATGCGTTTAGCTTTGGCAGAAGCAAAAAAAGGAGATGCGCCTTATGGTGCTGTGATTATTAAAGATAACGAAGTCGTTGCCGTAGCTCATAACACTGTTAACAGAGACAACGATCCATCAGCCCATGCGGAAATTAACGTTATTCGTAGTTTAACAGCTAAACTTAAAAACCCTTCTTTAGAAGGTTATAGCATATATACAACTGGCGAACCTTGTCCGATGTGTGCAACTGCTTGTGTTTGGAGTGGTGTAGCAGAAATTGTATATGGTGCTTCAATTCAAGATTTAATTTCGATAAATCAATCACAAATTAATATATCTTGCGAAGAGGTAATCGCTAAGTCATTTAGAAACATCAAAGTAACAAAGGGCGTTTTAAAAAATGAATGTTTGGAGTTATTTAAATTACCTCAAATATATTAATGTAGTAGACATCTACCGAAATGAAATATACGTTAATTAGAACCCCTGTATAAACGTATAGACGTAGCACTATTACGTCTATACATTCTTTTTGACTTTTACGCGTAACTTTTGACTTTTGACTTCCGCCTTGCGATAGACCACTAGGTTTTACCTCGCAGAAAACCTACTAAACTTTTAAGAAAAGACTGGCTAACAATTGGCTTTTCGGGAAGCTCCTGTCCTACTTCTACTGAGGCGACTGGGTGAGTGTACTCTTCCAAGGTGGACATGGGAGAAACAGCACCCATAAAATGTTCTTCTGCTAAACCGACCACTATTAATAGGAAGGCAATTTGCTGCACAGTTTCTGTGGATATTCTCAGCTGATTGGCAATGTTCTCTAGAGAAACCTCACTGTTGACAAATTCCCACAGTTGCCATTCCTGAGCATTAAGCGGTATCTGGGGCTGTTTCGGCAAACTTGATAAACCTGAAGTACACTTTGGTAGCTTATCTGCTAAAGCTGTCCAGTCTCGCAAGGTTCGCAATCCCTGGAGTATTATCTCAGTCGCTGACATACTTAAACCTGTCATTTCTGCTAAGGGCAAATTTGCTGTCGCATCAAATGTAAACAGAGCATCCTTAATTTGAAATAAAGCACATACTTGCTGTAATACCTGGGTGTTAAATAGTATTTTCAGTTGTTCCGGTTCCAGCAGTCCTTGGGACTTTAAACACAGCCCCATCGGTGTGTTAGTAGAAGAGGCATCAACTTTAATTACTCTAGAGATAACGCGTTCGCTTATCCACCCACGTTGAGCAATCATTGACATCAAACCTTTTTCGTCCAAGCGGTCAGCCGCGGCAATCACGCGACCTTGTTGCAGCCAGATGTAGTAGGCTTGCGTTGTACAATTCTTAGTGTCTCCAACTACAAACCCAATATAAAGTAGTCCTGTTTTTTGTCCTTGCTCTAAAAAGTGAAGTAATTCTGGCAAAGAAAAATCGGCAAAATTACCAGTAATAGCCATAATATTCCTTCTTTAATTCGTTGATTATCGTGGGTATATACTAATTGTTACCTAGCTCTATTTAAATATTTTTACCATTATGTTTAAATCCGTGTGATTACTATTTTTTTACTCGTATTTTTGAAAATTTGGTAAAGTACTGGCTTAATTAACTTCACAATTTATTTTAAAGATTATTAAGTGGCAATATAATAATTTGATTTACAGCAGTTAAAACTAAGTCAAGGAAAGATTACTAGAAAATACAGAAATTTAAAAATATATTAGGCTGCATAACTTTGCATTAAGTGCTGTCCTAAAACAATCACTGCCTCAGCTACAGAGTCTCTTTGTGTTGCGTTCACCTTGACAATGGGGGGTCGGTTACTCCCAGGTATGAAACCAAAGGCGAGTAATACATCTTCCTCAGACCAAGCTCCAGGGCAATCGGTATGGGTTACATCAATAATCATGAGAATCTGTACCCGTTGGTTCATAAAAGCGAGAATTTGACGTGCTTGGCGAAATTCTCCAGGGCGATGTGCCGCTACTAGCGTGGGACTGCTTAGATAAGTTGTTCATCAATCAGTTTCATTATTACTTTGATTATGCTTAGAGAAATATTGATTCTAAACCGCATGATTACGGACATTTTTACTTTTTATAAAAATTGACTCAGTAGATTTTGGGAGTTATCTTATTGCAAGTTCAATCTTTGGGGCGGAAATAGTAAAGTTATCATCTAGGGCAAAATAGCTGACTTTATGATAACTACTTCTAGTGGTTCTGGCTTGACTAGCTACTGAACCCCTCCCCCAATCTCCTGCAAGGGAGAAGGGAGAAGGGAGAAGGGAGCTATCATATACCTCACTCCGATAAAGATTATTTAATTAGGCTCATTTAAATAGGATAAATAGGTATTTGCCCAAATTGCAGCTTGAGTGCGATCGCGCAGATTTAATCTGTTTAAAATATTCGTAACATGATTTTTTACTGTCCCCTCAGAAATGTAGAGTTCCTGAGCAATTTCTCGGTTACTAGCACCTGTAGCTATTAGTCGCAAAACCTCTTTTTCTCTCGGAGTGAGTTCAGCTAAAGTAGAGGGTACAGGCGGTGACTGGGTTGGTGTACCATTAGAAAACTGAGTTAACAGTTTTTTTACTATACCTGGGCCTAATTGAGTATATCCTTTATAAACGGCACGAATAGCAACAGCTAATTCTTCTGAGGGTGTATCTTTCAATAAATAACCCATTGCCCCATTTTGCAACGCTGCTGATACATATTCATCATCATCAAAAGTCGTCAGTACTAAAATTTTAGTTTTGCCAAAGCGTTTTTGAATTTCTCGCGTGGCTGCAACTCCATCCATAATGGGCATTCTGATATCCAGCAATACTACATCTGGCTGAAATTCAGCAACTAAATTAATCGCCTGTTCACCGTTTTCTGCTTCTCCCACTATCTCTAAATCTGGTTCTAATTCTAATAACGCTCTTAATCCTTGACGAATTAAACCTTGGTCATCTACTAGCAGCACTTTAATCATTATGCTAACCTCGTTAAGGGAATATTAACTGTAATTTTGCAGCCAGAACCAGGAGCGCTATTAATATTAAACTCGCCTCCAAGTGCTAAAGTGCGATCGCGCATACTATGAAGCCCAAAACCTGTAGTATTTTGCCCTAAATCAAAACCTCTACCATTATCTTGAATTATCAATCGCAAATTGCCTCTAGTCGTACCCAATTCCAGTTTAACCTCTGTGGCATCAGCATATTTAGATATATTTGTCAAAGATTCTTGAGTAATCCGGTAAATAGCGGTGTTTATTTCAGGTGGTAGAGGATATTGCAGGTTGATTTGATAAATTGGTAAAATACCATTTGAGCGATGAAAATTTTCTGAAAGACTAGCGATCGCCCGTTCTAAAGATTGTTCTTGTAAGGGATTCAAACGCATAGTAGAAACAGATTCGCGGACATCTTTTAGCGCTTTTGAACCTAATTCCTTTGCTGTTGCTAGAAATGTTTCAGCCTTACCTGGGTTAGATTGCCATAGTTTTAAAGCGGTTTCTAATTGCAGATTTAAAGCAGTTAGAGAATGTCCTAATGAATCATGAATTTCACGAGCAATGCGGTTGCGTTCTTCTAAAGTAGCTTGATTTTCAATTTGCATGGCATATTGGCGCAGTTTTTCATTAGCGATCGCTAGCTTTTCTCGACTTTGCCGTTCAGACAATACTGCATTCATCATCAACAACACAAAAACCAAACTTAAGCCAAACACCAGCGACGAATTCAAAATTAAAAATCGATATCTCTCTTGTGCTTGTGGCGATGCTTGAAAATTGAATAATTGATATTTTAGTTGTGTAGTAAGTAAAAATAATGAAAATGATAAGCTTGTAACGAATAAGCGCCCATTTAACTGAAGAATCAAACAACTACGAGTCACTAAAATTATGTAGAGAAAGGGGAAAAGCCGAGCAAATCTCTCTCCAAAGAGTCCAATTATCAAAATCAATAAAATTTCAATACCTGTGTAAATTACCTTGTTTGTCTGGTTATTTCTGGGTAATTTTAAGCCCATCGCTGCAAAAATAATCAGACTATAAATTGATAGTTCTGGTAGTATGCTACAAACTGACAAGTCTGGAAATGCACTACAAATTGATAGTTCTGGAGGCTTAGGACGAAAATGCCCTAACGGAGGAGGGATAACGGCTGTCAATGCAGTGATCGCCAGTAATGTCCACTCTAGATAAAGTAGAGACGGAAAAGGATGTTTCTTAATTTGAATTGGACGACTCATCAGCTGCTTTGCTCCAGTTATGAATGAGTTAGGAGTTAGAAGTTAAAAATTAGAGTTAGGAATTATGAATATTTTAGCGGTAGCTTCCGCAATTTCAAATTTTCGCTTAGTTAAGAGTAAATACAGAGTGTGAAAATATTACTTAATCAACTAAATAATAATCTGTAAATTAATCATAATAAAATTTTTAATTATTCCTAACTCCTAACTATTTATTGTCAATCATATTTGTTAAAATTCCATCATGACTAAAGTCATGGGTAAAACCATGACTTTCTCCTCATGTGATTACTAAAGATAAGTTCTTATGATAGTGGCATCCAACCAGGAAAAACCCACCAGATAAGTAATGAAACTCAAAGCATTATCTCTAGTCGCTGGAGCGATCGCTCTAACTTTAAGTGCAACCTCCTTTGCTGTTAACGCCCAAACAGCCTCTCCTTCACCCGTGTTACTTGCACAAACTCCACAGAAAGAAAGGGGCCCTTGGAAAGAATTGGGTCTGACAGATGCTCAAAAAACCCAAATTCAGTCAATTCGCCGTGATAGCCATACCAAAATGGAGGCTGTTTTCACCCCAGAACAAAAGGCCAAGTTAGACGCGGCAAAACAAGCACGTCGGGCTGAGTGGCAAGCCCGTAAGGCTCAGGGGCAAACAGGTCAAGGTCAACGCCAACCAGGTCAACATCGAGGAAAGGGTGGTTATGCTGACTTAAATCTGAGTGAAATACAAAAAACCCAACTCCGACAAATCCACGAGTCTGAAAAACAACAGATTCAAGCAGTCTTGACCCCCGAACAGCGCCAAAAATTAGAGCAATTACGTCAAAATGCTCCTTCACGCCGTCAACAAGGCAATCCTCAATAATAATTTTTCAAAAAATAGCTAACTTGACTAATGTCTAAGCATTGTTTTCCATAGTCAAAAATTAATAGACTTCTTGCAGAAGACGCGGAAAGGGGATGAAATTTTTCCCCTTTCCCTTTCCCTATTTAGTAGACTTTTAAGCTAGTTATGAGTTATGAGTTAATTCAAAACTCCTAGCTTGATTAAAATGTCTAAAGAATTCGCAATTGGTAGTAAAGTGCGGGTTGTTGCACTACCGCCCTACGTAAAAACTGCTGAACCCATGCCCATGCTGCGCCCGCCCGACGTAATTCACCTTGGCGAAGAGGGTATAGTCATTGACCGCAGACCTGGTGGATATTGGGGTATTCGCTTTACTAGGGGAGCCTTTCTCTTAGATAGCCAATACATCGAAAGCACAGATACCCCACCCGAATCTGATTTAAAGTGAGATTCGCAGCAACGAAGAATTGTAAACTTGTGTAAAGTTGTAATTCTGGTTTTCACCATGATTTCCCGCCGCACTTTTTTAAGCATATTATTTGCCAGCTGTATTTCTCTCATCAGCTGGCTGAATTTTACCCCTGCTGCTGACGCCCTTGGTGGTAAACTTCCTGCAATTAATCAACCCGCACCAGAGTTTACTTTGCCAACCAATACAGGTAATGGCAAAATTTCCCTTTCTGACTTGCGCGGTAAGTGGCTAGTCCTCTACTTTTATCCAAAAGACTTCACCTCTGGTTGTACTATAGAGGCTCGCCGTTTTCAGCAAGATTTACCCCAATACCTCGAAAAAAATGCCCAGATTATTGGCGTAAGTGCTGATGATATTGATTCTCACGCCGAATTTTGTGATTCAGAGGGACTAAAATTTCCTCTGTTGGCTGACACTGATGGTTCAGTGAGTAAAGCTTACGGTTCGTGGCTGGGCTTTTTATCTATGCGCCACAGTTTTATCATCGATCCTCAAGGCGTATTGCGCGAGACTTTTGTTAAAGTCAACCCAAACATTCATAGTTCAGAAGTGCTGGCGCGATTAGAAAAATTACAGTTTACAGCTTCTTAGACGATTAGTCTAAGTTATGGTGAGTAAGACAGTGGCGGGTTTGAATCCCCCACTATCTTGTTCTGATACCAATTCACTAAAATTATGAAACAGATGTAATACCATTTCACGAAATTATTGATAACAAATAAATCACTATTCTTGCTACCCCTGCCTCCTCTGCTCCCCCTGCTTGCCATCTGTATCAATCTTAAAGTGAAACAGTATAAATCCTGAAAGGCAAGTATCTCTAAGTTTTTTAATTGCTCTCTTCTCTACGAAATGTTGCGCGAACGTAGCGGGGCGTTCGCTTTTAGCGTCTCCAATAGTTGCCCATTGCGTAGCTTGCTTCTCGCCTTTGACGAGTATTGCGAATTGCGAATTGCGAATTGGTAAAGCTGTTACGTATATAACTTGCCTTATCAGGGCGGGCAGGATGCCCACCCCACAATCATCTTGAAAAAATATTAGTGCAAATTGAAGGCGCAACAGCTTATGACCGGAGCTAACGGAAACGTCTTCGGCTTTGCTTCTGAATTCTTCAACTGGCGATAAGCCGGGGATATCATAGCAGTGGAATAAGTTAATTCTGCGCTTTGGTAATTGATATCAATTGTTCGTAATCCTTTGGTGTATCAATATCGATATCCCCTAGTGGAAACGGAATGGAAAACACTTCATTAAGGTTTTTATTAATAACTTTTTTTGCCCCTGAATTTTCTTTCAAAGCAGCAAGTTCTAAAAAAAATATCTGACTAAATAGAGCAGGTACACCTAATGTTCCTGCATATTCACATGCTATAATCGGTTTTTTTGTCGAATAATATGCATCAACAAGTTGATTAATAATTTGGTGAGAAACAAATGGCTGGTCGCAAAGTGTAATAACTACTGCTTCTATTTTTTTAGGAAGATTATTTAACAATTCAATACCGCTCTTGATTGAAGCACTCATTCCACAAGCCCAATCCAAGTTCTTAACTACTGTAACGGGAAGTTGCTTAACTTGGGGATAAATCTGTTCTGCATTTGCTCCAAGTACTACTACTACAGGTTGACAAACTGAAGCGATCGCCATTTCTGTAATGTATTGCAAAAAACTACGTCCTTGGTAATGCAATAGTTGTTTAGGTGTACCCATCCGAGTAGATGCACCAGCAGCAAGAATCATAATGGCTATAGTTGATTTCTCATTGTCTATTTGCTCAGTGTTAAATACCATAACAGATAAAAACTATGTGGTAAGTAGCAAGTTTGGATTGCTTTCATAGGATTGGTGAATTGGTTGATTGCGATTTCTTAAAAAACTACCACTGCGATTTGTTAGCACTGCTTGAATTTCAGCAATAATGGCGATCGCTATTCCTTCAGGTGTATCCGCTCCGATGTCAATCCCAATAGGGCCATGCAATCTTTTTAATTGTTCAGTAGTATAAACTATTCCTTGCGAACGTAAATCTTCAAGTAATCTTTCAGTACGCGACTTTGGGCCTAAAACTCCTATGTAGCGTGTAGGAGATGGCAGCAACATCTTTAAAATTTCCAGGTCGTCAAGGTAATTATGCGTCATGACCACAGAAACTGTGTAAGCATCTATAAATATCTGTTTTTGTACAGTTTCTCGCCGAGTCAGAATCACATCACAAGGCATAGTAAATCGCGCTTTAGTTGCCTCATTAGCTCGACAATCTACTACAGTAACGTCCCAACCTAATGATTGAGCAAACTGTGCTACAGGTACAGCATCGTAACCTGCACCAAATATTACTGCATGTGTCGGTGGTTGGATGACTTCGATGAAAACTTCTACACTACCTAAAGGTAAGTGATAGTTATTTACCTTTGACTTTTGATGAGCAAAAGCTGCTTGACTATCTGCAAGCAGAAATTGAATTAAATTTGGATCTTTGATGTCGGTGATAATTTTACCATTTGGATATAGCAGTAAGCGTGACCCAAGTTTGACTTTTACTGCGCCTTCAAATGCAAAGACTGTAGCAATAATACCCAAATGTTTTTTATTAAAGCACTCCTGTGTAAAAGCGATCGCATTCGGCGTGTTTTCTCTCTCAAGACGTTCGATGAGAACTTGCACTATTCCATTGCATCCCAGACCAAAGCCCCAAAGAATATCTTCAGAGGCGGTGTTATCGTAAGTAACAACAATTGGTTCGCCGTCTGACATTCGCTGTTGAGTATGCTCAAATACGTCATTCTCTAAACAACCAGCGCTGATTGTTCCAATCATCTCGCCTGTATTTGTCATCAACATTTTGGCACCTGGTCGGCGATAGGTTGAACCTTGAGTTTTGACTACAGTGGCAAGGAAAGTGATTTTACCAATTTTTTGACTTGACTCGAAGCCTTCTAAAATTGCTTGTAGTTCGTTCATTTGATTGCATTAATATTTACCCCAGCCAAGCTGGATTCATCGCTGTACTATCATTTTGGGTTGTGGTCTTATATCGTTCGTACTGCCCTTTAGCTGCTGCCTCACGGGTACGTGCTAAAAGTGCTGCCACTCGGGCGCGATCCATTGGCTCAAACGTGCGGACTGCCTCAAAGGCTTGGTCTAAAATTCTCATGCTATCAATGCCTGTAATTACGACTGAGGTGGGCAAATTCATTGCGTAATGTAGGCACTCGATCGCACTAACCGTGTTGCTTCTGAGAATGTAAGACTCTCCAATTGATTTCATTCCCAGGACACCAATGTTGTTTTTCACTAGCACAGGTAAAACCAGATGTTCAAAACTTCTAAAATGGGCATCCATGACATTCAACGGCATCTGCACAGTGTCGAAGCGGAAACCATTTTGTGCAGCAGTTTCTAGCATCTGGAGGTGAATCTGGGGATTCTTATGTCCTGTAAAACCGATATAGCTAATTTTGCCCGCTTTCTGCGCTTCTACAACTGCTTCCATCGCGCCGCCGGGAGCAAAGACACGATCGGGGTCTTCAAAGCGGAGTATTTCATGATGCTGCAATAAATCGATGTGATCGACTTGTAAATCTTTGAGCGATTCATCAATCTGCATTTTGGCAGCACCTTTGGTGCGACCATCGATTTTCGTCATTAGAAAAACCTTTTGGCGATAACCATTCTTAAGAGCATTTCCCATCCAACGGTGGCTACGTCCGTTGTTATAGTCCCAAGAGTTATCCATAAAGTTGATGCCGCGATCGATGGCACTGCGGATCAACTTAATACTTTCTTGCTCTTCTTCAATTTTTCCAATGTGATACCCTCCCAAGCCAATCACAGATACTTGTTCTTTGGTGCGTCCGAGATTGCGATACAACATTTCGCCGCGTCGAGTTGAAGCGGGTGAACTTTGGGCTAGCAGTTGAGTATTTTCATCAACAGATTTTGTTTCGGCGAGGGTCGGTTGCAAAAACCCTTCCGAAACTGCAAGTCCTGCTGCCACTAATCCCGAAGCAGAAGCAGTTTTTAACAAGCTGCGTCTACTGATTTCCATAATTATCTCCTATATATAAGCAACAACAGGAATGAGCGGTATGGTATCACGGCTATCTGGCACAAAGACTCTAGCTAAGGTGTGTTTTAAAACATACTCCGCAAGATGCATTCACAATAGACATCTCCGAAAATTAATTCCTGACCCCTCTCCAAACCTCTCCCCGAAGCAGAGAGAGGCTTTAATTCCCCCTTACCTACAAGGAAAGGGGGGTAGGGGGGTTAGGTCTGCGCGTGAATTTAAGGTTTCTAAATCTTTTCCGGAGATGTCTAATGCAAGTCGATGCATTCACAATACAAGCCAATGCATTCACAATGCAAGTCGATGCATTCACAATACAAGCCAATGCATTCACAATACAAGTCAATGCATTCACAATGCAAGTCGATGCATTCACAATGCCAGTCGATGCATTGCAAAAACTTACTATTTTTTTAAGATTGCCGATTTAAAATCTTTATTTTACTGATAGATTTTAAGTTTCAATGGGTACATTAAATACAAATCATCCTACTGAATATATCTATGACCATCCAAGACACGACACGCCGTTTGCGCCCTCAAACCATTAGTCAAGATATTGACTCATTCCACGGTTTGCAAACCGTCAGCACCTATAACACAACTCGTGCTGATGCCTCAGCTGCAAACTTACAGGAAGCTTATCAGACAATGTTGATTTCTCAGCAAACCGAAACCGAGAAACTAGCTTTCTACCGTGCTGCTGCTGATACTGCGCGATTAGCAGAGTGGGAATTTCATAATGCCGTATTAGCGATGAAAGAAGTTGTACGCGGGCAATATGGCTCAGATAGCGATCAAGCTCAAGCCGTGGGATTGAAGAAAAAATCAGACCGCAAGCGTCCTTCGCGGAAAAAGACAGTTGCGATGGCGTAACCGCCCGATGGAAGCGATCGCAAGTTAATCAACTTGATTGAGTTTGGAAGTTAGCCATCGCTAATGGGATGATTGAGCTTTCATCGTTTCGGCGATCGCCATATCTACAGCAGCTTGTCTAAGGTAATTGGCAAATCGCGAATACGCTTACCTGTGGCATGATAGACAGCGTTAGCGATCGCCGCCGCAGTGCCGGTAATGCCAATTTCACCAATTCCCTTGACACCAAGCGGGTTGATATGTGGATCGTGTTCATCGACAAACAACACTTGAATATCGGGAACGTCTGCATTCACTGGTACGTGATACTCAGCTAAATCATGGTTGACAACGCGTCCTAGATTCGGGTCTATTACCGTATGTTCCATTAGCGCCATGCCAATACCATAGATAATCCCACCAATCAGCTGACTGTTGGCTGTTTTAGCATTAAGGATGCGTCCAACACCGAAAGTTCCCACCCAACGCGATACTCGCACTTCACCCAAGTCAGGCTCAACACGAACTTCGGCAAACTGCGCTCCAAATGCGTGCATTGAGAACTTCTTCTGTTCTTCTCCCAGCTTGGCATCTGCACGCGCTTCGATCAAATTCATTCCATGCCGTGCCAAGATTGCCTGATATGTTTCGGTTGCAGAGGATTTATTTTTTAAGAAAAAGCTGCCATTTTCGGCAATCACATCTTCAGCATTTGAACTATAAAGCGGTGATTTTTGATCGGCGAGTGCTAGTTGCAAAAGCTGACTGCGAGCTTGATTTCCCGCTAAATGTACAGCCGAACTCACACTGGCGGCGGTTTGTGAACCACCAGAAACGGGGGTTTCTGGCATCTTGGTATCGCCTAATTCAAAGCGGACTTTGCTAACTGGTAGACCGAGTGCCTCAGCTGCAACTTGAGTCATGACAGTATAAGTTCCCGTACCAATATCTTGGGAACCGCTCAATACAACGGCTGTACCGTCTGCCATAATTCGGGCGATCGCTGATGCTGGGGAACGGTTGGTAGGATAAGTAGCTGTTGCCATACCCCAACCAATCAAATAGTTACCATCGCGCATTGAACGGGGCTTGGGATTGCGCTTTTGCCAGCCAAACTTTTCTGCCCCTAATTTGTAACATTCTCTGAGTGACTTGCTCGACCAGGGCAGTCCTTTACTAGGATCGACTTCAGCATAGTTACGCAAACGCAGTTCGATGGGATCGATATTGAGCGCATAAGCTAGTTCATCCATTGCCGATTCTAGGGCAAAGGACCCAGAAGCTTCGCCTGGGGCCCGCATATAGGTTGGTGTTCCTTGATCGAGTTGAACCAGACGGTGGCTAGTTTTGATATGCGGGCTAGCATAAAGCATACGGGCGCTTTTACCAACAGGTTCGATAAATTCATCGAAAGTTGAAGTTTGGGAAGTGCCGGCGTGTCGCAAAGCAGTCAATTTGCCATCGCGGGTTGCACCGAGAGAAACCTGTTGAATTGTCTCCGGTCGAAAGCCGACAGGCCCGTACATCTGTATGCGTCCCAAAACTAATTTTACTGGGCGATTAACCTGCCGTGCTGCCATCGCAGCTAGCGGTACGTGCGACCAAGCCGATCCTTTGCAACCGAAGCCACCGCCCACAAAATAAGACATAATGCGGACTTTCTCAGGCTCAATTCCTAATACCTCCGCAACTTTTCGTTGAGTCGAAAAAATTCCCTGAGTTGCGTCATACAGTAGCAGTTCATCGCCTTGCCAAACTGCTGTTGTAGCATGAGGCTCCATCGGATTGTGATTTTCTACTGGGGTGGTATAGGTTTGCTCGACGCGAACAGCCGCCGCCGCTAGTCCCTGGCTAACATTGCCGTGCGCTAAATCGGGCGGTTCCTCTCTAGGGATTTTACCTTTAGGCAAGTATGCCTTAGCGAGATTCTCCCGCATATTAATGGTTGGTTTCTCTTCGTCATAGCGAACTTGCACCAAAGAGGCAGCATACATCGCTCTTTCAAAGGTATCGGCAACGACGACACCAATATGCTGACCGCTATACAGGACAATGTTATCTTGTAGCACTTGCACCTTATGACCGCCGCCTTTTTCTCCAGAAGCTTTGGGCGCGTTGAGGTGGGTAATAACTGCTAATACACCTGGTACTTGTTCCGCCGCCTTGGTATTGATTTGGGCTATTTTACCTTTGGCGATCGCACTTTGAATTGTCACTCCATAAGTCATTTTTGCTACCGGGAACTCAGCCGCGTAACGTGCGCCACCAGTCACCTTCAGGTATCCATCAACTCGATTGAGCGGTTTGCCGACAACTGTATTTGTGTCCTTTGTATTCATGCCATCCCTCCCACCGTTGCCAGCGCTTTAACAATTGTGCGTTTAGTCAGTTCGACTTTAAAGCCGTTGTATTTTTGAGGTTTAGCTCCGGCGATCGCAGCCGACGCTGCTGCTTGAAATGTTGCCTGATTTGCGGGCTTGTTCAAAAGTATTTTTTCTGCTTCAAAGGCACGCCAGGGCTTTGTTCCCACGCCACCAAGGGCAATGCGTGCCGAGCGAATGATACCATTTTGAATATCTAATGCAGCTGCAACCGATGCCATCGCAAAAGCATAGGAGGCGCGATCGCGGACTTTTAAATAGTGCGATCGCTTCCCAAAGGTTGAAGCAGGTAAATCAACGGCAACAATTAACTCTCCATGCTCTAGAACTGTTTCCCTTTCTGGCGTTTCGCCAGGTAGAAGATGAAAATCTACAAGGGGAATACTCCGCTCTCCTCTCGGCCCGCGTGTCTGCACAACGGCATCGAGTCCCACCATTGCCACCGCCATATCAGAGGGATGGGTGGCAATACAGCGATCGCTACCGCCAAGAATCGCATGGATGCGATTATAACCCTCAATTGCCGCACAACCCGAACCGGGAACGCGCTTGTTACAGGGCATCGAAGGATCGCGGAAGTAGTAACACCGGGTACGTTGCAGCAAATTTCCGCCCACTGTCGCCATGTTTCGCAGTTGCGGTGATGCCCCAGACAGCAACGCCTCTGATAGCACAGGATAACGCTCTTGAACGATCGGATTATAAGCAACATCGCTATTGCTTGCCGTTGCTCCAATCCGCACACCGTTACCCTGTACTTCTATCTTGCTCAGTGGGAGTGGGTTAATGTCAACCAACTCTCTTGGGGTCTGGACATTCAGCTTCATCAAATCGATGAGGCTAGTACCACCAGCGATATACGAAGCTTGGGCATCTGGAGTAACCAACGCCACGGCATTTTCTGCCTGTCCTGCTTTCTTATAGCTAAACGGCTGCATCTTTTTTTCCCTCTAAGACATCGCGGACAGCAGCCACGATATTTGGATAAGCCCCACAACGGCAGATATTGCCGCTCATTAGTTCGCGAATATCGGCATCCGATTTAGCGTGTCCTTCGTTGACTAAACCCACTGCCGAACAAATCTGTCCTGGCGTGCAGTAGCCACACTGAAACGCATCGCGGGACAGAAACGCAGCTTGCATCGGGTGCAGATTGTTTCCTTGTTCTAGTCCTTCAATAGTTGTGATTTTTGCGTCGGTGTGCATAATTGCAAATGTCAGGCACGAATTAATGCGTTGCCCATCAACCAGCACCGTACAAGCACCACACTGACCATGATCGCAACCTTTTTTAGTACCAATTAATCCTATGTATTCCCGAAGTGCATCAAGTAAGGTAACACGCGGTTCAATTTGCAAACTATGTGGTGTTCCATTCACTTGTAGCGTCACCTTCACAATTTCAGAAGTGGAAGTTGCCACCATTGGGGTAGTTTTTTTTACTTGAGTTTGGGCTACACCTTTCTCTACAAAATTAGCGATCGTAGCTCCTACTGTGCTGATAATCATCAATTGACCTAACTTGCGGCGTCTTAGGGCAAACTTCATCTGTTTACTCCATTCTGTTTTTGTTGGTAATAATATTGAGTAATTGTTTTGATTTCAATTCTTTATAGAAATGACATTGTTAACAGAATACAATTTCATCTTGTTATCGTCTCTCTATCACAAGATTTATGTCATAAGTCTCATATATCAGTAAACCAAAAAGTTTTTAAGAGAAGAGCGATCGCATCCTTTTTTGATGCATTGGAACCATAATATTGCCGTCAATCAAAAATGGAATTATAAGCTTGCCAAAAAAAGGTAATCTTAAGATTTGATTTTTTGGTTGATGTATGATTGCCAAATCCTTATGCCAGAAGAGCTTCAGGTTTTTAGGGGATTTCAATCCTACATTTTAGTCCAGGTTCGTTATCAACCATTTTATTGCCAAATGCATAGCCTGTAAGAATTAGAGACATTGGAAGGATAATATTGCCAATTTGAATTAGAAGCATAAGCACGTAAAAACGGCAATATTATGGTTCCACCGACACCACATGTCGGTGGAACCATAACATTGCCGCTTTAAGGGCTGTAATACTTATTCTTCCGTGAGAGCGATCGCATTCTTTTTTGATGCATTGGAACCATAATATTGCCGAAAATCAAATTTCTTACCATAAGCTTGCCAAAAAAAGGTAATCTTAAGATTTGATTTTTTGGTTGATGTATGATTGCCAAATACTTATGCCAAAAGGGTTTCAGTTTTAGGGGATTTCAATCCTACATTTTTAGTCTGGGTGCGTTATTAACCCTTTTATCGTCAAATGTATAGCCTGCAAGGATTAGAGATATTGGAAGGATAATATTGCCGATTTGAATTAGAAGCATAAGCACGTAAAAACGGCAATATTATGGTTCCACCGACAACCACAATACTTTCAGGCTATCTTGCCCCTGGTGACAGCTTCGCTGACACTGTTGGCGAAATATTTCTTCACATTAAAAAGCGATAAAAATTAATCAATTTGGAGAAATCGTAAGTGACTT
>NZ_JBALBZ010000092.1:0-23037 GCF_036919495.1 Nostoc sp.
GGCTCAATCCCTAAAGGCTTTAAACAAGTAATTTGATTCATCACTTCGAGCATACTATATTCTTTAATATCAAACCCTTGTTCATAAGCGAACTGTTTCACATGGTCGATGTTTTCAAAGTGATAATTATTAATAGCTCGACCTGAGACATTACTTGCAGTTTGATTGAGTCTTTGCAACCCAGGGCTAATTTGCCGTAGTTGATTCAAGCCATCAAAAGTGGTTAGGTCAGGTGTAATCCATACACCGCCGTAAACTCGCAGTATCTCACGAACATTAGCAAACACCTTTTGTTTTTCTACTAAGGTTAGGTATGTTAACAATCCTTCGCATAAAACAACTACAGGTTGGTTTTGATGTAAATAATTTACGTTCAAAGGAAACTGACTAGGTTGATTAGTAGCATCTATTGCTTCAAAATACAAATTCTGCCGTTCTCCAATCAATCGTTTTACGAGTTGCTGCTTCTGACTAATCATTGCAGGTAAATCACTTTCAACAAAAGTGATATTTTGATTTTGAGACATTGCCATACCACGAGGCAATAATCCAGATGCTAACTCGATAATTTGGGTAGTCTCAAATTGCAAGTGTTTAGATATTACTTGATTAAGAGCTTTATAACGAGCCTCAACAAGAACAGACACTTCACTCGGCTGACTTAAATTTTTTTGTTGCAGTTGTTCTATAAAGCTTTCGGCATTAACTAATTGAGCTAATTCCTTGCCATAAGGGATATCAGTAAACTGCCTAGTATAAGCTACCATCAAAGCTGTGGGACTAATTGCATCAAAAGAGCTAGCTTGTGATTGAACCATCTGCTACCTCACATATAGTTTTTTATCCGATCTAATATTTGTGTATCTAATACATAATACGGTAAAGCTATTGACTTAGCGTATTTGCCAAGCACAGTTCTTAGGGAGAATTTCAAACCTCTAACTGCTCTATCTCTACACCTTTTCCTTGGTCTAGTTCTATGAACTTTGGCCCGGCGATCAAAACTACGATCATCATTAAAATACTCGTCACCATGATGATGCTCACGACACTAGGATCTTCAAAATTACTTGTAGCTACTAATAATGCTGCGGCAAAATTACGTTGAGCTGTTCCTACTCCTAGCACTCGTTGGGTATCGATACCAGGGCCGCCCAAAAGATAACCGACGCTAAAGGAGAAGACTATGAAAACGGCACAAACTAAAATTGCACCTGTTTGTAATAAGCCAATGATATCGTTAGTGTGAACTATCAGCCTGACTACTAGACCTAAAAGCAATCCAGCATTAGATAATTTGAACAAAATCGGCTGGATAGTAGGGGCGATCGCACTGAATTTTGCTTTGATGAATAACCCAATGATCAATGGGCTAACCATCATTAACAATAAGGGTTTGGCAATGTCCCAGGAGTTAATTTGCACACCTTCTACCACTAAGGGCAGTACAATCGGCATATAAAAAATTGTGCCCAGCATTAGTAACATCATTAATCCCACCGAGAAAGCTATATTGCCTTTGACTATGTGGGCAAGTTTAGGTAATGCTGGAGGCCCTGATGCTACTGCCATGATCAGTAAGCCATCTCTAAGTGGTTCACTTAAATGTACTACTTGTAGTAACAAATATACAAAAAGCGGCACTAGGACAAAATTTGTTAGCAGCGATGATATGACTAAGCGGGGGTTGCGGAGTGGTTCCCAAATCTGTTGTACGGTGAGACTTAATCCTGCACCCAGCATGGTGAACACAATAAATGTGAAAAGTGCGAGTTTATCGATTAGTGACAAAATTTCGTTCATGATTTTTTATCTCATGCAAAGGAGCGGAGGAGATGAGGGAGATGAAGGGGATGAGGAATAAATTACCCCAATCCCCAGCCCCTATTACTTCAATTCCAGGGTGACTTGCTGTAAGTTGCCGGTGAATGCAAAGGGTGTTTGGTAAGTATTTACCGCAGGTGTGCCAGTATCTTGACCAACATCAAAGGTTTCATCTAAACCAAATCGGTAGCCTACGGTTTTATCAATGCGGCCTTGGGCAACCTGCTGATCGTTGATCGAGAGCTTACCAGTACCACCTGCTCCCGGAGCGCCACCATCATAAGTAAAGTCAAATTTAATTTGGGATTTGCCGATCGCAATTGGTTGGGAAGATTGAATGATTGTGCGATCGCTATTTAACAAGTTGTAAGCAAAGGTGGGTTTACCTTCTTGCAAAAAGAAACTCCAACCCGCAAAACGTCCGCCTTGGGTGACTAAAACGCCTTCAGTACCATCTTTGGTAACATCCACATCAGCAGTGATGCTAAAGGAGCGATTCTTAATATTGGGAGCGCTACCTTCGGGAATCCCTGCAACAGATGTGTAATAAGTAAACCTATTGCGTCCTGTGATTAGGTTGGAACGGATTTTGACATCAAACCGTTGAAGTAAGCGATCGTCCAAGGGCAAAACTTTGTATTTCTCTGCTTCCTTAAGAAATAGATTTTGTAGTTGCGCTAACTTGTCAGGGTTCTGCTTGGCTAAATCGTTGGCTTCACTAAAGTCTTTAGTAATATCGTATAGTTCCCAATTATCCTCATCGAAGGTAGTTTTGGAAACACGCTCCCAAGGTAAGCGTCCATGACGGGCGGCTGCTACCCAACCTCGATCGTAAATACCACGATTGCCAAACATCTCAAAATACTGGGTTTTGTGATGGGATGCTACAGCAGGATCATCAAAGCTATAGACAAGGCTAGTACCTTCGATGGGTTGTTGTTTTACACCGTTGACTACCTCTGGTTCTTCAATCCCTACAGCTTCCAAAATGGTGGGAGCAATATCAATTACATGATGAAATTGGCTCCGCAGTCCACCACGATTTTTGATGCGTTCGCCCCAAGTCACAACTAAACCATTGCGGGTTCCGCCGAAGTGAGAAGCAATTTGTTTTGTCCATTGGAAGGGGCTATCCACTGCCCAAGCCCAAGCTGCATGAAAATGATTGAAGGTTTTTGGCCCACCTAAATCATCTAAAGCCGCGAGAACTTCTTGAGGACTTTCTGCTACGCCATTAAAGACTTTTAATTCATTGATACTACCTGTTAAGCCGCCTTCAGCACTCGCACCATTATCGCCGGCGATGAAAAAGACTAAGGTGTTATCCAATTCGCCAAGTTGATCAATCGCATCAATGACTCTACCAATTTGTGCATCGGTATGGCTGAGGAAACCTGCAAATACTTCCGCCTGACGCGCATAAACTTTCTGCTCGGTGGGAGTGAGGGAATCCCAAGCTGGGAGTTCTGCCGGGCGAGGAGTCAGTTTAGTATCGGCGGGAATTACACCCAAGGCTAGCTGACGAGCAAAGATATCTTCACGTAATTTATCCCAACCTCGATCGAATTTACCCTTGTACTTGTCGATCCATTCTTTGGGCGCATGGTGTGGGGCATGGGTTGCGCCAGTGGCAAAGTAGGTAAAGAAGGGTTTATCAGGAGCGATCGCTTGCTGGGTGCGAATCCACTTAATTGCATGGTCTGCTAGATCGGGGGTGAGGTGATAATCAGGGCGATTTGGTTTCTGAATATGTTGGGTATTCTCTACCAATGCTGGACTCCATTGATTGGTATCACCGCCTAGAAATCCATAAAAGTACTCAAAACCTAAACCTGTCGGCCAGCGATCAAATGGGCCTGCCGCACTGGTTTCATAGTCTGGGGTATTGTGCCATTTACCAAAGGCCGCCGTGTTATATCCATAGTCTCGCAATACTTCAGCGATCGTTGCCGCACTTTTAGGTAAAATCGCAGTATAACCTGGGTAGCCTGTGGCTAACTCCGTAACCACACCTGTACTCACAGAATGATGGTTGCGTCCCGTGAGCAATGCGGCTCTTGTAGGAGAGCAGAGTGCTGTAGTGTGGAATTGGTTATAACGCAATCCCCTTGCCGCTAGACGGTCTAAATTAGGCGTATCGATCAAACCGCCAAAGGTGCTGGTTTGTCCAAAACCGACATCATCAAGCAACACCAGCAACACGTTTGGTGCATTTTCTGGAGCCTTAATTGGTTTGGGGAAGTCTGGTTCGGATTCTTTGTAAGTAATGCCAATTTTGCCTTTAAAAGATGGTTGGGGTAATGGCAATTTGTCGCCATAGTCCGCCCAAGCAGGTAGAGGTAAAAGACTAGAAAATATTAGCGTTAGGGCTGTCAAAAATGCGATTCTCCTTCGGAGACGCTGCGCGAACGCGCCAGAAGTTAACTTGAGAGATGCATACAAAGAATCTCTCTTGTGAGGATCAGTCAGTTGTGCCATTATTGTTGCTCATTAAAGGTAGTGTGCTGGAATCAGCCAAATTTTTAACTAGCCGAAACCCGATATGAGTAGTTCCCGTATCGGGTGATTCTGACTCCCGCGCCGCCGGACGGAAGCGGCTACAGTAATTGGGAGCGCAGAGATACGATCCCCCCTTGATTACGTGTAGTTTTGATTCATCGGGCTTTTTGGGATCAAAGCTTCGATTTAAGGCAATAGGATTAATTTGATCGGATTTGCGATCGCGTCCAACTTGAAAGAAATCACTAGTCCATTCCCACACATTGCCGGTCATGTCATAGAGTCCATAACCATTGGGTGCAAAAGAACCGACGGGAGCAATGCCCAAGTGACCATCGGCTTTGGTGTTAAAAAAGGGAAAAATTCCTTGCCAAGTGTTGGCTCTATGTTCAGAATATTCATTGCCCCAAGCATAGGTTGCACCATCCAAGCCACCACGGGCGGCGTATTCCCATTGGGCTTCGGTGGGTAGGGATTTTCCTGACCATTTGGCGTAGGCTAGGGCATCTTCGTAAGCTATGTGGACAACTGGGTAGTTGGATTTGTTAGCGATTGCACTGTCTGGGCCAAAAGGATGTTGCCAATTCGCGCCAGTAGTCCAATGCCACCAACTCAGAAAGGAAACTTGCTTGACACCTGGTTTTACCATCTCAAAAACTAAGGAACCTGGTAAGCGCTGCTCATCGGGTAAATCGGGAAACTGTTCTTGAGATAAGGGACGCTCTGCAACTGTCACATATCCTGTGGCTTTGACAAATTCATCAAATTGTGAATTTGTTACCTCAGATTTATCAATACAGAAGTTAGTCAGCGTTACATCTCCAGGCGATCGCTCTTCTACAAAACTGGAATTATCAGATCCCATTTTGAACGTTCCTCCTGAAATCATCGCCATACCTTGGGGACAGGGATTGACTGTGGCTGCCAATGCGGTTGTATTGATGAATAAGAGTGCGATCGCTATTCCCTGAATGAATATTAGTGTAAGAAAGTAATGTTTTTTCCCATCTCTAATATTCTCACTGTTGCTATTTCTAATTGAATGCCTGTAGTTCATCAATAAGATTCAACTTTTATTCAAATTTATATCATTTTGGATTTGAGATGAACAATCCCTCTTTTCGTTGTATTTTTCGGTAATCTATTTCTCGCATGACATTATTTTTTGTCGAAAAATTTGTATTTTATAACAATAAAATTTAAGAAAATTTTTAATATTTGATACTATGCAGAAACTGTTAACTCTAAATTCAGGCTAATTTACAATAAATCTCTTTATTTCTGTTAAGGGACTTCCCAGAAATAATTACCAAAATAAACGTAGACGCATTCCCGTAGCGTCTCGTCACAGGCTACCACAGAGGTAAGGCCGCCCGGTGTTGGCGTCTCCCCAAATAGAGCATCTGGCGTGGTTTCTCCCATGAGCGACTGCCGCACAGAAAAATGATGAGGAGAGAGTTTTTGAGCTATTTTTTTATTTGGAATTTCATAAAGTACTAAAAGCCGATTAGTTTACCGATGTTTATCGAATATTGATAAATTACATCTTGTGAAAACATAAGTCAAGTACTATATATATTTAGCTACGAAAAAGCTTAGAGGTTCTTTGAAAAGCGAATTCTATTCGCTACTACACAAACTAAGTCCACCTTCGTGGACTAAGAGAAAATCAATGGTTTTAACCTACGGAGGTGGGTTTTGACTAGACATCTCCGAAAAAGAGTGTAGAGACGTAGCATGCTACGTCTCTACAAGGGTTTTAGATAACGCATATTTAATTTCTGGAGATGTCTATTGTATTTGCCAACCAACAGTTAAGCATTTTTTGATAGAGTGAAGTTTTGTCGAACGCTCTTCATCTCTATGTCGTCCCAGGTATCGCTCCCCCAATCGCTGTATCCAGACCTACCCTTCACGGCTCTTGCGCCCATGCAAGATGTAACAAACCTCTGGTTTATGAAGGTGATTGCTCACTACGGCAGCCCTGACTACTTTTTCACCGAGTATTTCCGTGTGAATGATACCTCACGGCTCAATCGTAGCATTCTGGCAGCAATCACCGAAAATGACACGGGTCGCCCCGTTTTTGCTCAAATGATTGGCGAAAGCATTCCAGATTTAGTAAGAACAGCGAAGGAACTCTGCAAGTATAATATTGCTGGAGTTGACTTGAACATGGGCTGTCCAGCACCTAGAATCTATCGTAAAAACGTTGGGGGTGGATTGCTGCTATTACCAGAAAAAGTGGATCGGATTTTGGGAGAACTGCGTTCTGCTGTGAACGATCGACCTTTGACAGTCAAGATGCGCTTAGGCTTTGAAAATACAGATAACTTTTACAAAATTTTAGATATAATCAATCGCCACAGCATTGATTTGCTGAGTTTGCATGGTCGCACTGTGAAAGATATGTACCACGGGCCAGTGAAATATGATTTGATCGCTGAGGCGGTGAAACGGGTTGATTGTCCAGTGCTTGCCAATGGCAATATCCACTCTGCGACAACTGCCCTTAAAGTGCTTTCTCAAACGGGCGCTGCGGGTGTAATGGTGGGACGCTGGGCGATCGGCAATCCTTGGCTGTTTAATCAAATTCGGCAGGCTTTGCGCTTCGAGACGATCGCGCCCGTTCCTTTAGTAGAAGTACGCAACTATATTGATCGTTTATGGCAAACCCCCACAGCAGCAACTATGCCAGAGCGATCGCGCATAGGTTACCTAAAAATGTTTCTTAACTACATTGCCCTAAGTGTTGACGCTGAAGGTGATTTCCTGCGACTGATGCGACAGACCTCTACCGAGGTAGAAATGTTTAACCTCTGCGATCGTTTTCTCCTTGCTGATTTGACGAAAACTTTAGCCCTAACACCTTTCAAGAGCGTGTAACTGTGGACAACAAATCTGAGTGCGATCGCCTACTATTGAATTAGCAATTTTCCCCCACTGGTTGATAATTCTATTTCCAGTAATTCTGGTCATTAAATTTTAAACATTAGAAAGGGGACAGGGCATCTTGTACTTAATAATCAAAGGGTATTATGCATTATTCGTATGGATTGATGCACTTGAGATGCTCACAGCCAAAAGCTTGAGTCATCATTGCAGATAGCTCTTGAGAAACTTGACCATCGAGGTTGAATTTGAGCATGATTTGGTCATAGGCTTCTCCCTGCGCTATCAGCTTTGCCATTTGCTCAAACTCTACCCAAGTCAAATGACTCTCAACAAAAGCCTTAGCAAGGGTGATTACTAGTTCCTCATAATCATTATCTTCCAGTTTTGTCATCATCCGGTGTTCAATGTGAAGCGAATCATCGAAACAGTAATACCAGGATTTTGGTTGCTGATTAACTACCCTTCGGAAAAAATTCTTTTGTTTGGAGCGGTTAACAGCATGATCTCCTTCACTACATACCATTAAAATAGGAGCAGAAACATAGTCTTGAGCCTTTTCTAAAACCTCCTCTGCCAATTGAAGAAATATCCGTAATGCCTTGAGACAAAAACCTTTATAACCAAAATTGCCAGATGCATCTTTGTTGAACCATTCAAAGTAAATTGGCAAGATTTTGATAAGTTGATCTAATAGTGAGTAACGGCTAGCTAAATAAGGCGTAAACAATAAAGTGCGGTCAATCTCCTGGGGATGCTCTAAAGCTAACCAAGCAGCTAAAGTTCCACCTGTTGACAATCCACCAATTACAACTTGTTGTCCTAGTGTTTTTGCAATCTCCAACCATTTGAGCAGAAATTGTTGATATATCTGAATATCTGTTGGTAGTGGTGGAGGATTTTGACGATTCCAGTTGCCTGAGCGTCCATGACCAGGTTGTAAAGGAATCAGAACGTTATATCCCTTGTTAAAAAAGGCTTTACCAAGTGGCTCGAACTGGTAAGGGCCTGCTGTAAAACCATGCAAAAACAAAAAAACTTTTGGCGTTAAGTAAGGATGAATTAAAAATTTGGAACGACAGGCTTCATTTTTAAGACCTTGTGTAGACTCTAATTGGTGAACTTGCTCCAGGATTTCTGCTGTATTTTGGATGTCAACTTTCATTTATTAATTATTATTTTTGTATATAATATACTTTACTTTATTAATTAAGTAGTTACTTCGGATCTAGCAGAGGATATATTTTTGAGTTAGCCTGTCAAAAGTGAAAATTTTTTTAAAATTGGATGAGTATTCAATCCAAACTAATTTTCCACAATCAGTCTAGGAGGTTTGACTATTGGGATTGACTATTACTCCTGCCGAGTTAATTATTGTCGTACACCAACTCAACACTGAATACTCCACTTAGAGGATATTGCCCTAGTTTTCCAAAACCTTCAACGAAGAGAGAGAAGGAAATGACCCCTTTCCCCTTACCTCTTCATTCAAGACCTTACTCCCAAAGAAATTTGTTGACATTTGACTACTCGCTTTTCGGATTGAAACTTTTGGCCGCACTCGGCTGTGGGTTGATTGCTGGAGTCTTCTTCGCTTTTTCGACCTTTGTAATGAACGCTCTTGCCCGAATACCGCCGACGCAGGGCATTATTGCCATGCAATCGATCAATATCGCGGCGATCAATCCGTTGTTTATGACGGCGCTATTCGGAACGGGTGCGGCTTGCGTTTTTCTATTTATCTTCTCACTGTTAAGGTGGCATCAACCTGGTGCTGTCTATTTGCTCGTCGGCAGCCTGCTTTATCTCGTTGGCACTTTAGGCGTGACTATTGTTTTCAATGTGCCACTCAACGATGCGCTGGCCAAAGTCGAGCCGGGCAGCACCATCGAACTCTCTTTATGGTCTAGCTACCTTGCCAACTGGACAATATGGAATCATATTCGGACAGGAACGGCGCTTGCGGCTGCGGCATCATTCACCATCGCGCTCTGCTATCGAACTGTGCAATCTTGACACTCCCCGCTCTCTCATAAACTTGTCTAGTTTAATGGCGATCGCTTCCTCAATTGTTTGTCTTAATCTCTCCAACCTGTATTATGAATAAACAGCTGCGGTTTAATAACCGTAGTTAATTAATTCAAGTATCGAATTGACTGCGAAACTTTGACTGCTTCTTGGGGAGTAACGTTACTGCAATTGGACAATTCTGGTATTACTCCTGTACCAACAAATCTGTAAAAGGGGCCATTTTCCTCCCCCAACCACTGCGATAGCAATGTTGGTTGTTTGGCATTTTCATATAATCCTTGCTCCAAAACGCTTTTTCCAAATATCGGAGAATTTATCGGGTAACTGCGCGATCCTGAAGGCAAGTCGCCAATACCACCAGACGCTGACTCAATCGCAAAGCATTTATCTGCACTTAAATTTTGGTAAACAACTAAATAACGCAAGCTGTCAACATTTTCGCGCCCAGCCGAGACTAATACTGTATCGGCATTAAAATTTGGGGGTACGTAACTTGGTAATGCTACTTTTAACCCTAGCGATCGCAAAACTTTTAACTGAGTCGGTGTTAATTTTATTACCAAATTGGTTTGTGAAGGTTTGGGTTGAGCAATTACCGCAACCGTAGAAGCGATAATACAGGCGACAACGCAAGAAGAAGCAAGGTTAACTGGGTATTTCAATGTTTTCATGGTTCATAATTATACATAAATGTTTTAGAAAGTGCGAATTACTTGATATGTCAATATTGATAAGTAAGTGGGAGGGGAAATTTCAATAAATCGCAAACTTTCGGAAACCTACATAAAAACCATAAAACATCACCATGTCAGAAAAGCTTTCAGAAAAAGTCGCGCTCATTACAGGTGGCACTAGCGGCATTGGTCTTGCTACTGCCAAGCGCTTTGTCGCCGAAGGTGCCTATGTCTACATCACAGGTCGTCGCCAAAGTGAACTCGATGCCGCCGTAAAAGCGATCGGTAAAAACGTCACGGGTGTTCAAAGCGATGCCTCTGTTATGCCAGACCTCGATCGCCTGTTCGCCACTATTAAGCAAAAGCATGGACACCTCAATGTGATCTTCGCCAATGCTGGCGGTGGAGAACTCGCCCCACTCGGAGCAATCACCGAAGAACACTTTGACAAAACGTTCAACACTAACGTCAAAGGTCTGCTGTTCACCGTGCAGAAGGCACTGCCTCTATTGCCAGAGGGCGCTTCTATCATTTTGAATGCCTCAATTACTTCCATAAAGGGCACCCCAGCCTTCAGCGTTTACAGCGCTACTAAAGCAGCCGTGCGCTCGTTTGCCCGCAATTGGACACTCGACCTCAAAGAGCGCAAGATTCGTGTCAATGCCATTAGTCCTGGTGTTGTGCCTACTCCTGGCTACAATCTCATGGGACTGAGCGATGAGCAGGTGCAGGAATTTATCGCAAGTCAAACTGACAATATCCCCCTTGGGCGAGTGGGCACACCAGACGAGATTGCTAAAGCTGTAGTCTTTCTTGCATCTGATGACAGCAGCTTTGTCAACGGCATCGAACTCTTCGTAGATGGGGGCATGGCGCAGATTTGAAGCGTTCCAACTGGTTTTGGAGCGCATAAGCTTTTTCTAATCTCTTTTTTGATGTCCTTCATAAAGTTCGCACAGGCGATCGCATATTCGCCGCAGCCTTGTAACGGCATCGCCTTCAAAGGCAAGTACTATCAAGATGTTTAGGGCTAACCACTGTTGAAAAAATCTAGTACCGGCTCAACCATTTCATTCTTACCACCAGGAAACTAAACGTAGAATTACTTTTTGTTTAAATGAATACAGAAATACAATCTAAGTTCAACTTTTTTCAACATTGGTATCCTCTTTCTCCCATTCAAGATATTGATCCAAAGCAGCCCACCTCAGTAACTATTCTAGGACTGCGCTTAGTTATCTGGAAGCCTAAGTCATCTAAGACTTACCAAGTATTTCTAGATCAATGTCCACACCGTCTTGCTCCTTTGAGCGAAGGGCGTGTTGATACGCAGACAGGTAATTTGATGTGTAGTTATCATGGCTGGCAGTTTGATCCCCAAGGAATCTGTACTCATATTCCTCAAATAGAGAATTCCGAAATTGTTACTAAGAATAAAAAAAATCTGTGTGCAGTTACATTCCCAGTTCGTGAGGAAAATGATTTACTTTGGGTTTGGCCTGATGCCAAGTCAGCAGAACTAGCATCTGTTACACCTTTACCTCTGTCACCCCAAATAGATGCTAACAAAGGTTTCGTTTGGGATTCTTTTGTGCGCGATTTAGAATATGATTGGCAAACTCTTGTTGAAAACGTGGCAGATCCTGCTCATGTTCCTTTTGCTCATCATGGGTTGCAGGGGAATCGACAACAAGCAGTACCCATTCCAATAACTATTGAGAAATCAACAATAGATATGATTGAAGTACTTCTTGAAAGAGACTTGAGAAGAACAATAATCACTTTTCAGCCGCCTTGTCGCTTAGAGTATGCAATTAGCTTTGGCGGCTCTGGAAAGCAGTTAGGAATCGTTACTTACTGTATTCCAGTATCTCCAGGTAAGTCAAGAATTGTAGCTCAGTTTCCGATTAATTTTGTTAAAACATTTCATCATCTGACCCCTCGTTGGTGGGTTCACATCATGATCCGTAATCCGATTCTTGATGGAGATATGATTCTTTTACATCAGCAAGAGCATTTCCTTCAACAGAGACAATCTGTTGAAACTTGGAAAACTGCTTACAAGCTACCTGCAAGTGCAGATCGTTTAGTAATTGAGTTTAGAAATTGGTTTGATAAATATTGTCACGGGCATTTACCGTGGAGTGAAGTCGGAATTAGTACTTTAGAAAACTCGAAAATTAATGACGATCGCTCTGTGATGCTCGATCGCTACAAACAACATACTCACCATTGTAGTAGCTGCCGAGGGGCGCTGAGAGCGATCCAGCGTTTGCAAGTGGTACTCTTGGCATACTCTGCTATTACTATTTCAGGAGTTGCTATCCTTCCAGATACGCTTCGAGTCAAGCTTGGTTTAACACTAATTATTACGGCACTATTAAGTTTGGCAGCTTACACTTGGCTAAAAATTTGGCTTGTCCCTAAATTTTACTTTGTAGACTATGTTCATGCCAAAAAATAATAAAACCAAACCTCGTTCATCTTTGTTAACAAAAATGAACGAGGCCAAAACCCTCTTCAATCCAGCCACTTTTCCTATTTCTTAAATGACTTCTTAGAGGCTTTGAAAAATCTAACGAAACCACACACTACCACCGAAACCACCAGTTTTACTGACGGCTTCAATTCTATTATATGAAACGATTCGCAGTTGTATACTTCCACTGCTCTGGGCGCTGCCCTTCGGTACATCAGCCCAACTACCATTGATTTGGTTGTTATTAATTGTGCCTAAAAAGACATTGCTAAAAGCTGGATTGGTAGGGCTATATTCACCATACCACCACACCTGATTTCCTATCTGGCGTATATAGTAAGTTCCGCCATCATCAGCCTGCCATTTACCTGTAATATTAATCATAGGTAATGGTCGTGGTCGTGGTGATGGCTCACGATCGCAGACCGGGGGCGGATCTGGAAGATTACACGGCGGTATTGCTATAAGTTGGGGAATTGGTATAATTTGTTTTGTTTTTAAGTTAGTTGTTTCACCGATATTTTTATTTGCGTTGCTCGAAGTACTTACATACGCAGATACAGGGTTGAAAAAAAGACATCCACTAATAGCAGTTGCAAGCATGGGCACAGTTGCAACAATGCTGTGTAATTTCTTAGTCATATTCAAATCTCCAATTACAAATATCCTTCTACACGCTTTTGAGATTAAACCTCCTTAAACTTCAACCTCACACCCTAAAGCTTTTACAGTTATCAGTTTAAGTTTGCATAACGACACTCCCCCGATTGCGATCGCTCTCGACAATTGGGACAGGTAAACTTTATGAAATACGAGTCGTTATATCTACCTCATCTAAGGATGGTGGCGATTCCAAAGAACTAGCGCTACTTTCTGGTGGTGAAAGCTCACTACCTACAACTCCCTCCCATGAATAGTTACAGATTTTAGTGCGAAGCAATGTACCAAACATCAGGTTAATTGCTAGGGCAAAGGAATCGATAAAAATAAAATTCACAAAGCGATCAATCATTAGTCCCTCTTGAGCTATAGTTTTGCATCAAGTTATATTTGTTCTCTGACTACACATTTCACAATCTCTTTTCCGGAAATGCATGGATACTTTGCAATTTATTCTTCTCATGGCATTTTCAGTTTTATTTGGGAGCAATCCTTTCTACTCTTAGACAGTAGTACTGTCCAAGAGGCACTACCGTTTGTTTGAGAAGTTATCAGAAAATAATAGCTAAAAAGCTTATGCAGCAATAGTTTTAATCTATCTTTTCTAAGAGTGTTAGCCTCGTGAACAAATTATGTTTATTACCGCTTGAGCTTGCATTATGAATGCATCTTGCGGAGTAGGTTTCAAAACACACCTTAGTTAGAGTCTCTGTGTCAGATTGCCGTGATACTATACGGCTTATTCCTGTTGTTGCTTGTAGGAGACAATTATAGAAATTCTAGTATTGATTACTGCTGAATCTATCAATTGGAAGATGTATTTATCCTCAAAATATTAATGTTATAGGGAGGTACTAACAGACTTCAACCAGATGATATCTCTGCATTTAATTCGGGAAATATTGAATCTGTTTGTACAATTCACGGCGATGGCATCTGGATCGCATTAATCAGCTTTGTTTGTAATTTGTGATTTCAACTTGTCATCAGCGTTAGCGATCGCTAGGTTTCTGCATTCTAATATACAGCTTGATCTAAGGAAAAAATTAATTATGTCCAACTTCAAAATACTCTCTAATGGTTTAGTTGCGATCGCCTTATCTCTGGCGACTGGTTGCACACCAACTACTCATGACCAAACTACATCGCAAGCTCCATCTGCTGTGCCTGTACAAGGAACTGAGACTGCATCCCCAACTGCATCACCAACTGCATCACCAACTGCATCGCCAACTGCATCACCAACTACATCACCAACTACATCAGGGCAAAATAACCTCAGTTCTTCAGACAGAAAGTTCATGACTGATGCCGCTCAAGATGGTTTAGCAGAAGTCCAACTAGGACAACTGGCATCAAAACGTGGAACCACTGATGCCGTAAAACAGTTTGGACAGCGTATGGTTCAAGATCATACCCAGGTAAATAATCAACTCAAACAGTTAGCGGCTCAAAAAAGTGTCACGCTGCCAACTACTATCGGTAGCACAAATCAGCAAGCCCTGCGACGCTTATCCGCACTTTCTGGTGCTAAATTTAATCGCCTATATATAAATGAGATGCTTCAAGGTCATAAAAAAGATGTCTCCGCATTTCAGAATGAAGCTCAAAAAGGACAAGATCCAGATGTGAAAGCATTTGCGGCTCAAGTGCTACCAACCCTCCAAGAACATCTGCAACAGGTTCGTGCCATTGCTAATCCTAGAAATTCAACTAGCACCACAACTCCAACCAGCACTCCAACTTCAACTAGTACTCCGTAGGTAATACAGTTCAGTTAAACATTTCTTCTTTTCCTTTGCGTCCACTGCGCGTACTGCTACAAAAAAGCAACCTACGCGTAGCGTCTCTAAGAGTTGGCGGTAGCCTACGGCAAGTCGTTTTACGTCTACCTTAAAAAGTTTTAGCTAATAAAAATCTCATATTAGCGTTGCATGAAGAAATTGGATAATTTATTTTCTGGAGTTTCTTAATTACAGTTTTGCATCAAAGCTTAGATTTTTTAATCGCAGAGAACGCATTGGCATTGTCAACCGATGCATTGGCATTGTCAACCGATGCATTGGCATTGTCAACCGATGCATTGGCATTGTCAGCCGATGCATTGGCATTGTCAACCGATGCATTGGCATTGTCAACCGATGCATTGGCATTGTCAGCCGATGCATTAGCATTGTTAGCCGATGCATTAGCATTGCAGGGTATTGCCAAATTTAATTTGCTACGAATTGCTGTACTAAGTCCAAAATTCCATCGTTTCATTATTAAGAAACTACAATGCCTAAATTGTTTAAAAGAGAATTTTCTCGTCGTCAGATTCTGACTACTGCTGGGTTAGGAGCTATTTCAGCCGCCGCAATTGGTAATATGGGCGAAGAAGTTGCTGCTCAAGAGCCAACTGTGCAAGCCACTCCACGCGGAGGCGAATTGCCGCCTCAGATTCAGTTTCCGCCCATCTCAGAAAAGACTGAGGTCGATACAGGTGGGCCTCCGACTGCACTGCCACCAGAGCGACGCTTGGGATTTGCGATCGTTGGACTGGGTAGACTGGCATTGGAAGAAATTATGCCTGCGTTTGCAGAATGTAAACTAGCAAAGCCAACTGCATTAGTTAGTAGTGATGCTGGCAAAGCCAATCAAGTTGCACAGCAGTATGGCATCAAACCGCAGAACGTTTACAACTATCAGAATTACGATAATCTTCGCAACAATCCTGACGTTGATGTGATTTATATTGTACTGCCCAATAGTATGCACCGGGAATATACGGTACGTGGTGCTAAAGCCGGAAAACACATTCTGTGTGAAAAGCCAATGGCAACCACAGTAGAAGATTGTCAGCAGATGGTTGATGCGTGCAAACAAGCGAATCGGAAGCTGATGATTGCTTATCGCTGCCAATATGAGCCGCACCATCGCGCCATGATTCAGATGATCCGCAGCAAAGAATTAGGAACTGTGAAGGTGATTCAGGCAGATAACGGACAAAACCAGGGAGGTGACTTAAACCAGTGGCGATTGAAACGCGCCTTAGCTGGAGGTGGAGCTTTACCAGATGTCGGAATTTATTGCTTGAATGCAACTCGCTATTTGACAGGAGAGGAACCGATCGCAATTAGCGCCCAAATTTTTACTACTCCTGGCGATCCGCGCTTCAAAGAAGTAGAAGAAAGTGTCACCTTCCAGTTGCGGTTTCCTAGTGGGATACTAGGGATTTGCTCCACTAGCTACGGTTTTCACGAAGGGCGTCGGTTTCGCGTCTTCGGCTCTGATGCTTGGGGACAACTCGATCCGGCGTTCTCCTACAACGGTTTGCGGATGATGGTTTCACGCAAATCACCAACAAACAGCATGGCAGAAAACATTAGCGAAGTGCGGATAGGTGAGAAGAACCAGTTCGCTTTAGAAATTGATCACATGGCAGATTGTGTGATTCAGAATAAACAACCCCATACGCCTGGTGAAGAAGGTTTGCAAGACCAAAAACTGATGGCGTTGATTTACGAAGCTGCACAAACAGGCAAAACGATCGCTCTACCTCGCGTATCAGGATTGGATACCACTCGTGGCCCTGCTCCTCGAATGCTGAAGTAAAATACGTGCATACGGCAGCTATGACAATCTCTGCTTCCCCTGCTCGCCAAAGCGTACCCCTTTGGGGATCTTGCTACGCGTAGCGTCCCGCAGGGATGGGATATTTTTTTAGTTGGAAGTCCTTTGTGCGATCGCTCGATTGTCTCATTTGTCTCTAACATTGGCGGTTGGATAGAGGACACGATCGGAGCTTGGCTAATTTCCAGTCAGCTAAGAGTCGATCAATTTTGGTCGTCATAACGATCGCTGCTGTATGAAAGACTTAACTGCAAGTCTTCTGTTTAGATGCTACGTTGCGATAGGAAATGGTGGTTGGTAATTTCAAAGCCGTTACTAAGGAGCGCTTCGCGTACCCGATCGCTTAACAAGGCGGCAAGTTCTGCTTCACCTGCTCTTAGTGTTCCATTTAAAGGATCGCCATGAATAGCGTTGGCGTAGTCCGCCGTAGGCATCGCTGGATGAGAGTAAATCTCTACTAAGTCTGCCTGGATTTGAGGTATCAATCCAAGTAAGTATTCCTCTGTAATACCACCAGTTTGCAATAAACCGTAAACTCTTTGGGTAAAGTTAATCCCTTCGGACTCTAGTATTCTCTCACCATAGTGGCGTAGTCTGCCAAATACTCCTGACCAAACTAGCTTTGTTAGTAAATTACTGCGATTAACTCTGAGGGTTAACCCCAGTTCTTCACTTGGCAGCCGAATTACTTTAATATCAAATTCTGGTGCTAGATCAACCAAAATACGCAAGACTATTGGATGGATATGCAAGTGCAAATGTCCATCTACATGAGAAAGAGGCAAACCAGTAGAACGGTATTTTTCTAACTGGGCGCGAATTTCTTGCCGCAGTTCTTGATGAGTTTCCTTGACAAATTGATACCGCAACCCAGCCAGGAACGGACTGTTAGAAAAGTTACCTTCTTTATCAACTAAATGAGGAATTTTGTCTGGCGCTAGCACAGAACGTCCACATATCAAGACGAGATGTAGCCCAACAGCCAGGTTTGGGTGGGAATTTGCCAAGGCGACAGCCTCTTTTGCAGCATCAGCGCTCACCATCAAGCTGGTACTAGTTAGCACTCCTTGTTTGTGTGCTTTGATAATTGCTTGATTAACTCCTTCAGAGAAACCAAAGTCATCACCATTGATGATGGCGAATCGCTGTGCTTGCATAAATTTCTATTTTTAAGGTTCCGATAATTTAGCTATTGAGTGAGACTGACGCTAAGGTACGAGTCTGAGAGTGATTATGCTTTTGCAGTTGCTTGGGTACGACGATCTTTCAAATAAGAGAAAAATTCCCGCCCTTCACGTAGGCGACGAACTAACATTTGCGGATCGGTAAGCATTTCAGTGACAATTGGGATAATCGCTTTGGGGCGGAAGTAGAACTTACGATACATCTTCTCAACAGCGTCTTCAATCTCAGCACTAGAAAGATTTGGATATTGCAGTGTAGACATTTGAATTCCAGAACTAGCAACTAAGGAATTGTTGCTAAACCAATTATTTTCTTGTGCTTGACGATAAAGTTCTGTTCCAGGATAAGGGGCTGCGATGGAAACCTGAATTGTATGAGGACTAACATCGCAAGCAAAACGGACTGTTTCTTCGATTGTTTGTTGAGTTTCGTCGGGTAAACCAATGATAAATGTGCCGTGTACGGTAATGCCGAGTTTATGACAATTTTCCATAAACTTCCGCGCTACTTCCAGTTTGATTCCTTTCTTAATTCCATCCAAAATTTGCTGATTGCCAGATTCAAATCCGACTAAGAGTAGGCGTAAGCCATTATCGCGTAGTTTTTTAAGGGTGTCATAGTCGAGATTGGCACGGGCGTTGCAACTCCAAGTCAGTTTGAGCCGGTGCATGTGTTCGCTAATTGCGATCGCTCGATGTTTGTCAATCGTAAAGGTGTCGTCATCAAACATATATTCTCGCACCTTATCGCCAAAGAGCGCTTTAGCTTCTTCCATTTCGCGCCCGACGGCTTCCGGGCTTTTAGTGCGGTATAAGTGTCCACCAATTGTTTGTGGCCAAAGGCAGAAGGTACATTTTGCCGGACAGCCCCTCCCAGTGTAAAAGGAAATGTATGGATGCAGTAAGTAGCCAATGAAGTATTTGGTAATATCCAAATCACGATGATAAATCGGCAATACACTGGGCAGAGAATCCCAATCGTGAATTAAGGGGCGGTCTTCATTATGACGTATATTACCCTGGCGATCGCGGTAGCTTAGACCTGTAATTTCTTGCCAAGATTTATCTTCTGCTAGTTCTTTGCAGGTATAGTCGAATTCGTGGCGACACACGAAGTCAATGATTGGGTTTTCAGTCAGCGTTTGCTCTGGTAACACTGCTACGTGCGCTCCAATGAAGCCAATCTTGATATTAGGGTTTTGAGCCTTGATTGTCTCGGCGCACTTCACATCATTAGGCAGCGAAGGCGTGCTAGTGTGCATGATAATTAGCTCGTAATCTTGAGCAATTTCGATTACATCTTCTACTGTTTGGTTGTGTGGTGGTGCATCGATTAGCTTGCTACCAGGCACAAGGGCTGCCGGTTGCGCCAGCCATGTCGGATACCAGAAGGAAGTAATTTCGCGCTTGGCTTGGTATCGTGAACCAGCTCCACCATCAAATCCATCGAAGGAAGGAGGACTAAGAAACAAAGTTTTTTTCACAAGTATATTTCCTCAATATATAATTCTACGCACAGTGTACGAGACGCTGTGCGAATACGTTTTCAGTGTAATTATAATTAGCTTACCGTGATATTTCAGAAGTTTTGAATTGTGAGGATGGAAAATTTACCCTAGAAGCGCAACCTAAATTGATCTGTAAATAACTATCTTGAAAATGGGGCATGGGGCATAGGCATCTATGATGAATTTGATTTACTTTCTTTTGCGTTCTTCTTGGGGGATGGTAGCGATCGCGATCGCTACTGGATTTTTGAGTGGCGGTAGTAGTGCTGGCTTGATTGCCTTAATTAGCCATGCTGCAAGTAGCAGTGGTGCTTCTCGTCTCACATCCATAATTTGGGGTTTTGTGGGGCTGGCGATAGTTGTATTAATTACTAGTATCATTTCTCAAGTGATGCTGATTCACCTTTCCCAAAATGCAGTTTTGCAATTACGGATGCGTTTGAGTCGGCAAATTCTTGCTTCTGAGTTGACTCATCTAGAAGGGTTAGGGAATCCTCGATTATTGGCAACTCTCACAGAAGATATTCAGGCGGTTGCTAATGCTGTTTATCAGATGCCTTTCATCTTTATTAATTTAGCCATCGTCCTGGGGTGCATAGCATATATAACCTGGCTCTCTTGGTTAGTACTGGTGCTAGTTTGTGGTATTTCAATAATAGCGATCGCTAGTTGTCAATGGCTACTCAACAGAGGAGAGAAATTGCTGGCTCTAGCTCGTGAAGATGAAGATCAATTGTTTAAACATTTTCGCACTATTACCGAAGGAGTTAAGGAACTCAAACTAAACTACAGGCGGCGTGAAGATTTTTTAGAAGGAAAACTACACCCAACTGCTAACAAATTCCGCCATCACAATGTTAAAGGTCTAACCCTTTTTGCCACAACTTCTAGTTGGGGGCAACTCGTATTCTTTTTTGCCCTCGGTTTTGTCATGTTTGTGCTGCCTAATCTGCTTACTATCAATGCCGAAACTCTGTCTGGCTACATTTTGACCTTTACTTACTTGGTGTTACCAATGGATAACATCATCAGCAAACTTCCTGTATTAAGTCAAGCCAGTATTGCTTGGCAAAAAATTGAGTCATTGGGTTTATCTTTAGCTAGTCGATCTGAAATATCCACTGTTACACTTGCAATTAAATCTGATTGGCACAGCTTAACATTTAAAAATGTTACCCACACTTATTATACAGTTGAAGAAGACAATAGCTTTATTTTTGGCCCTATCGATCTGACACTATCTCCTCAAGAATTAGTTTTCATTATCGGCGGCAATGGTAGCGGTAAATCTACATTAGTGAAACTAATTACCGGACTTTACATCCCTGAAAACGGCGAAATTTGGTTTGATGACAACTTAATTAGCGAAACGAATCGAGAATGGTATCGTCAGCATTTTTCCGTTGTATTTTCTGATTTTTATTTATTTGAAGAACTTCTCGGCTTAAAAAATTCTTACTTGGATGCTCAAGCCACAAAATATTTACAACAATTGCAACTAGACCATAAGGTAAAAGTTGAAAATGGTCAACTTTCTACCACTGCTCTTTCTCAGGGACAACGTAAACGATTAGCTTTACTGACAGCATACTTGGAAGATCGACCAATTTATCTATTTGATGAGTGGGCAGCCGATCAAGATCCAGTATTCAAAGAGATATTCTATACTCAACTTTTACCAGAACTGCGATCGCGAGGTAAAACAGTGCTAGTGATTAGCCACGATGATCGTTATTTTCATTTAGCAGATCGAATTATCAAACTTGACTATGGAAAAATAGAGTACGACAAAATTTAATATACTGGCAAAGACACACTTTCTTATTCGGTGTCATTTATGCTTTCGCTTTTTCTCCAGAAGCAATGAAACAAACTTGTATTTTTTCAATTTCTGCTTCTCTAAATGCCCTTATTCTGCTAACACTCCCAATGCGATAAAATCCTCATTTTTAATTCCAATTAATCGCTTTGATTACTACGGCTATAATTCTATTATTGTTAATATATTGGCAATAATCGATACACGCAAAATCATTGGATCTATTTATCTTCCGACAAAATTTATTTAAAAGATAGGTCTAATAACCATGTTTGCATCTAACTTTTTAAGAATTTCTCACTTGATTATCATTGATTTCCTGGTAATTTTGTGCATATTTTCTGTCTGCTTTTATTACTATGCAATTTATGCAGCAATAACTTTTTTCGGTCATCCCCAGTCAACGGATCTAGAGTTTCATCCACCTGTTAGTATCCTCAAACCTCTTTGTGGAGTTGATAGCGATGCTTATGAAAACCTAGCCTCATTTTGCCAGCAAGACTATCCAAAATATCAAATCATCTTTGCTGTACGAAATTCTCAAGACCCTTGCATAGAGATTGTAGAAAAAATCATCTACAATTATTCAGATTTGGATATTCTGCTGATAGTAAGCGATCGCGTCATCGGCACAAATCTCAAAGTTAGCAACTTGGCCAATGCTGCAACCAAAGCTAAATACGAAATTTTAGTCCTTGCTGATAGTGATATCCGAGTTGGAACAGACTATTTGCAAAGAGTTATCCAGCCGTTGCAAGATGAAAGCGTGGGTGTCGTTACCTGTCTGTATAGATCCTTAGCTCAAGGATGGGTATCAACATTCGAGGCTATCGGTACTACTACTGAGTTCCATGCTGGGGTTTTAGTCAGCAATATCCAGGAAAATGGTATAAAATATGCTTTTGGTTCCACCATTGCCATCCCTAAAAAAGTACTAGAAGCCATCGGTGGATTTGAAGCAATTGCTGATTATCTGGCAGATGATTTCCAACTTGGCTATCTACCTGTCCAAGCAGGTTACAAGGTTGTACTTTCCGACTATGTAGTTGAACATGTACAGACAAGCAACAACTTAGTTGATGCTATCAAGCGCCAGATCCGTTGGGCGCGTGGTAAACGAGTTTCTCGTCCTTGGGGTTATCTAGGACTAATTTTTACCCACGGTGTCGTCACCAGTTTTCTGCTGCTGATTGCCACAGATGGTTCAATACTAGGATGGGTAGGACTATGTATCTGTTGGGTAACAAGATTGGTAATGGCTTGGGTCGTTGGTACTATCAGTCTGAAAGATCCAATTGTCAAAAAGTTTCTGTGGCTCATTCCTGGACACGACTTATTAAGCTTTGTTATTTGGTGTTTTGGCTTTATTGGGAACACTATAGAGTGGCGGGGGCAGCAACTGAAGCTAACTAAAGATGGAAAGCTACTACTACAAGAAGACAGAAGTGCTCAATTATCAATTAAGGTTTTGACTAGTAAACTGTGGCGAAAGTTTACCTACCTTTAACATGGGGTTTAATTACTGTATGTTCGCTTATTTTTGAAGGGTGAGAGGAATTAATGCCTGACTGGGTAAGGAAAAAGCCTAATTCAGCATCTGATTGTACTGGCACCATTTAATAGGTGGGGAAGGCTGAAGGAGAGCAACGGTATAATATATGGTGAAAGGTAACGAGGGTTTTCGTGTATTAGATGGATGAGATGATTTCATTTAGCTAAGAATTTAAAGTCTGTTCGTTAGCTATTGAGAAGTTACAAAATCAGCAATTCTCATTTTGAAAAAAAATCAGATAAAATTCTCTTGTTTAAATAGAGAACTTGTGTCGAACCATCATTTTTTGACAAATAATTATTA
>NZ_JBALBZ010000093.1:0-2040 GCF_036919495.1 Nostoc sp.
CGAGAGTTCAGCCTTTAATGACAGTAATCTGCTGTCTGGCTGGTTTAGTTATGTACGGGCTGGATACCGTGATTCACCAAACAACGAATCGCACAATTATCTCAAGTACTTTATCCAGATATGAAATATACAATCTGGAGTGATTTCCGATAACTACTGGCTGACATAGTGACGCTACCCCCAACCTCAAGGTTTCAGGAAACTGACATCTGAGTGAAAATAACGTAAGCACGGCGTTGTTGAATTGAAGTATGAATCTGGATGTAGAGATGTAGCACTGCTACGTCTCTACAAGGAAGGATTTTGGTATTATGCAAAATCATTTTCATACATGGAATCAGCAAGGCCGTAGGCACAATACCCTGCCTTAAGCCCTTTTGCGTCTACATGAATTAGTACTTACTGAGCATTTCAGGCAACGCACAATTAATTACCAGATGTCTAATCACTAGACAGCACAATTCTAGGCAAAGATAAGACTTGATTTTCACCTAAATCACCAGATGTAATCAAGTCTTGCCCTATTTGTTGTAATGTCGTTAATAACACTGCGCTCTGACTCAATAGCTCATCTACGTCAACGCCACTGTAGCTGGATGGGTAACGGCGGAGGCGATTGCTACCTTCTCCCAACAGAATTACTGCACCTCGCCAGTTGCGATTCTCCAAATGATACAGCGCCACAGAAATTTGGAGAATGCCTTGATAAAAGCTTTTTTCCGGTTCACTGGCTTCAATCCACAAAGCCTCTAAAGTGTCATGACAAGCGTAAAACTGACCAGAATTGAACTGTTCTACGCCTTGCCAAAACTCTTGGGGGATGGTTTCGCTCATCCCATGCTGTCTCGTACTTCTTTGATTGTTGCGAGAGAAATTTCTTGTTTTTCCCCAGCAAACTCGTTGTCAGGGGTGAGGAACAACATGCAATGGCACTCTTTGCGTTCTCTCATTGGCACACAGGGGCAGTTCCAATATGTGGCGTGAACCTCAGCCTCTTTATCTTCGTAATGGCGACAGGGACATAAAGGCGCACCTAGATCATCTTTATGTTTCGCTAGTCCTTCAATGACGACTGCGGTAACAGAAGGTTCAGAACAGAAGTATGTTCCAGTACGCTTGGCGTATTGTTCGGAAAAATGCCGCATTGCCTCTAGGCTTTTATCGCTGGATTTTGTGTTATTTTCTGATGTGATCATGTCGCTCATAATTTAAATATTTCTTTGCATTGTACCTCAGCCTCATGTGGGGATTACGAGTGTATTTCCCTAACCTTACGCGTTCAAGTTGTTTTACCTTTGCTTGAAGGCTGATATGTCTGGTGTGCTGGGATCAGAAAAAATCTCAGAAATCACAGAAGCTTAACTTGTCAGCTAATCAAAATTTGGCATTGCATCTTGAGGCAGAATTTAAAAGTCAAAAGATTGATTTATTGTCATAAAAAAACGACGCTGTGACCTGTCTAAGGAAAGACAGTAAAGCAATCTTTATGATCAGACTTCTGTCAAGGCTTTGTTTATATTGTCCTGAATTGTCTTCATCATAACTTTATCAAACTTCATAATATCCCTAAGTAATAGTACTTGTTAGTTTTGCTGACTTAGTGTATATAGTAAAATGTGTAAAAAAGCACAAACTTATTAGGAGTTACAACTATAACCACATGAGCATTTCAACTGTTGCAAAAAAGTTATCAACTGCTGCGATCGCAGCAACAGTCATTGTTTTGGGAATAGGAGCAGTAGCACAAGCAACTGTTTTAACATTTGATGATATAGCGCCTATTTCATATTATGAGCAGATTCCTAATGGTTACGGAGGATTTAATTGGGATAATTTTGACTATATAAATGGCTCAAGTCCTAAAGTTACACGTGAAGGCTATGACAATGGAAGATTTTCAGGAGACTATGTGGCTTTCAACGCGGATGGAAACCCAGCGCTAGTAAGTAATAGTGTTTTTGACTTCAATAGTGCTTACCTCACAGCTGCTTGGAATAATGGTCTTTCGGTTACTGTAAAAGGTTTAAAGAGCGGCGCAAC
>NZ_JBALBZ010000094.1:0-15706 GCF_036919495.1 Nostoc sp.
CTTCGGGGGTCATGCCTATGGTTTAAGTAAGTATTGTGTTCTCCCCATACTACACTCATGAATCAGTATTTCTGCAAAAATGGGATGCTCCCGGCCAAGTTGCAGTCTCAGCTAATGGAAGATTTACTGGATGTTTCCCGCATTCTTCAAAGAAAACTCAGCCTGAAGATCAGTTCTGTTGATCTGTCCGCAGTCGTTGAAGTAGCCCTTGATACTGTGCGTTTAGCGGCTCAAGCCAAGTCAATTCAACTCAAGACGAAATTAGAATCAGATATAGGGCAAGTTTTGGGCGATCCCAGTCGCTTGCAGCAAGTCGTCTGGAATTTGTTATCTAACGCCGTTAAGTTTACAGAGTCCGGGGGTGAGGTGGAAGTACGACTTGAGCGCGTGGGTACACAAGCGCAAATCCAAGTCAGTGACACGGGTAAAGGCATCAACCCACAATTTCTGCCTCACGTTTTTGATTACTTCCGTCAAGCTGACAATACCACAACAAGAACCTTTGGCGGCTTAGGGCTTGGTTTAGCGATCGCTCATCAAATCGTTGAACTGCACGGTGGAACAATCCAAGCAGAAAGTGAAGGAGATGATAAAGGTGCTACCTTTACTGTGTTGTTACCTATCAAGAGTGTCGAGCCTCAAACAATTGAAGACAAAAGTTTGCCCGATAGTTCCCCTAATCTTCAGGGGGTAAATGTACTAGTCGTGGATGATGAAGTTGACACCCGCGAGCTAATAGTTTTCACCCTGCAACAGTATGGTGCTTCTGTGCGTGCCTTCGCCTCAGCATCGCTTGCACTAGACGCCTTTGCACTTGAGAAACCACATATTATTTTAAGTGATATTGGGATGCCAGAAATGGATGGCTATATGCTGATTCGGGAAATTCGTAGACGCGAAGCGGCTTGTCGTCAGACATCCCTACCGCCACAGCAAGGGGGAATCCAAGCGATCGCACTTACAGCATACGCTGGAGAGACTAACCAGCAAAAAATTCTCCAAGCAGGATTTCAAAAACATTTGACTAAGCCAATAGAACCAGCGAAATTAGCTATGGTAATTGCTAGCCTAGTTAAATAACAAATACTTATTCGATAAATTGGAGCACCAGTTGACTACAAATTCTGGTTTTAGAAACCTAAAAGATCAGTTACTTCCTGAACGTAAAGAAGCTCTACTGGCTCGCATGGCGAACCGCATCCGGCAATCGCTGAACCTCCAAGAGATTTTGGATGCAACTGTGGTCGAGTTGCGGGCATTTTTGCAAACCGACCGGACTAAGGTTTACCGCTTCGATCGCGACGGGCATGGACACGTTGTTGCCGAAGCTAGTGCCCCCAACCGCCTACCTTCTTTGCTAGGATTACACTATCCAGCTGATGACATTCCGCCCCAAGCGCGGGCTTTATTTGTTAAAGCACGTACCCGCTCCATTGTCAATGTCAGCGAACAACGAATTATCCTTAACTCGCTGCCCACTCCCAAAACGACGGCAACCGGCGACTTGACCGTTGAAGAAATACAAGAGCAACCCCTCGAAGATATCTTAAGCCGTCCCGTAGACCCCTGCCATATAGACTATCTCACCCAGATGGGTGTGCAATCTTCTCTGGTAGTGCCAATAATTTATCAACAGGAACTCTGGGGGCTATTAATTTCTCATCATGCCGAACCCAGAGAGATTACATCTGAAGATTTGCTGGTCGTCCAATTGCTTGCCGATCAGGTTTCATTGGCGATTACCCAGGCGAATCTGCTGAGTCAGGTGCAGGAACAGCAGCAGCGTGATGCGATCGTTAATCAGATTGCCACTATGCTGCACGCGCCTCTCGGGCCTGAAGAGATTTTGCATAACGTTCTAGAGCAAGCAGTCAAAGCTTCTGGCAGTTCTGGAGGCAGGTTGTACCTCACTTCCCCAGATGAGGCTTTACCAGCCCATCTTTATACTTACGGAAATCAACCGGCCCCATCTGAGCTTGAGGAACCAAACTTACTAGAAAATCATCCCCTTTGGCAAGAGGTAGGGGAAACTCCTACTCCCATCGACACTCGCTTAACCCAAGAAGATAAACCTCCCCTGCGAGTGGTAATTAATCTTCAGCAAGAACCGCGTCTACACCAACTGATTGAATCCTTCCAGACCACACCTATTCGGGGTTTGATTGTTCAACCCTTGTATTATGGTAAAGAATTCCTGGGGTATCTAACATTCTTTCGTGACCAAATGGGCACAAAAAATCTTTGGGCTGGCGATGAGGAAGCCGATGAGCGCCAAGAGCGACCCCGCCAGTCAATGGCGCAATGGCAGGCGCTCAAACAAGATAAAGCTCACCCCTGGAGCATCGAAGAGATGGAACTCATCCAGTCTTTGAACATTCATCTATCGCTGGCTGTGTTGCAAAACCGCCTCTATCAGCGCGAACGGCAGCAACGCCTGGTAGTTGAGATGCACAACGAAGCTCTCTCTCATGCCCGAGCTGCCGCCGAAGAGGTGAGTCGCCTCAAGAGCAACTTTTTGGCTTCTACTAGCCACGAACTGCGAACCCCTCTGGCCTCAACCTTAAACTACTTAAAGTTGCTCAAAGACCGCCTTTATGAAAATGAAGAGGAGTTGCGCCAATATATAGATGGCGCTTATCAATCGACGCAAAATCTTGTCACCATCATTAACGATGTGCTTGACATTGCCAAGATTGAAGATGGACGCATAGCCTTAGATTTAGAGACAGTTTATTTGCAACAGCTTTTACAAGAGCAATGTTTCCTCTCAGGTGCCGAAAGTCGCTACAAGGCAATTCCTCTGACACTCCACTGTGAAATCGAGACTGTTTTCGCCGACAAGATCAAAGTCCGCCAGGTGATGACAAACTTGCTGGATAACGCCTTCAAATTCACAGATGAAGGTCAAATCGATGTCCGGGCTGTTGTCAGATAGTACTGGGACAATGGCTCAAATCTCGGTACACGATACAGGTATCGGTATTGAGATGGAAAACTCAGAGCAACTGTTTTCCCCATTTGTGCAAGCTGATGGTTCTGCCCAGCGTTCCTACGGGGGCACAGGCTTAGGGCTGACTATCTGCAAGCGATTAGTGGAACTGATGGGTGGTAAGATATGGCTTGAAAGCCCTGGACTAGGGCAGGGAAACACCGTGATTTTTACCCTGCCTCTAAACGAACAAAGTCATATAAAAGGTCAGGGTTCTCTAGTTGAGGGCCAAGCCCCTAGCTAAAAGCTAGGGGCTTGGCCCTTGGAAGATATTTCACCTGACTATAAAAAAGATGGGTATTTTTATGGGTTTTAATATTTGGACGGCAATTAAAATCATCTGTACCTTACTCTCATACATGAATGTAAGCGCTTCCAGAGCATAGAGGTTTTAGTAACAATCTTGAACATCCTACTGGTTGAAGATAACGAACTCCTGGCTAAGGGAACCGCCAAACTAATCGAACGTTTGGGGGGTCACAAGGTGTTTATTACTGCCGAGCCAAAAGAGATATTCCAACAATGCGAAGCAGGGGCAGTAGAACTGGTGATTATGGATATAAATTTGCCGGGAGCTAGGTGGGAAGGAAAAAAAGTCGATGGCTCCATCCTGTCGCGCCATTTGAAGGCACAGTGGAAACAAATACCAATAATCTTGGTGACAGCTTACACCATGCCCGCCGAGCAACATCTCCTGTTGTCCCAATCTGGGGCTGACAGTTGCTATACCAAACCCATCACTGACTACGATGCCTTTTTGGATATGATTATTCTTCTTGGTCAAAAAAGGAATTGAATCTCCATGTACAAGCTGGCGATTTTGGATGATGACGAACACTGGTGTCGGATTGTCCAACGCTTTATGAAGCAACAATATGCTGTAGCAACTTACAAGTCAGTGTCTAGTTTTTTATGGGAGTTAGAGGAACTCAATGAATACGATATATTTCTAGTCGATTTTGTGCTGCCTACGGCTCGGCATGAGTTAAGTATAGATGGCATGGAAATCATTACTGCGCTCAAGCGCCGCTTGCCCCGTTCTCCTGTGATCATTCTTGTCACGGCTTTCATGAGCAAGAATGAGTTAGAGGTGCATGGGAAACAAATGTGTCCCGAAGCAGACGGATTTTTTGCCAAGGATGCTGGACTAGAATTATTGGCTCACCTAATTAAGCGGCTGCTCAGGCCAAGTACAACTGAGGAGAGTTAGGGGGAGTACTTAGGATTTTCTGACTTTCGCTTGCCCTAAATTGATAGAACTTACGCACGAGTTACAGAATAACATAGACGCATTAGCGAAGCGGTAGCGACGAAGGAGCGTCAGCGGCTTGCCGCAGGCTACCGCAGAGGCGCAGAGTACACGGAGAAATAAGAGTTTGAGAGATTTTTTGCGTCAGTCCTAATTGAACTTAAAAGGGGTTTGATGCGATGCGATCGCATTACAGTTCATAAATCTAAAATCAACTAGAAATTGTTTTATCCATTGTGTAATATTAGTACAGAACGTAAATTTTGTATATTTTTAGCAACTTGTACAAAAATTACATTTTGATGAGCATCAATTATTTAATTTTGTGAGGCGCTATGACTGCCATAAGTGCAACAGAAGCTCGCGCAAACTTCCAAGAGCTTATTAATCGTGCTGAGTATAAGGGTGAGCGGATTATAATTCAGCGTCATGGTAAACCTGCCGTAGCAATTATCGGTCTTGATGATTTGAAATTGCTTGAAGCTGTTGAAGATGCTATTGATTCAGAAACACTTCGTCGTGCAATAGAGGAAAATGATGGGTTTACTACCTTAGAGGCAATTAGTGCCAAGCGTGGAAATGAGTGAACGCTACAGTTTGAGAATTGCTAAGACTGCGGAAAAGGATTTGTTAGATTTGCAAGCGAAACTTTATAAGCAGGTTGTATCTAAAATCCTTTCGCTTCAAGGCAATTCTCGACCTCAAGATTGTAAAGCCTTGAAAGGCTATGAGGGGGGTTATCGTGTCGATCAAGGTGAATATAGAATTCTCTACACGATTGATGAAGAAAGTAAATTAATTGATGTTTTTCGCGTTGGTAAGCGAAATGATGGTGAAGTCTACAAAAATTTGTAATCGGACTTTACTCCATAGACCAATACACTTGGGTTAAGAAAAATTGTAGGTTGGGTAAAGCAAAGCGCAACCCAACAAAGCTATGAAAATGTTGGGTTTCGTTCCTCAACCCAACCTACATAACTCTCTCCTCCTCATTCCTCTGTGTTCTCTGTGTCTCTGTGGTTCGTTTCATTTGGGTAATTTATTTCTTGGAAGTCCCTAACTCCTAATTTTTAACTCCTAACTCCCCAAACTTAGGACTCCACCACCCTTTTGGCGTACTGAAATAAGCCACATCTTTATGTTTGGTATCTTTACGCGATTGTGGGTCAGAACATCGCAACATTTTCTTACTCTGCCCCTCTTTGATGTAACTGTACTCCTCTAAAGGTTTCTTACATACCGGGCAGGGATATGCCGTCATCTTCACGGGAGGCTTTTGTTGATTTTCAGCCGGGACTGTTTTAGCTTGTGGTGGCTGCCAAGTTTTGTTAAAGTCGCTCCAAAATAGCACGACATTTTCACAGCCTTTTGTGCATTTAAGGAAATATTTCTTTTTAACTTTACTGCTCGGAATTTTGGCGAGAAAATTTTTGCATTCAGAGCATCGAGTCTTGGAAGTTTCATATTTGCGCTCAGTTATCACATTAGCTTTACCTGTTGGGGAACTCGCAACTACAGTTTTAGCTTTGGAAAGCGCTGGTACAAAGTAATTTTGATTCCAACTAGTTAAATAATGCTGCCAAGAGTTTTTCCCTTCAGAAATTGCATCAAGGGCATCTTCCATTTTCGCTGTGAATTCTGCCTCTAGTAAATCCGGCAGTGCTTTGAGCAAAAACGCATCAACTTCTAACCCTAACGCTGTCGGTTGCAGATGGTCTTTTTTCAACTCAACATAATTTCGTTTTTTTAAAGTAGCAACAGTAGGAGCATAGGTACTTGGGCGACCAATTCCTTTACGTTCCATCAGTTGCACTAATTTTGGTTCACTATAACGAGGTGGTGGCTGCGTCTGCTTCTGCTCATGTCCAGCATTCTCCAGTTTTAATGCTTGTCCCTGTTGTAATGAAGGTAAAACACTATCCTTGCTGAGATTGTTCCAGTACCGAGCATAACCGTAAAATTCAATTACTTGCCCTCTTGCTGACCACAGTAGGGAACCAGACTGAGTAATCACCAAAGTTTTACGCAATTGGGCAGCACGACACTGAGAAGCAATTGACCGTTTCCAGATCATCACATACAAATTAAACTCATCATCAGGAAGTTCTAAACGCAATTGAACTGAGGGACGAAACACATCCGTTGGACGAATCGCTTCATGCGCTTCTTGAGCCGATTTGCTACTGCGATGTTTGGCGATTTGCGACGGTACATTCTGCGGATCATTTTGCTCTAACCATTTACGGGCGCTGGCACAAAATTCTGGACTCAGCATTACTGAGTCTGTTCGCATATATGTTATCAGCCCTGCCTCATAAAGCTTTTGGGCTACAATCATGGTTTTGTCAGGAGCAAACCTCAGCTTTGAACCGGCTGCTTGCTGAAGGCTGGAAGTTGTAAATGGTGGAGGTGGCTGGCGGTTAACGATTTTTCCTTCAAAATGAATAACTTGATGAGGATGTCGCTGTGCTTCTTCTACTAAACGTGTAGCCTCTGCTTCGGAAAGAACACGCTTAGACTCTGGTGTTTCTGGACTATTACCTACCTTTGCGTCATCGTGAGTTTCAGTTTCTTGCTCTGCTGCATCTTTTGCAGAATCAACCGTCCCTTTGTAAAAAGCCCGAAATCCTTCAGCATAATCTACCCAGACACTCCAGTAATCTTGGGGGACAAAAGCCAGAATTTCGTTTTCTCGCTGACAAATTAGGTGCAACGTGGCGCTTTGGACTCTGCCAACACTCTTAGCGCCGTTATTCAATGCCCAAACTAATGGGCTACCTTTATAACCTACCAACTTATCTAGGCAATCTCGGCACAACCCAGCACCAATTAAGTTTTGGTCTAGCTTTCTAGGATTAGCGATCGCACTCTGCACCGCCGATGCTGTAATCTCAGTATAAATTACTCGTTTCGGTTCCCTTAAACCCAGCGTTTCTTTGAGATGCCAAGCGATTGTCTCGCCTTCTCTGTCTGGGTCAGTTGCTAAAACAACTTCATCAACCTGCCTCACCGCAGACTTGAGCTTCTGGATTGTTTCCTTCGCTCGTTGGTCACGCGGAACGTAATTGCACCGAACATTACTGCCGTCCATGACGAAGCCCAAGGAATCGTCTCCTTCATTGCTGAGTTCTCGGATATGGCCACAACTGGCTAGAACTTTCCAATCCGAACCCAGAATTTGACTGAGTTTTTTGACTTTTCCGGGAGATTCTACCACAAGCAGGCGTTTGATCATAGCAACTGCGTTCTCGATTTTGAATAATAAACTGGCAATTGCAATTAGCGATGGCGCAGCCAACGCCAAAGGCGATCGCCTATTCTCGTGATATGGATTTTCTAGAATACTCTACCAAAAAGCTTTAGCAATTGCTGAACTCTGAAGTAATTTTCTTGTACTTAAACCTTTGCTTCACTTCTAAGTGTCTAGCGTCAGCTTTTGCAACAAAATCGCTATCGTCCGGTGCAGGCGTTTATTATGCTGCACATATTAATAACAGTACATCTGTACATGGTAAAAACAATCTTATAATTTAGCATCTTTAACCAATTATTGCTACTCTTAAAGCAGTAAATTACTATTTATTCACAATTTTTTGTCTGAAGCCTAAACTTCATCCTATGCTTATTGAATTTAGTGTCGGTAAGTACAGATCGTTTAAAGAGCAAGTCACCTTTAGTATGGTGGCAGCAAATCTTGTCGCAAAAGACAAAAAGCTCGACGAAAACAACGTTTTTGAAATAGATAATGATTTAAAACTACTTAAAAGCGCCGCAATATACGGTGCAAATGCTAGTGGTAAAAGTAATTTGGCTACAGCTTTAGGTTTCATGAGATGGTTCATGATTAATTCTTCTAAAGAGACTCAAAGTACGGAAAAAATAGGTGTTGAGCGATTTAAACTCAGCACTGAAACCGAAGACAAACCATCTTTTTTTGAAATTGTATTTTTAATAAATGGCAAAAGATATAGATATGGTTTTGAGGCAACTATTGAGAAAGTTGTCTCTGAATGGTTATTTTATGTTCCTAAAATAAAAGAAACGAGGCTTTTTGAGCGTAAACTCAACAAAATTAGTGTTTCTAAAAGATTTAAAGCTGATGGTATTCAACAAAAAACAAGACATAATGCCCTCTTCTTGTCTGTATCTGCTCAATTTAATGTCGAAATTGCAGAAATGATATTGGATTGGCTGACAAATAGAGTCAAAATTACCTCTGGTTTAGATGATAGTGGCTATCAAAGATACACAGTTAGTTGTTTAACGAATAATAAAAATAAGGATGAGATTTTTCAGTTACTCAAAAAATTAGATTTGGGATTTTCCGATGTCAAGGTAAAGGAAAGTGAAATAACTACTGATTTGTGGCCTAAAGAGTTACCCGATGAAATAAAGAATTACGTTATAAAAAATGGGATGGCAAAAGTAACATCAGTTCAAACTACGCACCAAAAATTTAATGGGGAAGGAAATCCTGTATCTATAGAGATATTTGATTTAGACAATCAAGAATCTGAAGGAACTCAAAAAGTATTTGCTTTGGCAGGGCCTCTTGTTGATACACTAAAAAACGGTAAAATCCTAATTATTGATGAATTCGATGCTAGAATTCATGCTTTAATCAGCCGTGCAATTGTTGAATTATTTAATTCTACTGAAACGAATCCAAATAATGCTCAGTTAATATTTATGACTCACGATACCAATTTGCTTAATAATAAGCTTTTTCGTAGAGATCAGATTTGGTTCACTGAAAAGAATAGATATGGTGCAACAGATTTATACTCTTTAGCCGAATACAAGATACCTGACGATGCGCCATTTGAAAGTGATTATATTCAAGGTAGATATGGCGCAATTCCATATATTGGGAATTTGAATCATCTAATCGACTCTCATGCCTAGAACAAAAGCAAACTTTCGTGGATATTCACCGAGAAAAGTTAATACTAGGGAAATCAAGCAGAGATTCTTAATCGTATGTGAAGGAGCGAAAACTGAACCTAACTACTTTAGGAGTTTTCGTGTTCCTAAAAATGTTGCTGAAATAGACGTACAGGGTTTAGGAGAGAATCCCAGCAAACTAGTTCAAAGCGCCAAGGAACTGAATAAGCAAGGAGAGTACGATCAGGTTTGGTGTGTATTTGATTGTGATTCTTGGACTATAGAAGATTTTAATAACGCTATTAAAAATGCTGAAGCTCAAGGTTTTAAAGTAGCTTATTCTAATGAAGCATTTGAATTATGGTATGTTTTACATTTTGAATTTCTCAATACTGGTATTCCTCGAAGTGATTATCTGAAGAAGTTAACTTCTTTATTTGGTAGGACATATCAGAAGAATAGCGAAACGATTTATGATGAGCTATTTGAGAAGCAATCTATTGCTATTAGAAATGCTGAAAATCTTCTTAAACAATATGATCCTCACATTCCAGCCAAAGACAATCTATGTACAACGGTGCATAAATTAGTGAATGCACTCAACGAGTTTATTCCGAAAACAGAATCAGTCTGCACACTAAGTGGTAAACCGCCGTTGCTGGCAGAAGATTATTGATGACATGCTTGATGCGTTGCTCAATGGATTGCAGCATTGGTATATACCACTTTTCCGTTCTGAGTTTGTCAGTACTATCCAATTAGGGACTTCCAAATAAAAAAATGTTCCAAAACTGACGCAAAAACTCTCTCTATTCCTCCTCTCTCTGTGCGGCAGTCGCTCATGGGGGAAACCCCCAGACGCTCGCGGACTCGCTATCGCTCTTAGCGTCTCCCCTTGGGAGAAGACCGCGCTGCCTTGTCTCTGTGGTTCGTTTATTTGGATAATTTATTTCTTGGAAGTCCCTTATACTTAAACTTTGCGATCGCACTTCCTGTTTATCTACCAGGTTGACTTACAGCAGTCATTAGCGAGAATTGATACTGTCCATGCCAAGGGATTTTTATAAAGACAGTTTGCGATCGCACTTGTGACTTTTGCTCAAGAAAATTCCCGACTTTTTGAAAAAGTCGGGAATCTGAATATTTGGATTTTCACTAGTACAGCACACCGCAAATCCTCTTGTTGAAGATAGGCAAACTTCCGCCACAGCGTATCCCTAATGAGGTACAGCCACTTGTGCATCGGCTACCTGGGTATTGTCAGCAACAATTTTGCGGAATAAATCGCCTTCAATTGTTTCCTGTTCTATCAACAAATCTACTAAACGCTCCAAAACTATGCGGTTTTCTTGCAACAGTTCTATTGCTCTGATGTAGGACTTGTTAACAATTTCGCGCACCTGTGAATCAATTTTGGCGGCAATTTCCTCAGAATATTCTGATTTATTCATCCAGTCACGTCCCAAAAATACCTCTCCACTCTGATTTTCTAGTGACAATGGGCCTAATTCTGACATCCCGAAACGTGTCACCATTTGCCGCGCCATTCCTGTGACTTGTTGTAGGTCATTGCCTGCACCTGTGGTCACTTCTGGCTTCCCAAAAACAATTTCCTCGGCGGCGCGACCACCCAAAGTAGCAGTAATCCTGGCTTTGAGTTGGGAACGGGAAATTAACCCCTGTTCTTCGTTGGGAGTAAACCAAGTTAATCCCAGTGCTTGCCCCCGTGGGATGAGGGTAACTTTTTGCACAGGGTCATGCCCTTCGAGGAATGTGCCAACTAAAGCATGTCCAACTTCATGATAGGCAATCAACCGCTTGCTCTTGCTGTCTACTAAGGCGGTACCTTCCATACCTGCAACGACTCTATCCACAGCAGCATCAATTTCTAAAAGGGTGACAGCTTCTTTGCGCCTCCTAGCAGTGAGAATGGCAGCTTCGTTGAGTAAGTTGGCTAAGTCTGCGCCAGTAAAACCAGGAGTGCGACGAGCGATCGCTTCTAATGATACGCTAGGATCAATTTTCTTATTCCGGGCGTGGACTTTCAAAATTTCCAGTCGCCCTTTGAGATCCGGTGCATCCACCATCACTTGTCTGTCAAAGCGTCCTGGTCTGAGCAACGCTGCATCTAGAACATCTGGGCGATTAGTGGCAGCAATAATAATAATGCCTGTGTTACCTTCAAAACCATCCATTTCGGTGAGCAGTTGATTGAGGGTTTGTTCGCGCTCGTCGTTACCGCCACCGATACCAGCACCCCGTTGTCTACCTACTGCGTCAATTTCATCGATAAATATTAGACAAGGGGCATTCTCTTTGGCTTTCTTGAAGAGGTCGCGCACGCGAGATGCACCTACACCAACAAACATTTCTACGAATTCTGAACCGGAAATACTGAAGAATGGTACACCTGCTTCACCTGCGATCGCTTTTGCTAGTAAAGTTTTACCAGTACCCGGAGGCCCAATTAACAACACTCCTTTGGGAATACGTGCGCCTACAGCAGTAAATCTTTCCGGCTGTTTCAGGAAAGTAACAACTTCTTCGAGGTCTTCTTTAGCTTCTTCAACCCCGGCTACATCTTCAAATTTTACTCCAGTTTTTGCTTCCATTTGGAAGCGAGCTTTGGATTTACCAAAATTCATCGCTTGGCTAGAAGCATTAGTCGAGCGACGCAGGAACAATAGCATTAGAGCTAGCAGTGGCAAAATCCACATGAGATTGATCAACAGTCCAACAGCAGCTCGACTATTAGCTGAGGAAACTTCGCCAAAATCAACATTCTTATCTTTGAGGATGTTAATTAACTCTGTATTTTGTGCCAGAAGTCTCACCTGTTGCGGTGGTGTATCAGCCTTTTGCCCTTTGAGATAAACCTTTGCTAGCTGTTCAGTTTCGTCAAGCTCTACTTTTTGGATTTCTCCTGCCTTTGCTTTCTTGATCAAGTCGCCATAATTTAAAGAGGTGCTTTCTGCCTTTTGCGCCAAGACGGGAGTACTCCCAAAAATTCCTGGTAACATAATCAAACTAGCTGCAATCGCACCAACCCAAGCACCACGCTTTGGCGACTGTCTTTTTATCAATGGTTTTTTTCCCAAATTTGTCATAATAATTACCCTTTGTCTGCTGGCACAAGTTGAGCTATGGTTTTATGCCTATTCTTCTACCAAAAATTGTAATAACTGGAAATTACACTTTTCTTATCTAGTCTAACTTCCACACAAAACCATTCCCAAGTTTCTTCCGGTTATTACATGAAGTTGAGCTGTTAAGACTGGGAATTGGGCACTTGTACTGAGCATATCTCTAAAGCGAAAGCTCCGCTAACGCGTAGCATCTCCAAAAGTTGCCGTAAGCTACGCTTAGGGCGCAGCCTGAGCATTGGGCAAAGACTTACTGCTCCTCATCTTCCCCAGTCTCTAGTAGATATTAATTTGACACATTCTGATACAAATCGCTAAGATCAGCATAATCATAACGATTCCGCTTTTTCATAAATTTGGTAATAGTAGCTAGTTAATAGTTCGTGGGTTAATTATGGTGAAAATTGTTGGCATTGGTGGTAGTTTAAGACCCAACTCCTATACCCAGGTTGCTTTACTTTTAGCAGTGCAAAGGGTAGAAGCCCTTGGAGCAGAGGTAGAAATTATTGATTTAAGACAGTTGCAGTTACCGTTTTGCACTGGCGCAAAGGAGTATCCAGAGTACCCAGATGTTCTGCGGTTACAAGATACAGTCAGCCGCGCCGATGGATTAATTTTAGCGACACCTGAGTATCATGGTAGCGTTAGTGGTGTCCTGAAAAATACCCTAGATTTGATGAGCTTTGAGCAACTGTCTGATAAAGTGACAGGATTAATCAGCGTATTGGGGGGTCAGTCTAATAGTAATGCTTTAAATGACCTACGGCTAATTGTCCGATGGGTGCATGGTTGGGTGATTCCAGAACAAATTGCCATAGGACAAGCTTGGGGTGCTTTCAGTCCTGAAGGCAAGCTAGTAGATGAAAAGCTTTCCCAAAGATTTGATCAATTTGCTCAGAGTTTAGTTGATAATACTCGCAAGCTGCGGGGTGTTGATTAGTTGTAGAGTACGCAAGTTCGTAGTAAGGACTAAAGTCCTTATTTTCATTTTCTAATCACTAAAGTGCTTACTACAAACCCTCAGAACAAGCTTGACATACTACTAGTGGTCTGTCCCATTAATTTTGCGGGGCTGCTAGATCCCCGACTTATTGAAGAAGTCGGGGATCTAAACAGTAACCTTTTAAAACTTTTGGGACATACTACTAGATATTGATACTTTGTGGAATTTGGGAAGGTAGCAAGAACTTGTAAGGCATTATCCTTGTACGATTCTTCTGATTAATTTTCTTTTCAATTGCTTTGAGTTCATTTTGAAAAGTAAGCAGTGCCGAACTTAATTGTGGCTTGGATTTAAAGTATGAGTTGGAGTATTGTCCTAACTGAGTATAGTAGACCGATCCAAGCAAATAAGTTACCTTAAGTTGGGTTTTGGCTTGCTCTAGGGGAGGTAGGATACTCATCAAATCGCCTGGTTCGTCGAGATTTGTGGGTGCTGGAGAGTAACTGGCTAGAGGAAAAGCAGGTGTATAGGTCATAAGTTCGCCTTGCGGAAAGTTAACCGCAGCGTGTTGGGCGCTAGCAGTAAAAATGATTGTGCAAACAGCGTTAACTAGATAATCTAGCGTCTTAATTGTGCCATTCGCATCTTCACCAAAATTCTGGAGGCGACCTCCTTGTTCGGAAATTAATTCCTTTGCCCAATTTTGTAAAGCTTGGTCTGCTAGTAGCTGTGACTCAGTGGTATAGTAACTGCTCAAATAGGCACGCACCCATTTTTGAATAGCATTCCAAATCAGCAGTCCGTCATCTCGATAAGGATATTCAGGTAGTTGAGAAGTATTATTAACACCGCGACTTGCTAAAATGTTGGGAAACATGGCATTGTTGAAATGATGCAAATAATCTTGGGCACCTTCAACAGTTATCTGGCGATCGCTTTCAATTGTACTAGCTAAAATTGCATCTACTTCACGTCCTGGGGCAACCAAGATTTTATGAGCGCCGTAATTGATTAATATAGTTCCCTCAAAGTGAGGTTCTAGCAAAATTCTTAAATGGTGGTTTGCTGGTAATCGCCGCTTAGTAGCAATTACAAAAGGTTCGATAAATAAGTGAGTGCGGCCAAGATGACTAATTAGTTCATGGTAATTGCTATCTGCCATTTGCACAATGCTTTTAGCGATCGCCCAGTTTTCCTTACCATTTAGAGGGGTGAATACTGGATGTTCCGGCTGACACTGAATAGCCACTGGTACTAAAGACCGAGATGGGCTACCAGATGGTGGTACTGCAAATAATGCTAAAGGGGAATAGATATACTTTTGTTGTTTAGGAAAATTCCCATTTTCCATGTTTTTTAACTTAGAATAATCAGCTTTATACAGCCGACCTTCCCTCTTTGCAGCTTCTAGGGAGTCCGACGTACCAACTATTTGCTGATATTCTTCGTCGGTAATTTGTAAAGGATCTTCCTGTTCTAATACCTTTTGAAGCATCAGTGGATTTGGCCCAGCAACCTGCATATAGGCAAAAACCAAATCTTCTTGAAACCTAGAGCTAATTTCTGGAAGAGGGATTTTTCTAAATAATTTATTATAATCTTCAAAACTTGGCTTATTTGCAGATGTTCCTATAGAAAACTCTACTTCTATAGACGAGGGTTGAGTGTTTTCTAATTCCAACAATTTTGCATTAGAATTAATAATTTTCTTGAAAGCAGAACTTAACAAGTCTGTGATTGATTCTTCTATGCTAGATAACGCTGAAAAATCTACATCTCCTAAATTTCCATGAAAATAATGCGATTCAAATTGCTCATCAATAGCCATAATCTGTCTATCAAAATCAGAGATTTCTCCAAGTCCAAACGAAACATCACTAGACGGATTAATAGCAACAATTTCATCAGTAATTTCTTGAGTAATTGATGCCAGATCAAATGCAATTTTTTCTAACTCTTGATTACTTTCAGCATCTTGAATTTTTTGCTCGATATCTGCTAAAGCTTGGACTTTAGTGTTGAGGGACAAGTTCTCGCTTTGCTCATCATCATCCAGTCCGTAAGACACGCTGCGATCAAAGAAATTTGAAAAGCTACTGACAGTATCATTTACCAAAATCAGCGTTATTTTTTGAGCTACTGAAAGTACCCATTTTAAATTAGGTAACTCTTGGGCTGGGAGTTCTACTTTAATGACTGGCAATGGTAAAGCGCCTGTCATAGCTAGAGGAGGAATATAATCATAATTATATTCATATTGCATATATTGCAACGATGCTTTACTAAATTTTACTAATTTATACAAAAGCACCAAAAGACTTTGTATATCTGACTTAGTTAGTCCTGAAGAAGAAGATATGACATGAGAAGTTAGGGACATATTGACTCCTGTTTTTTGCTAGATATTTTGGTTCTTCCGCTAGTTTTATGGAGAATCAATACTAAAATGCCAGTTTAATAAACTGCGTAATCTAAAATTGCTAAAGTTACGAAAGCCA
>NZ_JBALBZ010000095.1:0-41058 GCF_036919495.1 Nostoc sp.
TCTTCGGGGGTCATGCCTATGGTTTAAGTAAGTATTGTGTTCTCCCCATACTACACTCATGAATCAGTATTTCTGCAAAAATGGGATGCTCCCGTAAGCAATGATTCCTTAGACAAACCACTTCGATCACTTGCGGGAATAGGTATTGATTTCCGTTGTTGATCCTGCGACGGTGTATTTCACGGTCAGCTTTACGAGCTTTTTAGCCTTCTAAATTGCTGCTTGCTCCTTATCCGAATAGGCGAGAATACATCCGCAAGTGATATTTTTTTATTTCCAATCGTAGAAATTAGCATGATATCTGTGTCAATGCTAAATCTAAATATGGCTGTTACATCGCTCAAAAGATAGCTGATTAAGGATAACTCAGGGGACAAAGTGAAAAAAAACTCTCAGTTGCTTCTCACAGATAGCCCCGAATCTTTACGAGAGAAATTTTACTCTCTTAAACAACCAATGGATATAGCTGACCTTTTAGAGGTTTCCTATCCTCGGCTTGTTTATCATATATATCTTGTTGAAACTGGCAAACGCTATAAAACTTTTGAGATTCCTAAAAAGTCTGGTGGTATTCGTCAGATATCAACTCCGATAACTGCACTTAAAATTATTCAGACAAAACTTAATCAAGTATTGCAAACAGTGTATGAGATAAAACCATCAGTGCATGGGTTTGTGATGGGGAAAAATATTGTAACTAATGCTCAAGCTCATACTAAAAAACGCTATGTTCTAAATCTTGATTTAACTGATTTTTTTCCGTCGATTAATTTTGGTCGAGTCCGGGGTATGTTTATGGCTACACCCTATGGTTTACATCCAGATGTAGCGACTGTATTAGCACAGATTTGTTGTCATGACAATAAGTTACCTCAAGGTGCGCCAACTTCACCCATCGTAACTAATATGATTTGTGCCAAGATGGATAGTCAATTGCAACGTTTAGCAAAAGAGTACAAAGCGACTTATACAAGATATGCAGATGATATTACTTTCTCAACAACTTTACCTAAGTTTCCTGAAGAATTAGCATATATAGTACCTGAAGAAGATGTAGATAAAATTTTTATTGGTAATAGATTATTATCAATTATTAATGATAATGGATTTGAGGTAAATAATCATAAAAATCGACTGCAAGTCAAAGGAAATCATCAAGAAGTAACGGGATTAACGACTAATCTGTTTCCTAATGTTGATCGAAGGTATGTGCGTCAGGTTCGTGCTATGCTTCATGCTTGGGCTAAATTTGGGCTTGAGGCTGTGGAAAAAGAGTATCAAGAAAAGTATGAATCTCAAAGCAGATTACCCGCCAAGGAGAAACAAAATTTTAAACAAGTACTTCGGGGGAAAATAGAGTTTATAGGTATGGTTAAGGGAAGAAATGATTCTATCTATCAAAAATATTTAGAGCTTTATACTAAAATTAGTAACCCTCAGTAAATTGTCTAAATGCACAATGCTGGATATTATATGGATGAAGAATTAAAACAAGAAATTCAAGACCTAAAAAGTGATATTTATTTATTATCTAATGAAATAAATTGTCAATTTATTAGATTACATGATAATTTTTCTAGTAATATAAATCAACTATCAGAGCAAATTTATAAGTTATCTGAAACACAAGCATTAACTAATAAATCAATTGATAACATCACAATTAACACTGATAAAGAAAATTTCCAAAAAACTCAGAAACAGCCAAAGATCCCAGATGAATATTATATTGATTATTCATATATAACGGATGCAAATTATTCATCTTGGGTTGATAACTTAAAAAAATATAGTAAAGATATGGCTGAATGCCGAGATAAAAAGCAGATTACAACTTTTTCTGAGTCTGCTCGTAATACTTTAGAATCTGCAATCGAAGTTCTTTTTGATGAAGAATATAAATATATTAATGAAAATAATAAATCATTTTTAGAAGCTTATAATAGAGTTAAATCATCTTATGATAAGCGAAAAAATAGTAATTGGGATTTACCGCAAATATATGTAAATGTGCCAAATTCTGCCATCAAATCAGAAAATTTAAAAAACATTGATGGCATCTACGTTGATAGAAAAAACATAGAAAAAATCCGAAGACAAAGCCTTCCTGCATCAGTTCAGATATTTTTTGAAATTATTAAACCTAACTATATGGAAACGCAGCATCTAAAAGAAAATTTTTTGACAATAATGAATATGAATAAATTAAGAGCTTTAAAGACTCATGGCAGTAAATCTGATTTAGATTCACAACTAAATCAATTGGGTTATTATGCAAAGAAATTATACGATTCAAACGAAAATTTTGAGACTATCCAAAAAGTAATATCTTGGTTTGTACAAGAGATATACAAAAGAGTTTGTCAAATATCTAACAATTAGTTTAAATAATTTTTTGCCTCAGAGAGTCAAAAAAACGGTAGAGCAATAAACACTCTACCGTTTTCTAATTTTCTATTTGAGACTTAAATCCCAAACCCTAAATCTTACTCAACACCTTGGGGTAACAATTCCCGACGCTGTTGAGAACTAACTTGGACAATACCATTTTCATCCACATCAACAAGGGCTGTATCGCCATCCTTGATGCGACCAGACAGAATTTCTTCTGCTAGGCTATCTTCTAACAGGCGCATAATTGCCCGACGTAATGGCCTCGCGCCGTAGCTGGGACTGTAACCTTCAGTGATCAACCGATCCTTGAAGCGGTCTGTGACTTCTAAGGTGATACCCTTTTCAGTTAGACGACCAAATACTTCCTTGAGCATAATTTCGGCGATTTGGGTCACTTCCGGCTTGTTCAACTGACGGAAGACGATAATTTCATCGAGTCGGTTGAGGAACTCTGGACGGAAGTACTGTTTGAGTTCTTCGTTCACCAAAGAGCGAATCCGATTGTAAGTTGACTCGCTGGCATCTTCGGAGAATTCAAAGCCGATACCGCTACCGCCTTTTTCAATTACCTTAGAACCAATATTGGAAGTTAAAATCAGCAAGGTGTTCTTGAAGTCCACCGTGCGACCTTTGGCATCAGTTAACCGACCGTCTTCCAAAATTTGCAGCAACATGTTGAATACATCGGGGTGTGCTTTTTCGATTTCGTCGAACAACACCACGGTGTAAGGACGCCGCCGCACGGCTTCGGTCAGCTGACCACCTTCGTTATACCCAACATAACCTGGAGGCGAACCAATCAGCTTGCTGACGGTGTGACGCTCCATGTATTCGGACATATCTAAGCGGATCATCGCTTCTTCGGAACCGAAGAAGTAAGCAGCTAAGGACTTCGCCAACTCGGTTTTACCTACACCAGTAGGCCCAGAGAAGACAAAGCTAGCTATGGGTCGATTGGGATTTTTCAAGCCGACACGAGCGCGACGAATTGCTCGTGAGACTGCCTTCACAGCTTCATCCTGACCAATTAAACGCTGATGCAAGGTGTCTTCCATGTGCAGCAGCTTTTCAGATTCAGATTCGGTGAGTTTGTTCACCGGTACTCCAGTCCAAGAAGCGACAATGTGGGCAATGTCTTCTTCTGTAACTACAGGTTCTTCACCTTCTGTACCTGTTGCATTGGTCTTGCTTTGAGCGATCGCTCGGATTTCGGCTTTGATTTCCATTTCGCGATCGCGCAATCCCCCAGCTTTGTCAAAGTCTTGAGAGCGCACCGCGTCATCTTTTTCTTTTAATATCTGACGCAGTTCTTTGTCTAACTCTTTGGCTGCGGGTGGCAGTTGGGAGTTAATCAAGCGCACTCTAGAACCAGCTTCATCAACTAAGTCGATGGCTTTATCTGGGAGGTAGCGATCGCTAATGTAACGGTCTGACAATTTCGCCGCCGCCACCAATGCTTCGTCGGAGATTTTCAGTTTGTGGTGTTGCTCGTAGCGTTCGCGCAAACCATATAAAATTTCAATTGTTTCATCAACTGTAGGTTCGCCAACCATTACTGGCTGGAAACGCCGCTCTAGCGCTGCATCTCGCTCGATGTGCTTCCGGTATTCATCTAGGGTTGTAGCACCGATGCACTGCAACTCACCCCTAGCCAAAGCTGGCTTGAGGATATTTGCTGCGTCAATAGCACCTTCTGCTGCACCCGCACCAATTAAGGTGTGTACCTCATCAATCACGAGAATGACATTACCCGCAGAGCGGATTTCATCCATGATTTTTTTCAAGCGTTCTTCAAATTCACCCCGGTACTTGGTTCCTGCTACGAGCAAACCAATATCCAAGGTGACGACGCGTTTATCTTCGAGGATGTCAGGGATATCTTTCGTGGCAATGCGTGAAGCTAAACCTTCAGCGATCGCTGTTTTACCAACCCCTGGTTCCCCAATTAGCACTGGGTTATTTTTAGTTCGGCGACCCAATATCTGGATCACTCGCTCAATTTCCTTAGCGCGTCCCACCACTGGATCGAGCTTATTATCCATTGCCATCTGAGTCAGGTTTGAGCCAAATTCATCCAGAGTCGGGGTTTTTGTGCGCCCGGATGAACCACCTGGTGAAACTTCGGCAGTTTCTCCCAACATGCGGATGACTTGGGTTCTTACCTTAGATAGATCCACACCGAGGTTTTCTAGCACCCTGGCTGCGACGCCTTCCCCTTCGCGGATTAGGCCCAACAGCAGATGCTCGGTGCCAATGTAGTTATGCCCCAGTTGGCGTGCTTCTTCCAAGGAGAGTTCTAGAACTCGCTTTGCCCGTGGCGTAAACGGAATTTCCACGGCAACAAAGCCTGATCCCCGTCCGATAATTTTTTCAACTTCAATTCGGGCATCTTTGAGATTGACACCCATTGATTTCAGCACCTTGGCAGCCACCCCAGTGCCTTCGCCAATCAGACCCAAGAGGATCTGCTCGGTTCCGACAAAGTTGTGACCTAAACGGCGGGCCTCTTCTTGGGCCAGCATGATTACCTTAATGGCTTTTTCTGTGAAGCGCTCAAACATGGCTTTATCCCATCATCTGCGGTCGTGCCGGTATGCTGATTTTAGCACAGGCAAAGCTTTTGGATGCCTGTATAACAGATTATAGACATCCTGAAGCTATGACTTTAGTTGATGGGCTAATTGTTAACTATTGACTACTCTTATCTGGCTAGTGTACTGAGGAGCTTTAGTTCACCAGCCTTTTTGGGATTTATTACAAACAGTTCACTGCTTACATTGAGAGTTTATTGATTCGATCCCAAACTTTTATACTTAACATATATACTTTTTAATATCAAGCAAAAATAATTAATATATGATTTATTTATCTAATATGCTTTTTAGATAAAATATTTAAATAAAAATAGGCGCAACAAAGTTACATTTTTTTGCTGAAGCCGATCGCAAGCCCCAATAATTCAAAAATACTCATACCCAACTAAACAGGTAGGCCCAAATAAAGCTAACTATATAACAAAATGTAAAACTTTCAAAACCCGTGTAATTGCTTCACTTTGCTTTGCTCCGAACGCAATGACATAGTTATAAATCTTCTCGCAGACTTACTTAAAAAGCAAGTGCCAAGAGGATTTTTCGAGGCGATCGCTGACAATGGAATACCACTGGTCTAAAGTTGCTTTAAATTTGCGGTGTTGTAAATCTGGGAGCCAAAGGATTAAAGCATCCTCATCATTATCTTGGTAGTAGCGCCGCCGCCGCCCAGCTGTTTTGAAGCCAAATTTTTGATATAAAGATATTGCCGCCAAGTTGGAAGCTCGGACTTCGAGGGTAGCTCGCTCCATTTTATGATCGCAAGCTGTCTTAATGAGTGAATATAATAAAGCCGCACCCATTCCTTGACGGTGATATTGAGGATGAACCGCCAAAATTGTAATGTGGGCTTCGTCTAAAATTGACCAAAAGCAACCCATTCCTAGCAAACTTGTGCTGGAGGAGGCAGAAAATAAACCGAGTATATCGCTGTTGGGACTATCTAATTCTCGTTTGTAGCCATCCATTGTCCAAAGTCCGCCAAAACAAGCTTGATCGAGTTCCAGAATGGCACTGAGATTTTCTAATGTCAGTAATTTAATTTCTAAGTCTAATGAGATCACATTTGTTGAATAACGTTACAAACCCTTTGTACACTGGGAATCGGGAGACGAACTCAAAGCCCGTAATTTGAACAAGGAAAACTTTTATAGTTATGGTATCGACTCACCCCACTGGGGTTCAACATTCTGGAAGTCAATATTTACCTCAAAGGCATGACACCAAGGCAAATTTATCGCCTAATCAGGAACTTTTACCCTTAACTGCCAGAGTCCATAATCATGACTCCCTAGAAATTGGTGGGTGTGATGTCACAACCCTAGTTGAGCAGTTTGGTTCACCTTTATATATTTTAGATGAAGAAACCCTGCGCTCGGCTTGTCAGCAATACCGAGATGCTTTCAAGCAATATTACAAGGGCGAATCTCAAGTATTGTACGCCTCAAAAGCTTGGAATTGTTTAGCAGTTTGTGCGATCGCAGCATCTGAGGGTTTAGGTATCGATGTAGTCTCCGGGGGCGAACTTTACACTGCCTTGCAAGCAGGTGTTAGTCCCAATAAAATTTACCTTCACGGAAATAATAAATCTCGTGAAGAATTAATTTTAGCGATCGAGTCTGGTGTTACCGTTGTGGCGGATAACTGGTATGAGTTGCGTACCCTTGTGGAAATTGCCCAACCTGGTCAATCAATCCGCATCATGCTACGGCTTACTCCCGGTATCGAGTGTCACACGCACGAATATATTCGCACGGGACACTTAGATAGCAAATTCGGCTTTGATCCCAATGATTTAGATGAAGTTTTTACCTTTGTAAGTCAACAACCTGCCCTTAATTGCGTAGGAGTACATGCTCATATTGGTTCCCAAATTTTTGAGCGCCAACCGCATCAAGATTTGGCGGCTGTTATGGTGCAGTGGCTCCGGGATGCCGGGAAGTATGGTTTAAATATTACAGAGTTAAATGTTGGGGGCGGTTTAGGGATTAAGTACACAGAATCAGACGATCCCCCTAGTATTGAAGAGTGGGTGAAGGCGATTTGTGAAGTAATTCAAGAAGCTTGTGCTGTCGAAAATCTGCCTTTGCCGAAATTATTGAGTGAACCAGGGCGATCGCTAATTGCCACAGCTTGCGTCACTGCTTATACTATTGGTTCATCCAAAGTTATCCCAGAAATTCGTACCTACGTAGCGATCGATGGGGGAATGTCTGATAATCCCCGCCCGATTACATACCAATCAGTTTATCGGGCAGTAGTTGCCAATAAAATGTCTTCACCTTTAACCCAAACAGTCACAATTGCTGGTAAACATTGTGAATCAGGAGATATTCTGATTAAGAATGCCCTACTCCCAAAGACTGAACCAGGAGATATTCTCGTAGTTATGGGAACTGGTGCGTACAATTACAGTATGGCATCTAACTACAACCGCTTGCCCCGACCGGCAGCAGTTGTGGTGGCGAATGGCGAAGCAAATTTAATTTTGCAACGTGAAACTTATCAAGACTTAATTCGACAAGATCGCCTACCAGAAAGGCTGAAAAATAGTCATTAGTCCTTGGTGAGTCCAGCACTGCGGCAGGGTTTCCCTCCGCAGGTGATCTGGCGTTAGCAAAGCGATAGCGACGCAGGAGCGTCACTCGGAGGGTTATTGGTCATTAGCTAGGAGCTAAACCGCGTCTATTTTGAAACCTAGAGTTTTTGAAGAGAGTATATTATTCTGTCGTGGCTTGAGTTTTGAGCTTTAGCCTCATTACAAAAAACTACGGTTTTCACAGTAGACGCGGTTTAATAACAAATGACTAAATGTAATTAGAGGCAAAAGTGTAATCCAGATGTCATGAGAGATTGGTGGAAGCAATGGCTGATAAACCTGGGATGGTCACAGTCCTTGCTACTTGGGGCTCTGGATATTGTGTTAGTGCTGGCGCTGACGTACATGATACTAGTTATTATTAGTGAGCGCCGAACACTGTGGATGGTGAGGGGATTCATTATTTTAATGCTAGCCTCCGCACTAAGTGGCAAATTAGGACTACCTCTGCTAAATTTTGTACTGGAAAAGTTGGTGATTGGTTGTGCTGTAGCGATGGCAGTTGCTCTACAGTCAGAGTTTCGGCGGTTTTTGGAGCAATTAGGGCGTGGCGAATTCCGCCAGCTGTTTCAACCCGACCGGCTGGCAATCCCCAAATCTGATAGTGTAATTGATGAAATTGTTGAGGCTGTTAAAGAATTGTCAAAAAACCGCATTGGAGCTTTACTAATTGTGGAAACCACAGGGCCAATTGATGAGCGAGATTTTTCTGTGCCAGGAGTAAAGCTAAATGCGGAGGTTTCTAAAGAACTAATCCAGACAATTTTTCAGCCGAAAACTTTGTTACACGATGGGGCTACATTGATTCGTGGCTCACGGATCATCTCATCGGGTATAATTTTACCACTTTCGGGACGCACAGCCTCGCGCCAGTTGGGAACACGCCACCGGGCGGCAATGGGAATTACTGAGCGGGTCGAAAATTGCATTTGTGTCGTTGTGTCTGAAGAAACGGGTTCTATTTCCTTAGCGGAACGGGGAACCCTAAATAGACCCCTGACGATTAGGAAGTTGAAAGAGTCATTAGAGGCTCTTTTGTCCCCAATCGTGGATAGGGAAGCTGTAGCTCCTGGTCTGTTAACTTTTGTTCGTCAGATAGGTAGGAAGACACTAGCACTGGTTTCACGTTTACTCAGATTACCATCGACCGCTTCTCGAGATAAAAAATGACAGCACAACAAACTAAACTGCAAGATTTGCCTACTGACTTAAAACGAGAACTATTGCCGCAGCACGTTGCGGTGATTATGGATGGCAATGGTCGATGGGCTAAACGTCAGGGTTTACCTCGAATTATGGGCCATAAGCGCGGAGTAGATGCTCTCAAGGATTTACTTCGCTGTTGTCAGGATTGGGGAATTCAGGCGTTGACGGCTTATGCTTTTTCAACGGAGAACTGGAAAAGACCGCAGGAAGAAGTGGATTTTTTAATGACTCTGTTTCAAAGAGTTTTGCGCCAAGAACTGCGAGAAATGGTCGAAGAGAATGTGCAAATTAAGTTTGTGGGAAATTTACAGGCTCTCCCACGATCGCTCCAACAAGAAATATACCGTTCAATGGAAGCAACCAAGGATAATGGTGGTATCCGGTTTTCAGTAGCAACTAATTATGGCGGACGACAGGAGATTTTACAAGCTTGTCAGGCGATCGCAAAACAAGTTCAGCAAGGTCTGCTACAACCAGATGAAATTAATGAACAGGTATTTGAGAGCCACTTGTACACAGCCGGAATTACTGACCCAGATTTGTTAATTCGCACCAGTGGAGAAATGCGCCTCTCAAATTTTCTTCTCTGGCAAATGGCTTATGGAGAAATTTACATTACCGATGCTCTTTGGCCCGATTTTGACCGGGCTGAGTTTCACCGCGCCTTATGTGCCTACCAGCAACGCGAACGGCGATTTGGAAAAGTATAAGATATTACATTCATTAAGTATGTAGGATGCGTTAGCGAAGCTACAAGATTGGCGATCGCACTACAATTTAATAAACTTAATGATGGCTATTGATATGGTATCGATTCCTATCACCCTGGAACAACTCATTACGGCTGTGCAACAGTTGCAACCAGAGGAACGGGCAGAGGTTGCCAGAGCGTTGGTTTTAGTAGATTTACGTTCAGATTTGAGGGCTTTAATTCAATAACTTTATGCTCAACTCCCGGTTGATGACATTACAGACGATAATATCATGGCTGAAATTAAGGCTGTGCGCCAGCAATCTCACCAAACGTGTGTTTTACACTCATTGAGATGCTCGCAGTTTCGTAAGCTACCTCCTTTGGAGTAAATTTAGTTAGGAGCAGCTATGTTGTATCCCCGAATCCATCAAGCCAAAGCAATGGATGATACTACTTTACTGATTGAATTTACCAATCAAGAGGTGAAAAAATACGATGTTCGTCATCTCTTAGATACTCCAATGTTTTCTCCACTTCGACAACCTGCTTTTTTTAAGAACTTTAAAGTAGAGCCAGGGGGTTATGGGATTGTGTGGAATGAAGAGATTGATCTTAGCGAGTATGAGCTTTGGAAGAATGGTACGTCCTTGATGCAAAGTGAAGACAAAGCTGGCGATCGCATTTAGCAGTCATAGTGCGATCGGCGATCGCTGGCTATACTTTGCTGCGAACCAAGTTCAACAGCTTACCCTGAACAGATTCCAAAATAAAATCTCGGATGTAATTACTGGCATTGAGAATTTCCACGCCTATCAACTCTCCGGCTGCATTCAGTTCAGCAGTCACATTTGGACTAATTTCAATACTTGCTGATTCTGGCTCTTCGGAGATGAGCAGATGAAGAATATCCTCTTCTTTGAAATAGTTTATTTGTGGCAATTGTTGCTTAATGTTAGACATTTGTGATTAACCGTCCGGTTTTTAGACGAAATCGAATTTGTTGTCGAGTTGTGGCGTGAATTGTAATCGGTGTAATTGTATTTTCACTTTGTTCATAGGGAATTAAAACTAGCTGTTCACCATGCTTTCCAACTGCGATCGCCCGATCGGTTTATACATCATAATATCGTTCGCAAAAGAAGCGTAGGATCTTTTCAATCAGATCAAGATCAAAGCCTCTTCCGGTTGCACGGTAAGGAAGATAGGATGTCCAGATAATCTCAGGCATTGATTCATGATTAGCGGTTGTTGTCATCACTCAAAAGCGATATTTATGGCCCAGAAAACACCGCTTGTTCTACATCATCCCGACTAAGAGAATACTTGAATGAACGTTGGATATCTTGCCCATTTTCCCCAGATTGGACATATCGCACTACGATTTGCTCAACATCGAGCCATAGTTCAGCTTTCCAACTAGGGCGCTGTATATGCCAGCAATGCCTCTGTGTGTCGTCTTGTTGACAGCCTTGGTTTTTTAGCCACTGTTCAATTTGTGGCAGGGGATGATTATATAACGGGGTATCAGAGGGAAGAAGAGGCATAGGAATTTTGGATTTTAGATTTTGGATTAGGAAATTTTTTAGTTTTTAATTACTATAGGGGTAATTAGTTGCAATACATGGTTAATTTGCTGTTGTACAGAAGGAGTTGGCTGTAGCAAAGGCGAATGGATCGCAGCCTCACCACGAGTTAAGCCAATGGCAATTGCTAGTATCAGACAACCTACAAATGTTAACACCAGCATAAATAAAGCAAAAATTTCGCCAGATGAGAGGGGGCGATCGCTAGGATCGAGGTAAGCTGATTTTGACCAGTCATGACGCGAGACGGGATGGTTCAAGTCAGGAGGTGGTTGAATCACCGCAAAGCGAGAATAGCCAATTTTTGAATCATAGCTTAACCGCCGTTCTGGATGGCTAAGGGTAGCGTAGGCTTCGTTGATTTGCTGAAATTTGAGAGTGGCGATCGCAGTAGGCAAGTCTGTAGTATCAGGATGATAACGTTTGCTCAGTTGCCTATAAGCACGACGAATGTCGATTACCGATGCCGAGGGATGCAGTCCTAGCAGGGAGTAATAAGTTGGTTTACTGCTTTGTGGCATTGCCCCGTTTTGATTCACGGCTATTTGAGTCACCTTGCTCAAAGATATTTTTTATATTCTAAATCCTTTGTGATTGGCGAAGCCGGAAGAAGACATAGCAGGTCAAGTATTTGATAAAATATTTTATAAAGCATTGAATTAGATGCGATGGATATCAAAATTAATCTCGAAAATATTCAAACTCTCACCGATTTCAAGCGCAATGCCAAGGATTACCTAGAGCGGATTAAGTCTACAAAGTCGCCACTTGTACTAACTGTAAATGGGAAAGCGGAGGTTGTGGTACATGAAGCGCAAGCGTTTCAGCAGATGATAGATAAACTCGCTCATCTTGAGGAAGAACTTCAAAAATTCAAGCTAGAAGCGTTACGCAGTCAGATAGACATTGGGATTAAGCAACTTGAGAGCGGTCAGTATACTGAATATAATGACGAGTCACTTTCGGCTTTTTTTGCAAATATTAAAGCACGAGGACAGGAAAAATTGGCTGACAGCGATTCTGTATGAGTCGATTTCGGATTTCTACTCAAGCAGCGCAAGATATTGAAAATATCTGGAAATATGTAGCGCCAAATAATTTAAAAGCTGCTAATAAACTTTTTGATATTCTGCGAGAAAGTTTTCCAAAACTGGCTAAATTTCCTCAAATGGCAGAGAACGGACTGAACTAGCACCTTTTTTGCGAAGTTTTCCGGTAAAAAATTATTTAATTTTTTATCGCCCAATAGACGAAGGCATAGAAATTGCACGTATATTGCACGGGTCACAAGATATAGAAACTATTTTTCAAGAAGAAAGTTGAGGTCAAAATAATTCGTAATTTGTAATTTATAGTTAAGTCTCTACGAATAAATGAGAGGGCTTAAAATATTGATTATATTTTTTCTCCACTGATAAATTAAGAGACTTATAGCATTACTTACAAATTATTTTGGTCAATAGCTGGATATGCTATCTCATCCCTAGCCCAATAAATCAGCACGGGGTTTAAAGGTTTCAATTTGCCGTAACTTTTCGTAGAGTTCTCGTTCTTCTTGACTAATATTTTTCGGGGTAACTATTTGAATTTCCACTAATTGATCGCCACGTTTGCCATCATCGCTAGGGTAGCCTTTATTCCCTAGCCGGAATTTTTGACCAGACCTAACTCCTTCAGGGATGGTCATTTTTACAGGGCCATCGAGAGTTGGTGCTTCTACCTGTCCTCCCAAAACTGCTTCAGTGGGAGTAACTGGCACTTGGCAGAGGATATTTAAACCTTCTAGCTTAAATAATGGATGGGGATTAACGGTAATTTTTAAGTATAAGTCGCCACCACTAACGCCTTGGTTCCGCAAACGGATGGTTTGACCTGTTACCATACCTGGAGGCATACTAACTTCTAGCGATCGCCCATCTTCCAAACGAATGCGTTCATTACCACCTTGATAAGCTTTTTCTAGTGGGAGGGTTAATCTGGCTTCTATATCTCGACGGGTAGTGCGAGGTGGGGTGCTAACTGTGTAGGCAACTTTTGTTCTGGGGGAACGAAACGGATCGGTATTATTGCCATTATTGGAGTTATTTGCCGTATTTTTATTTTTGACGCCGATAACTTGATTAATAAAGCTTTCAAAATCAGAGAATTGGCTTGGATCTACCTCCTGATTACTGTTGCGATCGCTAGCACCAGTCTGCCAGGTTTTAGCCTTTGGCGTCTGTTTGTTGGCCGCAAAGCCTTTTTGCTTCCAGTAGCGGCTAAACTGGTCGTATTGCGATCGCTTGGCTGAGTCCGAAAGGACTTCATAAGCCTCGCCAATATCCTTAAATTTTTCCTCCGATTCTTTGTTACCCGGATTGAGATCGGGGTGATATTGTCTTGCTAACCGCCGATAAACTTTTTTAATTTCCTCACCAGAGGCATCTTTAGATACTCCTAAAATTTCGTAATAATCGCGGAAATTCGGCAAATTTTGCATAGCTCAGTTATTTAAATTTTAGATTTTAGATTTTGGCTTAATTAAGAGTAGAGACGCGATTAATCGCGTCTGTACAGGAGTTGAAAGATTTAATTTTTAACTCCTCACTTCTCACTCTAACTCCTCACTTTTCGCTTTTATTAGGAGTATTACAACCAATCATTGTCTTCTTCATCATCCCAATTATCTTGGTAACTGGGACGGGATTTGCGTGGCGGACGGCTTTGGCTTTCATAGGAGGAAGAACGACTGTCTCGACTATTGTCTCGCCCATAGTCTCTGCCATAGTCTTTACCGTAATCTCTGCCATAGTCCTTACTGTATGAGTCGCGTTCCCGATATGCATCTTTAGGAAAGTCGCGTTCTTTATCTTTATCACCAGTAAAGATGTCACGGATTGTACCAAACAAGTCGTCATCTTCATCTTCAGCATAAGTTTCCCTGACTTCCCGATTTAGCTCATAGAGAGCATCTTGCAAATCGGCGTATGCTTGGTCAATACCGCGATCGCTATTTTCCTTAAGACTCTCTTTTAAATCTCGGCAAATATTATCAATTCTTTGGCGGCGGTTTCGGGCAAACTGCATACCAAATTCCAGTGCTACTTCTCTAAGCTGTCGTTCTGCTTGGAAAATCAACGCCTCAGAACGAGTCCGCTTTTCTACCCGTTCTTTACGTTCGCGATCGACATCGGCGTATTTTTGAGCATCCTGAATCATCCGATTCACTTCTGACTCATTCAAGGTAGAAGCGCCTTGAATGGTGATACTCTGCTCTCGCCCAGTGGTTCTATCTAAGGCTGTTACCTGTAAAATCCCGTTAGCATCAATATCAAATGACACCTGAACTTGGGGAATTCCTCGTGGCGCTGGTGGAATGCCATACAGCTTGAAACGTCCTAAAGACTTATTATTTGCTGCCATTTCTCGTTCGCCCTGGACTACGTGGATTTCCACAGTATTCTGGTTATTTTCGGACGTAGAAAAAATGTCAGAACGACGGACTGGGATAGTAGTATTGCGGGGAATAAGTTTTTTCATTACGCCGCCGATGGTTTCTAATCCCATAGAAAGGGGTGTGACATCCAAAAGCAGCACATCTTTGAGTTCGCCTGCGAGAATTCCGGCTTGAATTGCTGCACCCACTCCCACTACTTCATCAGGGTTGACGTTTTCGTTAGGTTCTATGCCAATTAAGTCCCGTACTAGCTGCTTCACCATTGGCATTCGTGTAGAACCGCCAACTAACACTACTTCTTCAATGTCTCTGGATGAGAGTCCGGCATCTTTGAGGGCGCGTTTCACTGGTGTCCGCAATCGCCCCACCAAATCACCACACAAGCCTTCAAATTGAGAACGCGTTAGACGAGTTTCCAGATGTTTAGGGCCTTCCTGATCGGCAGCAATAAAAGGTAAGTTAATTTCGGTGACGCTGACAGCAGAAAGCTCAATTTTGGCTTTTTCCGCCGCTTCCATCAGACGTTGTAAAGATTGTCTCTCGCGTCTTAAATCTACCCCTTCGGCTTCCAGAAATTGTTCTGCTAGCCAATCTACTATAACTTTGTCAAAATCGTTACCACCAAGTTGGGTATCTCCACTGGTAGCTTTAACTTCAAATATGCCATCGCCTACTTCTAAAATCGACACGTCAAAAGTACCACCACCCAAGTCAAATACTAGGATAGTTTCCGTGTCACCCCGATCTAATCCATAAGCCAAAGATGCAGCAGTTGGTTCATTGAGAATCCGCAGCACCTCTAAACCGGCAATTCTGCCAGCATCGCGGGTTGCTTGCCGTTGAGAATCATTAAAATAAGCGGGTACTGTAATCACTGCCCCTGTTACCGGTTCGCCCAAATAGCGGCTAGCATCGTCGGCCAATTTCTTCAGCACCATTGCCGAAATTTCTTCTGGGGCGAAATCCTTATTGAGCCGGGGACAAGCAACTTTAATATTGCCTACTTCGTCCTTGCGGATGGTGTAGGGTACACGCTTGGAATCTGGACTAAGTTCGGCATACTTGCGCCCAATGAAGCGTTTCACTGCAAAAAAGGTATTTTGTGGATTGAGGACGGTTTGTCGCCGTGCCATTTGCCCAACCACCCTTTCGCCTTCTTTGCTAAAGCCAACTACGGAGGGGGTTGTTCGCATTCCTTCTGCATTGGCAATCACCACCGGCTTGCCACCCTCCATAACGGCGACTACTGAGTTGGTTGTACCCAAGTCGATGCCGACTACCTTGCCCATGCGTTACTCTTCTCCTAAAGTGTCTTATATATTTATTATGATTGGGCGGAACTACCTCTAGCTTTGTGCTATTGGATGAAAACACCTCAATGGTATAATAGTCATCATTAAGGCAATAAGCTAAGAAGTTCAGCTAGAGCAGATAGTTGCAAGACTAGGATAGCATTGACGATGATTGGTATGTCCAAGCAGCCTCAATTCTTGTTATCCTTTCTATGTACTGTCTCTGCAAGTTTATAAATGCACCTTAATAATACTTGCTTTGTTTGTTTGAGTGCCTGAAAACCTTAATATTGCCACTATTTTAAACATTTGAATTTAACAGAGCGATTACAAACTTCCCTGGCTGAGATTGCGCGAGAACGCGATCCTTACATGGCAACGGCTGGACATTTTTTTGTCCAAGAATACATCCGCCAGCAATTTTCCCAATGGGGGAGTGTGGAAATCCACACCTTTGAAGTCAGGGGTAAAGCTTGTAAGAACTTGATATTAAATTTACCTTCCCAAGGGGGACGACAAAAAAAGGATTTGCCACCGATTTTAATTGGCGCTCATTATGATGGCGTTCCGGGAACAGTAGCGGCTGATGATAATGCCACTGGTGTGGCGGTGTTGCTGGAATTAGCTAGAAAGTTTGCTGCCCAAGCTATAAGATATCCCTTAAGGCTAGTTGCTTTCGATATGGAAGAATACGGCTTACTGGGTAGTGCTGATTATGCAGCCCTGTTGCACGAACAAAAGCAACAGCTACGCTTAATGATTTCCTTAGAAATGCTGGGTTATACCGATTCTACGCCTGGTTCCCAAAGTTACCCCCCTCCTCTGGAACGCTTCTACCCAGACAGAGGTGACTTTATTGCTTTAATTGGTAATTTGCGAACATTACCTGATTTAATTGGCATGAGCCGTAATATTCGCAAAGCTGGCGTACCTAGTCAATGGCTACCTGTGCCGAATCGAGGTTTAATAGTTCCCCAAACCAGACTTAGCGATCATGCACCTTTTTGGGATTTGGGTTATCCGGCAATGATGGTGACAGATACGGCATTCTTGCGAAATCCCCATTATCACAAAGCTAGTGATGCGATCGCTACTTTAAATTTGGATTTTCTTAGCGGTGTATGTCAAGGGTTAGAAACTGCAATTCGGCGGTTGTGAAAATATTAGACATGTCCAAAAATTAAATATGCATGATTCAGAACCCTTGCAGAGAGGTAGCAGTGCTACGTCTCTACATTCTTTTTGCCCAGATGGCCATTCCCCATTCCCCAATGCAGTTGTTACCAATTACCACTTTGTGACTATGAGGATTGTACGAATTGACACGAAATAATGAGGCTGAAGAATGCCAAGATCAAAAAAAGGATGCCTTAAGGATATTAAAAGTACTATGCCAGAATTACACCAATCAATTGCCCAGCATTACCACGAACGGACTAAATACAACCCTGATACTCTCGCCTCTAAAAGTCAGCAGTTAGACTGGGCTAAACAGCCAGTGCCTTTCAAAGAGTACAAAATTGGCTCTACTTTTGATCTCAAACCCTATATCCAAGAAAAAACAGAGGGATTTGCTAATAACCCAGATGCTCAATGGTGGCAAAGACTTTCACGCCTGCTGTTTCGCAGCTATGGATTAACGGCGAGAATGCCCTCTATGGGTAGCGCGGTGTATTTACGTGCTGCTCCCAGTGCAGGCGGGTTGTACCCGGCTGAGGTGTATGTGGTTTCTCGTGGTACGGCGTTATTGCCACCTGGTCTATATAACTACCAGTGTCGGACTCATTCTCTCATGCATTATTGGGAAAGTGATGTTTGGCAAAATCTCCAAGCTGCTTGTTTCTGGCATCCTTCTCTAGAAAATACTCAACTAGCAATTATTGTGACTGCGGTTTTCTATCGTTCTGCGTGGCGCTATGAAGATCGGGCTTATCGGCGGATTTTTCTAGATACAGGACACTTGTTAGGCAATATCGAGTTAGCTGGTGCGATTACTGACTATCGCCCCCACTTAATCGGCGGTTTTGTGGATGAATCGGTAAACGATCTACTTTATATAGATCCGCAACAAGAAGGTGCGATCGCTATCTTACCTCTGGCAGATTTGTTAGATGTCAATCAAAATTTACCATTAGGATGTACTGCTTTACCTTCCACCACCGAAACCAGTTATCCAGAAATTCCCGATGGCGAATTGCTGACATATTTCCATCGACACACCCAGATCCAATCAGGTGTAACTGGCAATCTTAATCTACCAACTATTAAACAAGAAAAATCTTTGGAGGATAAATATAACTTTCCTTTTTGTTTGAAAATTCCTACCAGTACTGCGCCTATAGACTGGGGACAAAAGCTGTCAGAATTGGAAACCACTATGTATAAGCGACGCTCTACCCGTGCTTATAATGGTGATGATTTAACTTTGGATGAATTAAAAAGTTTACTTGATTTCGCTTACCAACCGCAAAATTACATCGACCAAAGTTTAGATATTTCTCCAGATTACTTTGATTTGAATTTAATAGAAACATTTATTGCTGTTTGCGGAGTTAAAGGATTGGAGGCAGGTTGTTATTATTACGCACCCAAAGCCCAAGAATTACGCCAAATTCGGTTTAAAAACTTTCGGCGAGAGTTACATTTTCTCTGTTTGGGGCAAGAATTAGGGCGGGATGCAGCTGCGGTGCTTTTCCATACAGCCGATTTGAAAGCTGCGATCGCACAATATGGCGATCGCGTTTACCGTTACTTACATCTGGATGCCGGCCATTTAGGACAACGCTTAAATTTAGCAGCCATAAATCTAAATGTAGGTGTTAGTGGTATTGGTGGCTTCTTTGATGACCAAGTAAATGAAGTTTTGGGTATTCCTGCCGATGAAGCTGTTCTATATATCACGACTTTGGGACGCCCAAGATAAAAATAATCTGGAGGCGCAAAGAATGCAGAAAGTTTTTTTCTGTGTTCTTTGCGTATACGTACAATTTATCTTTGTTTAGTGTAAACTATCAAACATATTTTCCAGCGCCAGATTCGTAGAAGATTAAACCAATATATACTTTTTTGATAAATTTTTTTAAATACAGATCCTTGTTTTTTATTCCTAAGTATCAAAGAGCTTAGATGTTGCTCTTAAGTTTTTTATCGAGAAATTATCAGTTGTTCCACATTGAAATTGCAAGCGAATTTAATACATCATAAAATTTGCATACCTCATAGAAAATTAATTATATTTTTAGATTTCAGCAAATTAAATCTAGTAGTACAAATCATTTTTTTTACACAACCACTAATGCTATTTCCAGAGAATGAAATCCAACGTTTAGAAGTACTTAATCAGTATAAAATTTTAGATACGCCACCAGAAGAAATTTTTGATGAATTAGCTCAACTAGCTGCTAACCTTTGTGAAACACCAATCGCTCTTATTAGCCTAGTTGATGTAGAACGGGAATGGTTCAAGTCAAAAATTGGGGTAACTATATCGGAAGTTCCTCGAAGTATTTCCTTTGGTAATTATGCTATCTTACAAAATAAAATATTAATTATCCCCGACGCTTTATCAGATGAACGGTTTGCGACAAATCCCCTTGTAACATCAAATCATTATTTCCGCTTTTATGCAGGTGTTCCCCTAATTACTTCTAGCGGCTTTGCATTAGGTAGTCTTTGTGTAATTGATTTTGCACCGCGAAGATTGGGTGTTAAAGAGCAAGTAGCCTTACAACAGTTAGCTAGACAAGTAATCAGATATTTAGAATTACATCGGCAAAAAGTTATTGATGATAGCCAAAGGAGTTTTAATCTTCTTTTCTCTAAAAATCCTAACCCAATGTGGGTATATAACCAGAATAATCTGCAATTTTTAGATGTAAATGAAGCTGCTGTTGTCCACTATGGCTACTCACGAGAAGAGTTCTTGCAAATGCGAATAACTGACATTCGCCCTTCAGAAGATGTGCCTATATTTATAGAATATTTAAGAGAAAGGCACTCTAACTTACATTTTTCTGGACAATGGCAACATCGGCGAAAATGCGGAGAGATTATTGATGTTGAAATTGTCACACATAAAATAGATTATGCCAGTTATAACGCTTGGTTGGTTAATATACAAGATATAACAGAACATAAACGAATCAAAATAAAACTTCAAGAAAGTGAAGCGAGATTTAGAGTCATTTTTGAAGCCATTCCAATTCCATTAATTATCTCGCATGTGTCTGACAATTTGATATTATATGCTAATCCAGAGTTCATTAAAACTTTTCGATTTTCAGTAAAAGATTTCATTGATCGAGAAGTTTTAGATTTATACCATAAATCAACCGATTTCAAATTATTATTAGAAGCCCTGAATCAACATGGCTTTGTTCATAACTATGAACTTCAATTAAAAAGAGCAGATGGAACTTGTTTTTGGGCGATCGCTTCACTCCAATATTTAAAATTTAATAATGAAGTAGCAATTTTAACGGTTTTTTATGATATTACTAAACGCAAAAACTTAGAAAGAAAACTTCAAGAGCAAAATGATTTTTTGCAGATAGTTTTTGAAAGTATACCGTTGATGATTTCACTTACTGATACCAATGGTAAACTTCAATGGGTGAACCAAGAATGGGAAAGTGTTTTAGGCTGGAAATTTCAAGACTTTCAAACTGGCGATGTCTTGGAAGCGCTATATTCTAATCCTGAATATCGACAAGATGTGATTAATTCTATTCAGTCTGCACAACGCAATTGGAGCGACTTTAAGACTCAGATGCAGAATGGTAATTTACTCGATACATCTTGGACTAATGTTAAACTTTCAAATGGTCAAATTATCGGTATTGGGCAAGACATCACAGAACGTAAGCGAACTGAATTAGCTCTAAAAGCCCAAGCCGAGCGGGAGCAATTGATGCGAACTGTTGCTCAACGGATTCGTCAATCATTGAATCTCCAAGATATTCTGAATGCAACAGTTCAAGAAGTGCGAGATTTACTTGGGGTTGATCGAGTGGTAGTTTATCAGTTTAATCCAGAGATGATCGGCACAATTGTGGCGGAATCGGTGGAACCTGGATGGACTGTTTCTTTGGACGTTCAGATTCATGATAAATGTTTTCAAACAGGCGCAGGAGGGGAATATTATCAAAGACGTAAAAGAGCGATCGCTAATATTTATGAAGCCGGATTAAGTGATTGCCATATTCGCTTGTTAGAACAGTTTGAAGTCAAAGCAAATTTAGTCGTGCCCATTTTACTAGAAGTAAGCTCTCAAAACACAGGCTCTAACCTTTGGGGTTTACTGATTGCTCACCAATGCTCTGGTTTGCGCGAGTGGGAAGAAAATCAATTAGATTTGCTCGATCAACTGACAGTCCAATTAGCGATCGCAATTCAACAATCCAGCATCCTTGAGCAAGCTCAAACTGAACTTGTTCAAAGACAAAAAGCTCAAATAAAGTTAAAAAATGCCTTGGCTGAAAAAGAAGTTCTATTAAAAGAAGTTCATCATCGAGTTAAAAATAATTTGCAAATTGTCTCTAGTTTATTACAACTCCAGTCTCAAACACTTAAAGATCCAGAAGCCATCAAAGCTCTTCGAGAAAGTCAGAACCGGATTGAGTCAATATCTTTAATTCATAAAAATTTATATACTTCCGCTAACATTGGACAAATTGATGTTGGTGAGTATATCGAGAATTTGGCAGCAAGTTTGCTAATTTCTTACCAAATATGGCCTGGTAAAATTGGTCTAGAAACTGATATAGATTCAGTGAGTTTGAATGTTGACCAAGCTATTGCTTGTGGATTAGTTATTAACGAATTAATTTCCAATGCCCTCAAGCATGCTTTTCCCAACCAACAAGCAGGCACAATCAGTATTGCTTTACGTAATGTTGGTAATAGTATCGAGATGACTATCCGAGATAATGGGATTGGTTTACCAGATAATTTAGATTGGACAACTACTGATTCTTTGGGACTGTCGTTAGTATATGACTTAGTTACAGAACAACTCGAAGGCGACATTACTATAGAACGCAATCATGGAACAGTATTCAAAATCCAATTCACGCAGTTAACTTTGCATCAGTAAATATCAAATGGGTCAAGCTAGGATTTTAGTAGTTGAAGATGAAGTGATTGTGGCTAGAACTATTGCCAGCCAACTCAGACAACTAGGATATATTGTTACGGGTACAGCTTCATCGGGAAAAGTTGCCATTGCCAGGGCATGGGAAACTCAACCAGAACTAGTACTAATGGATATTATTCTTAAAGGTGAGATGGACGGTATTACTACTGCCAGTCTTATTCGTGAACAGTTAGACGTTCCTGTAATTTTTTTAACCGCTTATAGTGACGATCATACTTTAGAAAGAGCTAAAATTACCCAACCTTTCGGATATATCGTTAAACCCTTTACTATAAAAGATTTAAAAATAGCGATCGAAATCTGTCTTATACAACACCAATTAGAGCGTGAATTGCGAGAGAATCGAGATCAATTAGCAACCCTTTTAAACTCAATGAGTGATGCTGTAATCGCTACAGATGAGCAGGGAATAATGACGTTTATGAATCCCGCAGCTGAGGCGTTGACTGGCTGGCAGCAAAAAGATGCTTTAGGAAATGAGGCGACGAAAATTTTTCATATTGTCGATGAAGTTACAGGAGCTACATTAGAAAACCCAGTAACAAAAGTCCTGCGAGATCAACAAGTTGTTTATTTAGGGGAATTCACATCTCTGATTACAAGAGATGGAAAAAGAGTTCCAATTGGCGATAGTGCTTCACCACTAAAGCGACGACTTGATCAGATAAATGGTGTAGTAATTGTTTTCTGGGATCTTAGCGAACGACGCCAAACAAAATTTCTAGAGCAAGCCTTGGAGAAAGAGCAAGAACTTAATCGTCTCAAGTCCTTATTTATCTCTACCGTATCTCATGAGTTCCGTAATCCATTGACTGTTATTCAAACAGCAGTAGAACTCATAGAAATGCAAGGAGCAAATTTGACAAATGCCAAAAGAGGCGTTTATTTAAAGCGAATTCAAGGTGCTGTGCAATCTCTAGAAAAGCTCATGGAAGAAGTGTTATTTATGGGTCGAGCGGAAGCAGAAAAACTCGTATATAACCCTGTTCTACTTAACTTAGAACAATTTTGTCGAGAGTTAATCGAAGATTTTTCTATTGTTGAAAGTAACCTGCATGAAATTGTTTTTACTTGTCATAGCGATCGCACCGATGCTGTAATGGATGAAGGACTGTTGCATTATCTGTTTGAAAATCTCCTCTCAAACGCGGTTAAATATTCTCCAACAGGTGGGAAGATTCAGTTTGATTTAATCTGCGACCCGATTGATAAAGTAGCAATTTTTTATATTCAAGATCAAGGTATAGGGATTCCCGAACCAGACCAAGCGCGACTTTTTGAGTCATTCTACCGAGCCTCAAATGTCCAATCAATTCAGGGTACGGGATTAGGGTTAGTAATCGTTAAAAGGTGCGTTGATGCTCACAGAGGTCAAATCAGCGTCACAAGTCAAATTGGAATCGGTACTACATTTACAGTAATATTGCCCTTAAATCCTGAATTATCCTTAACTGAAGCTTCTGAATTCTGAATTCTTCTTTAACTTACATCCCGATTTTTGGAATTAAGAACTTGGGTTTGATAATGCCGCCATTTTTCCTGCTGACGCGCTCTTTTTTCATCGGTGAGGCTATCAAAACAATAGGGACAGGAGATACCTTGTTCATACTTTGGAGATACCTGATCTGACTCAGAAATCGGATATCCACAACAGAAGCATCGCTCACAACTTCCTTCCTCCAATCCATGACTGACAGCTACGCGATCGTCAAAGACAAAACATTCCCCTTCCCATAAACTTTCCTGTGCTGGAACTTCCTCTAAATACTTGAGAATGCCGCCCTTGAGATGATAAACTTCTGCAAAGCCTTGGGCAAGCATGAAGGATGAGGCTTTTTCACAGCGAATGCCGCCTGTACAAAACAGAGCAACCTTTTTGTGTTTAGTTGGGTCGAGATGGCGTAGTACATAATCGGGGAATTCCCGGAATGAGGTAGTTTGAGGATTTTCTGCTCCTTGGAAAGTACCGATATTCACCTCATAATCATTGCGGGTGTCAATTACAGTTACTTCTGGATCGCAAATCAAATCATTCCATTCTTGGGGACTAACATAAGTACCAACTTGTTCATTTGGGTCAATTTCAGGCAATCCCAAAGTAACAATTTCAGGCTTCAACCGCACCTTCATTCGCTCAAAAGGCGGGATTTCGGTATAGGACTCTTTATATTCTAGGTCTGATAGACGAGGGTCAGTACGCAGAAACCACAGAACAGAATCAATCGCCTGACGCGAACCAGCAATTGTACCGTTAATGCCTTCTTGTGCCAGCAAAATTGTCCCCTTCACACCTTGCGTTTGACAGTAAGACAGCAGAGGATCTCGTTTCTCGGCAAAATCTGGCAGCTTGACAAATTTATACAGTGCTGCAACAACTTGGATATTTTCTGGCTTCATCCCTTTGGTAATGGAACAATATAAGTTACAATAGCTTCGATAACCAAACTTACATACTATTTTAATTTATGGGGGTTTAGCTCAGTTGGTAGAGCGCCTGCTTTGCAAGCAGGATGTCAGCGGTTCGAGTCCGCTAATCTCCATTGGATATAATTTATCTTAATTTGCGATCGCTGCGGTTTTTGCTAGCCTACGCACATACAAGTAAATCAAAGTTTGGGTTCTATAGGACTCCTATTTGATTGGGTGAAAAACTCACCCTCAACTGGAAAAGGCTGATTCCCATACTTCATACTACCTATTCCCTGCCTATCGCGCACCACGCAAAGAAGTTCAAAAATCAAATCGGATTACTATATTTATTTAGGAGGTTGTTTGAAAAAGCGTCCATTGGGTTTAGTGGCAATTGTTCTCTACAAATCATTTGCCGCCTTGCTGCTTATGGTTACTTCGATCGCTTTATTATTGACATTAAAAAATTACCAAGCTCTAGAGGTGTTTTCAGAAAATTATGTTTTAGAAGGTAAATCGATAATTATTGATTGGCTTTTAAAGAAAGTTATCAATTTAAATCCCCGAACTTTGGCATTTAGTGGTATTGGAACAGGAGTCTATGCTATTGTTACCACTATTGAAGCCGTTGGTTTATGGTACGAAAAGCGTTGGGCACATGTCTTGGTGTTGGTACTTGTCGGTATCAGTATTCCACCAGAGATTTATGAATTAATTCGGGGGATTTCTCTTGTAAAAATATTGATTCTTGTGTTGAACTTAGCAGTATTAGTCTATTTATTCCGAAATTTTCCTAAACATCCGAACTAATTTTCATTCGATACTTAGATTCTAGGGGACTTCCAAATAAAAAAATATCCAATTAATTCTTGTGGGGTGGGCGTCTCGCCCGCCCTATGGACTAGGCGGGCAAGATGCCCACCCCACAATATTGGATAATTTATTTCTTGGAGTTCCCTAGGGCTATTTCGTTCTAGACATAAACCGCCCAGAACTGAAGTTCACAGGCTTTTAGCTAAAGTCCGTTAGAACGGACTATAACATGAGTCTCAGTCGTCTTTAGACGACTTTCGCTATTAGACTCAGAATTCATTCTGAGGCGGACTAGATGAAAATGAAATAGCCCTGCTTAGGTTCTATGGTTGGAAAAGTAAAACTGAGGGATTGTTTAACAACAAATGGCTACGGGTTGACGCAAAACCAATATCCCACGTTGTACAATCGCTAGAAATACAATCTGGAGAGCGACTTGCCTAGATCGATTCAGTCTACTCAACCACCATTAAAATTCATTCCCCAACGGTTGAACTCGCTGGTACTCCAAATTGTTCGGTGGTTACTGCCGATCGCACTACGGTTTCGCACTCGCCCTTGGCTAACGGCTGGTATTGTCCGTGTTGAAGCCAAGAATGTTGAGGTATTAGCTGAACTTTATCAACAATTCCAGGCTGGAAAAATTCGCTTTTTGCTGGCATTTCGCCACCCAGAGGTGGAAGATCCTCTGTGTATGCTGTATTTGCTTTCCCGCATTGTGCCACAGGTTGCTCGTCAGAAAGGTATTACACTGCAATCCCTTGTTCACAGCTATTTTCTCTACGATCGCGGTATGACGGTTTGGGCTGGAAAGTGGCTGGGTTGGTTGTTTTCTCGGATAGGAGGTGTGCCGGTTCATCGCGGTAGGCGACTAGATCGCCAAGCTATTCAAACTGCACGGGAGTTATTTGCTAATGGCGAACTACCGATCGCAGTAGCACCGGAAGGCGGTACTAATGGTCATAGTGGTATTGTTAGCCCCTTAGAACCTGGTGTTGCTCAAATGGGGTTCTGGTGTGTAGAAGACTTGCAAAAAGCCAATCGGACTGAGACTGTAATAATTGTACCGATCGCCATCCAATATCGCTACGTTGAGCCACCTTGGTCTAAACTGGATTGGCTGTTGAGTAAGTTAGAAGCTGATAGTGGCTTATCGCCAATGGAAATTGAGCAAGGCGAGGGCGAAGAGATTTACTATCAACGCCTCTGTAGGTTGGCTGAATATCTGATTACCGAGATGGAAGAATTTTATCGTCGCTTCTATCATCAAGATATCCCAAAAACCATCTCAACTGATGAATCTGCTACTCCGAATCAGGTGTTAATTGCTCGACTCCATCGCTTGCTAGATAAGGCTTTACAAGTTGCCGAACAATATTTTGGAGTTCAAGCACAGGGAAATCCCATCGATCGCTGTCGCCGCTTAGAAGAGGCTGGCTGGAATTACATTTATCGGGAAGATTTGCCAGATATCAATGCTTTACCACCCTTTAAACGCGGTTTGGCAGACTGGATTGCTCAAGAAGCTGACTTGCAAATGCGGCACATGCGGATAGTGGAAAGTTTTGTTGCTGTCACAGCTACTTATATTCAGGAACAACCGACGGCGGAACGGTTTGCGGAAACAGCTTTGCTTGTATACGATATGCTTTCTAGAATTCAGGATACAACACTTCCGGGGCGACCTCGGTTAGGTTTGCGAGAGACACAAATCACTGTAGGGGAGCCAATTTCAGTAACCGATCGCTGGAAAAATTGTCAGGGCGATCGCTTGGCGGCTAGACAAGGTGTAAGCGATTTGACAAAAGATTTGCAAATCGCTTTAGAGAAGATGATTAAATAACGAAAATTCTAAGACTTCTTAGCTCGAATTTTGTCAAAGATTGCACCTTCATCAAAAAATTTCTTCTGAATCTCGTCCCAGCCTCCTAAATCTTGAGCTTTGAAGATAGTTTTAATTTTGGGAAAATTGGCTGCTGTTTCTTTAGCGATGGTTAAGTCAACGGGACGAAATCCCAATTTGGCAAACTCTCGTTGCGAGTCTGGGGTGTAAAGAAATTTGATAAACGCTTCAGCAATCGGGCGAGTTCGGTGTTTATCGACATTTTTATCTACAACAGCAACAGGATTATCGATAGAGATATTTACATCAGGCACAACAAATGGGACTTTTTCACCATTTTGTGCCGATAAAACCATCTCATTTTCATAGTTGAGCAGAACATCACCTTGACCATCTTTGAAGAAAAGTTCGCTGGCATTGCGAGCAGTTTTGGGCAACACAGGTGCATTATTATAAACTTTGGAGATAAAGTCTATTGCTTGATTTTCATTTTTGCCAGTTTTTGTCACATAACCCCACAGACCAAGGAAATTCCAACGAGCGCCGCCAGAGGTTCTGGGGTCAGGCATCATCACATTTACACCATCTCGTGCTAAATCTGCCCAAGTCTTGATATTTTTGGGATTACCTTCACGGATAGCGATGCCTGCGGCGGGCTACGCCTACGCGTCTAGAGATTTGGTTACAATTGCATCATTAGGCGCTTCTTTTTCCCATCCCGGTTGAATAAAACCTGCTTCAACAAGTTTGTTAATATCAAGGGCAAGTGACAGGTGTACCACATCAGCTTCTTTACCGTCAATCACGGCAAGAGTCTGGGAACCTGACCCATCATAGCTTTGTTTGAAAGTGACATTTTGGTTATGTTCTTTCTTCCACTGTTCGATAAATTTAGGAATGATCTGCTGGTATGCTGCACTAGTAACCGAGTAGGAAACAAATGTTAGGCTTACATCACTCTGGGAAGTTGCGCCAGCATTACCAGTATTATCGATATTACGTGGAGAGCAAGCAGCCATCACAATACTCAAGCTAAGTCCGACCAAAAATAGAGACGCAACACCCCACGGAGAATATTTGTACAACCATCGGATTAGTTGCACGCGCCACTGTCTGGCAGTGTGTAAAGCTTTAACAATATAAGTCTGAACTAATTCAGTCAAATATCTCCTTGTTTTAGGAGTACGTTGCCCCTGGTTCATCAAATTTTCCCCTGAATCTGCGATAACTTGAGCAAGATGCTGTAGTTAAGGGGCATTATAAAACAGTGGTTAAGGATAAATAACTTTTTATTAACCTAAATTTAAACAAGTTATTCAATAGACCTCTTGCAAAAATCGTTGAATCACCCCTCCCCAACCCTCCCCGGTGTGTTGGGGAGGGGGCAAGATTTCAAGTTTCCCCCCTTTATAAGGGGGGATTAAGGGGGGTCTATTCGACTTATGCAAGAGGTCTAATATATCAAGGAGAAGTAGTTTTAGAAACTTCTGGACTGCGAATGATGATATGTCCCTTATCACTTTCTTGAATAGCCAGCACTGACAGTAACTCATCAAGTTTTGCATTTGGGGGCAATGCTCGAAACAAATAAATCCAGCCGCCACGTTCTAGGAGTAAGCGCCAGACTCTCGGCTCTTTTGGATTGCTGATGTCATTATCTTCTCTGCCTCGCAAGTCATCGAATAGACCGCGATCGCCCCACAGGTAAGTCTGTAACTTGGAGTAATATACCCCTAAATACTTTTAGCGTAAAAAATTCTACTCAAGGTCAAGCGGTGGTGAAACTTAAACCACCTGTAGTTTCTACAGCACAGTTGCAGGGAATTCAGTCAGTGGCGAGAAATCGGCAATATGTTGTAGATGAAATCCAGTTCAATTCGCAACAAAGAACAATCACTATTTTGGCAAAACCTTATTAATCATTAATTATTTCAGATGTAGGGACGCACAACTAGCTGTACGCCCGTACTTATTTCGACATTACTAACGAAAATCATGAGTTTGTAACGGAAAATCGTGAGTTTGTAACGGAAAATCGTGAGTTTGTAACAAAAAATCGTGAGTTTGTAACGAAAATCATGAGTTTGTAACAGAAAATCGTGAGTTTGTAACAGAAAATCGTGAGTTTGTAACGAAAATCGTGAGTTTATAGCAAAAAATCGTGAGTTTGTAACAGAAAATCGTGAGTTTATAGCAAAAAATCGTGAGTTTGTAACAAAAAATCGTGAGTTTAACGCTGTGTGCAACTTTCTCTCAGACCTAACCCCCAACCCCTTCCCTACTAGCGTTGGGGAGCAAGAATCAAAGCTTCTCTCCCTGTGGGGGCTACTGTGTACACACAAGTAGAATTACCCCCCTTAATCCCCCCTTTACAAGGGGGGAAACCGGAAAATCTTGTTCCCTCCCCTTTATAAGGGGAGGGTTAGGGTGGGGTAATTCGAGGACTGGTAGTGATTCGGTAACTTGTGTGTACACCGTAGCCCTGTGGGGGAGAGGAATGGAAGCGGGGTTCTAAGGATAAGTTGCACATCGCGTAAGTTTATAGTAAAAAATCGTGAGTTTGTAACAAGAGCTTCTGCTAACACCCAATTGAAAACAGCTACCTCTGCGCTACTCTATGAAAAAAATTCTTACCAGTCTTTTAGCTGTGGGCTTTTATCTAACGCCTTTAACAGTGAATGCTGATGGCTCAACCCACCTGGGGACAGACTCAAAATTTGCGATCGCAAGAAGTACAAAGACTGCTTCAGCAAGCGATAATGCTGACACAGCAACAGGAACACCAACAGGCAATACAAATATTGGAGCAAGCTTTAACCATTGCACGAGAACTCAAAGATCAAAAACGTGAAGCAACCGCACTGCTTGGGCTTGGGTTTAACTACGACCGTTTAGGAGAGAAGCAAAAAGCACTCGATTTTTACAACCAAGCTCTGCTCCTGAGACGCACTGTGGGCGACAAGGCAGGTGTTGCTACCACACTCAATAATATCGGTAAGGTCTACGACGATTTAGGAGAAAAGCAAAAAGCACTCGATTTTTACAACCAAGCTCTGCCCCTGAGGCGCACTGTGGGCGGATCGCACAGGTGTTGCCACCACACTCAATAACATTGGTCTAGTCTACAACGATTAAAGAAGTCGGGGATCTGAGCCTCTCGATTTTCACAACTCATTTAGGATCGCTATAAATATGGAGCAGGGTTAAAAACCAATACGCTTGGGTTAAGGCTAAAAACTAAAACTGGTGTAGGTTAGGTTGAAGAAGGAAACCCAACATTATCAAGGCTTTGTTGGGTAATGCTTAGGCTCAACCCAATCTACTATTCTTCGTAACCCAAGCGTATTGGATTAAAGATCCCTAATTAGCAATGCTGATGATTGCGGTTATTAGAATCTAGCTCCAAGCTTGCAGACATGTTTAGATTCTGTGTAATTAGCCAACAATTTCAAAATTCGTAGCTGCCAAGACTGGTGATGTTGTGAATGGATTGTTATCGTTATCAATGTTGGCAAACAGCCCACCTGTCCCAAAGCCTGATGAACTCAAGTTTTGGTTGAAGAACAAATTACCAGTTCCAAGACTGTAAGGCATTTTCTTATTCCCTGGCTGAGAACCAGAGAATAAGGAAATCCTAACTTGCAGCAAAATTGCCCCAACCTACGTAAGGTAATTTTGCTGCCGTTACCCGAACTTGGTCAGCATTGGCTACCAACTGACCGCAAGCGTCCCAAGTTCCAGAAATAAATGTGCTTCTTGTCCCTTCACCGATCGCAACTGGGGCAGTGTAATCACCAATTTGTACTTGCAAAGTTTCCAGATTCACTGTCACGGTGGCTTGGGGATTAGCAGCGACTAAATCTTGTACTTGTTTAACAGTAACAGCATCGGCTGTCAGACAAGGTATGCCCATTGCCACACAGTTACCGAAAAAGATTTCGGCAAAGCTTTCACCGATTAAAGCTTGGATTCCCCATTTTGCGATCGCTTGGGGTGCATGTTCCCGTGATGAACCACAGCCAAAGTTACGGTTGACTATTAAAATATTCGCCCCTTGATACTGGGGTTGGTCAAAGGGATGTTCACCTTTAAGTGCTGTCCGGTCATCAATAAACGCGCCTTCGCCTAACCCATCAAAGGTAACGGCTTTCAAATATCGCGCGGGAATGATGCGATCGGTATCTATATCATTACCCACTAAAGGTATACCGCGCCCTGAAACTGTTTTAACTTCACTCACCATAATTGTTATATCTATTCTTTCAATGACAGCCTGTTGAAAAAGGGACTGAGGACTAGGAACTAGGGAAGATGAAGGAGTCGGGAATAAGTAAACTTTCAATTACTAATCCCCAATTCTCAGTCCCTAGTCCCCAGTCCCCAAAATTACAGCAACTCGCGTACATCAGAGACTTCACCTTTAATCGCAGCTGTGGCGACCATCGCCGGACTCATTAACAATGTCCGACCGGAAGAGGAACCCTGTCTTCCTTTAAAGTTGCGGTTGGAGGAAGAAGCACTGATTTGTCTTCCTTGTAGCTTATCGGGATTCATGGCCAGACACATAGAACATCCTGGTTCACGCCATTCAAATCCGGCTTCCTGAAAGATTTTATCCAGTCCTTCAGTTTCCGCCTCTTCCTTCACCCTTTCAGAACCTGGGACAACAAAGGCTTTGATTCCCTCTGCAACATGGCGACCTTTGGCGATTTTTGCCGCTTCTCGCAAATCAGTAATTCTGCCATTGGTGCAACTACCAATAAAGCAGACATCTATTTTAGTGCCCTTGATCGGTTGACCAGGATATAAATCCATGTAGCGGTAAGCTTCTTCGGCAATAAATCGGTCTTCTTCTAGCAGTTCTTCCGGTTGAGGCACTGACTGGTTGACACCGATACCTTGACCGGGAGTAATACCCCAGGTGACGGTAGGAGAAATTTCCGCAGCGTCAAATATGACTACATCATCGTACTGGGCATCAGCATCGCTCTTGATGGAATCCCACCAAGCCACTGCTTTATCCCAATCTGCATCAATGGGAGCAAAATCTCTGCCTTTGAGGTAATCGTAAGTGACTTGATCGGGATTAACGTAGCCGCATCTAGCACCGCCTTCGATCGCCATATTGCAGACAGTCATCCTCTCTTCCATATTCATTTGTTCAAATGTCGTACCGGCAAATTCGTAAGCATAGCCTACGCCACCTTTAACACCAAGGGTGCGAATGATATGCAGGATGACATCTTTGGCGTAAACTCCAGGGTTGAGAGTGCCGTTAACTTCGATTTTGCGGACTTTCAGTTTGGAAAGAGCAAGGGTTTGGGAAGCGAGAACATCCCGGACTTGACTAGTTCCAATACCAAATGCGATCGCACCAAATGCTCCATGACTCGAAGTGTGACTATCTCCACAAGCGATCGTCATTCCTGGTTGGGTCAGCCCAAGTTCTGGAGCGATTACGTGAACTATACCTTGGCTACCAGAACCGATGTTGTAAAAAGTTATGTTATTTTCTTGACAGTTATTTTCGAGCGCCTGGATCATTTCCTCTGCCAAGTTATCGGCAAAGGGACGCGCCTGGTTTTCTGTAGGCACAATATGATCGACTGTGGCAACAGTCCGTTCTGGAAACAGTACTTTTAGACCCCTCTCGCGTAACATAGCAAAGGCTTGGGGACTAGTGACTTCATGAATTAGGTGAAGCCCGATAAATAGTTGCGTCAGTCCTGAGGGAAGTGTACCAACGGTGTGTAAGTCCCAAACTTTATCAAACAGGGTACCTTTGCTCATACGTCAATTAATATTTCAAGAGTCTGGTCTTAAATAGTATCAAAAAAAGTCTAGGTTTTTGCAGCTCACTTAAATATTACTTACATCTTTGCACTCTTATTTCTCTGTGCCGCGCCAGCCAGTTGCTACAACGGGGGGAACCCCTGCAACGCAGTGGCTTATCTGCGCCTCTGTGGTTTTATTCTTTCTTAACCAATCGCAGAGACGCATAGATCGCAGAGAGCGAAATTTTCCCATAGAACCCATTTGACATCTTTTTGAGAAGGAAATTTAGCTTGGTAAGCTAATATTTCTGCAAGGTCATATTTTCGGGAGCATCACAAATGTGCAAGTTTATTTTTATACGGAATTTTAGCTTAGAACAATAATAAAATAACGAACCGCCTTTCCTTCTCTTCGAGAGGCTGCGCCAACGGAACGCTACGCGAACGCGCAGCGTCTCGTTAGAGAAGGACGCCAAGAGCGCCAAGGAAGAGCTTTGTACAGGGTTATTGTGTCAGTCCTATACCTTTGGTAACATTGGAATGCTCGCATATTTTCTTAATTCATTGATAGATTAATTAAAGTAATTTAGCGGACTAAAGTAGAGTTAATCTTCGGATATTTGAGTTAGGAGGTTCATCATATCTTCTTGTTTATTTGTCATGGCAAATATTCATCCATTTTTTTAGATTTATCTGTTAGAAAATCTTTAAATTAACGAATTTGGGCTGGCGCAGGCACGAAGACAAGGAGACATGGGGAAATTTTCCTTCTTTCTCTTCCCGCATCGTCATCAGTGTATCGATTATAGTGATTCCTGTTATTAAAGAGTCCCCGGCAATTTATAGTGGGAGTTGTCTGTAAATCCTTAAGCAATTGTGAAAGCGATTACTCTTGTTGGTTCCACTGGTTCTATTGGTACTCAGACTTTAGATATTGTCACTCAGTACCCAGATCAGTTTCGGATTGTGGGATTGGCAGCTGGGAACAATGTAGAGATGTTGGCTGCTCAAATTCGGCAGTTTCGACCGGAAATAGCAGCCATTTGCTCAGAAGATAAATTACCAGCGCTCAAAGAAGCTATCATTGACCTCGATCCCCAACCGATTTTACTGGCTGGTGAGGCGGGAGTGATAGAAGTAGCTCGCTACGGCGATGCTCAAACCGTTGTCACTGGGATCGTTGGTTGTGCTGGTTTGCTACCCACAATCGCAGCTATTGAAGCTGGTAAAGATATTGCCTTAGCGAACAAAGAAACCCTGATTGCTGGCGCACCTGTGGTTCTACCCCTAGTCGAAAAACATGGTGTAAAATTACTCCCTGCCGATTCCGAACATTCCGCAATCTTTCAATGCCTCCAAGGTGTGCCAAAAGCAGGCTTGCGGAAAATTTTGCTGACTGCATCTGGTGGGGCTTTCCGAGACTGGGATGTAGAAAAGTTAGCAGATGTAACCGTTGCTGACGCTCTCAAGCATCCTAATTGGTCAATGGGGCGTAAAATCACTGTAGACTCTGCTACTTTGATGAATAAAGGACTGGAAGTAATTGAGGCTCACTTCCTGTTTGGGTTGGATTATGACAATATCGAAATTGTCATTCATCCCCAGAGCATTATTCACTCGCTGATTGAACTGCAAGATACTTCAGTTTTAGCCCAACTCGGTTGGCCGGATATGCGCTTACCTTTGCTGTATGCGCTATCTTGGCCCGATCGCATTTACACCAACTGGGAACGACTAGATTTAGTCAAAGCTGGAAACTTAACCTTCCGTGAACCAGATCACCAAAAGTATCCTTGTATGCAGTTAGCTTATGCTGTGGGTAAAGCTGGTGGTTCGATGCCAGCTGTGTTGAATGCCGCCAATGAGCAAGCTGTAGCTTTATTTTTAGATGAAAAAATTCGCTTTTTAGATATTCCTCGGTGTATCGAATGGGTGTGCGATCGCCATCAAAATGATAACCGTTCTAATCCCTCTTTAGATGACATTTTGACAGCAGATAAATGGGCAAGACAAGAAGTTTTAACAGCAACTGAAAAGTTAGAAACTCACTCACGGATAATTTCTCTGAGATAAAAACCTTTACCCAGAGACCCAAAAGGCAGATTTTCTGGCTCTTGATTAATTCTTGTTTAGCCTTCAGCATTGGGCTGAAGGCTAACGGCTAAATTCATTTTTGTCCATTTTTGGCTATGCGTTGTTAGCTTCTTTCTCTGAAAGAGCTATTGATTAACTAGAGACATTTGTCTTTGGCTTTTGTAATAACAAAATAATTCCTAAAACCGGAAGAATTAAAGCGATTAAATGTATCACTTTAAACAATGTTATATTTATTACAATATCTTGTGAAAAATATGCGTTGATAATTACCCGAATAATACCAAAAATATACCAACTATAGATCGCAATTGTAATCCATTTTGCCCACATCTTTTCTTGACATATTCCAACTATTGTGGAAACTGCCGCTAAAACAGCGATCGCTAGAAAAAATATTGCTGTCAAAGATATCTCACTACCAGCAGTATTACTTCGAGCTATCATAACCCAAATTATTGCAGTAGCTGTACAACCTAGGACAACCAACCCTAAATATGCTATGCTGTATAACTTTCCAATTTTGGTATAAACCTTGTTACCATACATTCTACTTTAGGACTTTTTATTCTCACTAATCAATAGGATTACTCATATATCCTTACAAAAATATAACTTCTGTATATTGTCATTATTGATACATTTTTTCATAAAAACATCTTTTTAGGAATTCTGCCAAATTGCCAAATCAATTGCTTATTATCTGAATCATTGTCTCATTTTCAGGTAATATATCATTAGTACAGTTAAAAAATATTAGCTTTAGTATCTATTCCAAATTAGGTCTAATAGCTTTAGTACTAATAATTTTTACTTCAGATAAAAACTTCCCCTTTCTGAATAAACACCTTCTCAGATAAGGGCTATTCTTAAGGAATTTCTACATTATGATTGCTACGTTAATTGTAGCTTGGATTATCTTCATAATATTGTGGAAGTTGTTGAAAGCAACCGTGAGTAGTGCATTAACTATTGCCGCAATCTTGATTTTATTAAACATTAGTTTTGGCATTACCCCACAAGATATTTGGCATCATATAATGCAGTTTACGCAAACTTTATCACAGTTTCAAAACGGCAAGTAAAAATTAATAATTCACCTTTCTTAACAAAGATGAATTACAAAAAAGGAATAGATAAAAGTTTCAAAATTGAAGCAAATCGTGTCTGCAACTTTTGTTGGTCAATTTTTATTTAATGCTGAAATCTTAGCCAGTGCATCCTTAACACTCGCCGGCAACTGACGCATAATTTTACCTCTTTCGCTATCTAAAGCTACTAAAGTCACCTTAGCACTGGCGTACAATTGTTGCCCATCAGTTGAGACAATGGCATAATCCCAATTGATTCGCACACCAGTCACCTCAGCCATGCGCGTTTTTACTAACACTGCCATACCCAATTTAATTGAACGGTGATAGCGCACCGACAGTTCTACTACTGGTAAATCGCAACCTATAGCGACTAAATCAGCAAATTCAATCCCTATAGATCGCAAGCATTCAATCCGTGCTTCTTCCATCCAAGCTATATAGGAACCGTGCCAGACAACACCGGCATAATCAGTTTGGTGAGGTTGCACTCTGACAGGATATTCAAACCAATTCTCAAATTCAGGACTTGATGGATTGTCAAGGGCGCTGGTTGGTGGTAGTTTTGGTTGGCTAAGTTTTTCTTCTGACATCTTCAAATTCCTCAGCACCTATAAATAAATTTTCCAAATTATTGAATAGCATAAAAATTAATTGCACTGCCGGACTTATTGATTTAATATTTACCTTCCGAGTATAGGGAGTGTTTTGTTATGCAGCCTAATCTTCGGTATATAGGCGTTGTTACTTTGACTATACTTAGTTTGTTAGGTTTTGGGATGGCATTGGCTGATGTGTCAGCGAGAAAATTCATTAAAAATTCATAATTCATAATTGATAATTCATAATTGCGTTATATAAGTAGATTTAAATCCAAGCAAAACGGAGTTGCTTGCTTGATAGTTGCAGGTTTTTTGAACCTGGCTTTTAATTATGAATTATGAATTAGTAACTACTAATTATCTTGTGCGTTTTACCAACTTTCTATCTAAAGGCTCAGAATCCGGCTCGTGAGGTTTTGGCAGATACAAAAAAATATGCGATGGGCTAGCCACGGGCCAATCACTTAATGGTAATGGAGAATAGGTTAAGAGCGATCGCTAACTAAGCCACCATTACCAATTACCGATAATCAATTTCTAATTTGCCATCGACCTTTGGAACCTTAATACTTCTTGGCGAGAGTTTTAGAGCCTGTATCGGTTTGCATAGATTGCTTGACAAGATCAGCCAGATCGTCTAATTGGCTAATCGCCTCTGCACCTTCTAGCTTCATTAATTCGCGGTCATCTCGCATTTCTGTCCAAGTAATGCCGTAATCGGACACCAAAAACCGAATCAGGTGATTATCACCCAGGCTAACCATAAAGGATGCACTATTCATTTGATCGCCACAGGTATAGCAGGATGCAAGATACCCGCGCCGCTCTAATACAACCGCCAAAGCTTGCAGGTTCATTACCAAGTCTTGGACGAATTGTCGATGTTGATGTGCTAGTCTCAGAAACACTTTTGTCCTCCAGACACCACAGTAATTTGAGTTTCTTTTATATTTTCTTTAGATTTTCTCATCCACTGGTATTGTAAACTATTCAATACAATTACCAGACAGATGATATTGAGTCGTTAATTGACTACCTTGTTTAGGGTAGTGGATCAGGTTTTTGAGCGCCGTATCAAACTATTCAGTTTGTAAATTAAAAATCTCGGACAGAATTTCTAAATTTAACTATATCTTTATACACTTCTGTCAGGGTAGATTCTTACAAGAAGCGATCCGCTTTAAGAGTAACTTAAATCTTGCACTAGTCAACTACAGAAAAACTACATATTTCGCTGTAGAAGGCGAGTTACAGCCTAAATAAGTGTTATTAGAGGTCATAACGTAGTTTTACATCGTTATACTCTCTTTTGCTTAGATGTTTACTCTGTTCTCCTTGCAACGTAGATTTTGGTATATACAAGGAATTTAGTATACCAAATTTGCTCCTCCTGTATATATAAATTTGAGCAGATAATAGTGCAAATTTGCTATCCAGTACTAAAACCAGATTAGCTGTGGTTCTTTATACAAAATTTCCGTAATTAATAGATAAGTCTGAGTAGAGAATCCAGAATGGATAAACTTAACACTGACAATACCTAAACTCAGCAGAGCAATGTTGCCATTTAGGCAATATTTTCAGCTATTTTGGGATTATCTTCAAAAAGTTATACGAACCAAAGCACAGCAATTTGGAAAAGGCAAACTTCCGCCACAGTGTACTATTGTCTAAGTGCTGTGGCGGTTGCAATATTTTTATCTCGTTTAAGTAAAAGACCTTGACAGGTTTACTGCCAAGGTCTTTTATTACTTACTAAACATTACCTGTAGTGCTAACAAGTTTCTCCCCTTTCAACATCCGTGTCGCAGCTTCAAGTAGAGCTTCTTCGAGATAAGGCTTGGTAAAATAGCCACTAGCACCGAGTTGAGCTGCAATTTGTCTGTGCTTGTCTGCACCTCGTGAGGTGAGCATGGCGATCGGTAAGTGGTTGAGGTTAGAGTCTTTCTGAATGCGAGAGAGTAACTCCAGACCGTCGCAACGGGGCATTTCGATGTCGCAAAATACGATATCGCAAGGCAGACCAGAGCGGAGTTTATCCCAAGCTTCTTGGCCATCACGCGCCTGTTCTACACGATAACCTGCCTTATTAAAGGTTAGGGAGAGCAACTCTCGGACTGTAATCGAGTCATCGACGATTAGCACTGTCGGGTCAATCTTCGCAGGAGAGGTGTCTACAGGAATTCCTTTCTGTTGCCAAGAATTGCCACCAATTTGTGTAGAAATCCGTCCTTGGAAGATGTCAATTATTTCTAGTACGTCAGCAATGGGCATAATCCGACCATCACCCAGGACTGTAGCACCAGCTACGCCAATGGGTTTAGGCGCTGGCCCCTCAAATTGCTTAATTACAATTTCTTGTTCGCTCAACACTAGGTCAATTTGCAGAGCAATTAAGGTATTTGCCGATCGCACCACGACCACAGAAACCATATCATCATCTCTAGTGCCGCCATAAACATTACCACGACTGATTTGGCGATTGAAGGTTAAAAGTTCCTTCAGGGGTCGGAATGGCAGCACCGTATCGCGCCAGGAAATAAATGATTCTCCATTGGCATCGTGCTGGATATTTTTGACTGGTATATCTAGCGTATCTTCTACACCGTCCATCGGGAAAGCGATTCTGGCTCGATCGGAGACGCAGCAGAGAGCTTTACAAATACTCAGAGTCAGTGGCAGACGAATAGTAAAGGTGGTTCCCTTACCGATCGCAGAATCAGTGTTCACTGTCCCCCGAATTTCGCTAATCTCGGAGCGTACTACGTCCATACCCACACCACGACCAGAAATTTCATCTGCTTGGTCTTTGATTGTAAAACCAGACTGGAACAGCAGATCGTAGACTTCTAGGCGAGACATGGCTTTTGCCTGCGCTTCTGTAATCATGCCAATCTTCACTGCCTTAGCCTTAACCCTTGCTGAATCGATGCCTGCACCATCATCACCTACAGAAATGATTGTTTGGTTGCCTTGATGGAAGGCGCGGATAGTAATAATTCCTATGGGTGGTTTTCCAGCAGCTTGCCTTTCATCTGGCGTTTCAATACCGTGAGCGATCGCATTATTCAGCATGTGAGTTAACGGATCGGTGAGATGATCCAAAATCATCTTGTCAATTAAGGTATCGCCACCTTCAATTACCAACTCCACTTGTTTGCCACACTTGATGGCATTGTCGCGCACTCCTCGCCGCCAGCGATCGATAGTTTGGGCGAAAGGAACCATTCGCGCTCTTGTTAATCCCTCTTGTAGCTGGGTGGTTACTTGGCGGAACTGCCTTGCTACGCGCTCGGTTTCTTCGGTAACGAAATCAATGTCACTTGCCGACTCACGCACTCGCACAATGCGCTCAATCATCTGCTGTGAGAGTGTATGGAAGGGAGTAAAACGATCCATTTCTAACTCGCTAAAACCCCTATCGGTATTGGAATCAGACGCTTGTAAGCCGGAGTCTTTCTTTTTGCGTCCAGCTAATAGAGAAGCTTCTAGTAGCGATCGCTCGTACAACTCCTGCATTCTTGCGCCCACATCCGAGAGTTGTTGTACCTGAATCAGCAAGTTATCTAATGACTGTCGTAGTCGTTCATGATCCTGCTCTAAGGTATTACGATTTACGACCAACTCCCCAACTAAATTACTCATATCGTCCAGTTGCTTAACTGGAACCTTCATCGTTTCTTCAAATCTCGCAGCCCGACGAGTAGAGGGACGGGTAGTTTTGTTAGTGTTAGATTTTACTGATGGTGAATGGGATATTGTTTGATCCGCTTCTGCCAGCAACTTCTCCAAGTCACCAAATTCATCTATAGATGGTAATGGAATGACATTTTTTGCTAAGACTGGTTGAGTGTTGAAGGGCTGGCGTTGGCGTAACCCATCATTAACATCGCTGGCGTTATCTGTACCTAGCAATTCTTCCAGCGCTGCAAAATCTACTTCTGGTATCTCCCTAGCTTTGGGGTTAAGTGGTACTTCCTCTGCTAGTAATGCTTCCAAGTCGGCAAAATCATCTTCTGGAGTAACTACTTCAACGTTTTCTGTCGTTACCAATTTTTCGATTGAGGTAACAATAGCGTTTTTGCCCTCTGACACTGGTACAGATTCAGATGTCTCTGCTAGATTCCACAAATCGGTTTCTACACCTTCCTGAATAACCGTTTGCGTATCAATTGGCTGTGCTGAAAGTAATTCTAAATCTTCTGAACTTTCTGCAAAACTGATATTTTCTATAGCCGATAGTTCATCCACAGTATTATCTATGGTTTCTATCTGAATATAGGTGGATGTAGCGACATTCTCAAACAGCAATTGCGGATTTTCATCGAAAGAGCCGAACAAATCATCTGGCTGTGCTGAAAGTAATTCTAAATCTTCTGAACTTTCTTCAAAACTGATATTTTCTATAGCCGATAGTTCATCCACAGTATTATCTATGGTTTCTATCTGAATATAGGTGGATGTAGCGACATTCTCAAACAGC
>NZ_JBALBZ010000096.1:0-1901 GCF_036919495.1 Nostoc sp.
GCTATATGCTTTCTGTGCTGGCTGCGGGTCTCTCAAACTCAATACCTTTGCCATAATCCCCCTGTCAATAGGGTTTGAGACGCGCTAACCCTGCCTCGTGATACATCTAGAATTGTTTGAATCTGATCATACAAGTAACCTTGATAAACCAACTTGACTGCCAAAGCTTTCCTTACTTCACGCGCATCTGGACGCAGAGTTATAAAATCTTGTAGTTCCGCGATCGCCTCCACTACCATTCCCTCTGTTGACTGTTCCTGCGATACTCCTACTGTCAGTGTGGCAGTTTGTGAATGCTGACTTCTCATTGTTCACTCTTAGACTTGTACGCCTCACCGTATTTTCTCTTAATTTTGTTCAGAAATCAAATAGGAGTCCTATATAAATCCACACAAGCTTGATTACACAATCAGTTGTATTGACTAAATACATTAATCTAATTTGTCCTGAAGCGCCTTTAGATACCTTCAACTCCAGCTTGTGAAATAACTATCCTTGAGGTAATTCAATCTTTCCAGGTAAAGGTTCGTTACGAGAATTGATAGGATATTGATCTTCAATTAAATCTTCCAAAACTTTTGCGACACACTCAACAAAATCCGACCTGTAGGCTTTTGCGAGTTTTTTGAAAGAACGGTTGAAATTATCGGATTTTTCAATCGAGAAGGGAGTTGAGCCAGTCATGCACTTCTCCTTGACGAATACGAGTTGATGGTTCCGAAGTACAAGCGCCCTTTAAAATTTCCCGCATTACGAATTGATAAGCAGGATGGTCACGTTCTATTTGGTCTAGTTTCTGATGTCCCAATGCTTTCAAATCTTCAAGAAGAATTGGCTTAGTTGAGCTAGCTTCAGGTAGCAAACCTTTACGCGCCTTTTTCCAAGGAAACTCCAAGTGGGTCATACCACTAAGTTGATAAGCATGGTAGCCACCAAAATATTCCCATACTTCTTCTAGAAGCTGTCTCTTATCCTCAGCCATCTCTAACAGTAATTCTTGACTAGGAATAGGTAATTGTTTAGCTTCAAATTCACTGTAAAACCTGTAAGCCGGAGGACAAACAGGGCCATAGCGCCATGCTTGTATTTCTTCTTCAAACAATGGCTGATCATACATCGCCAAATGTAAGCTTTGCGCGTAATACAGAAGCTTTTGAACCTTCATATTGGTCATTTCTGCTTCTATACTGTCTTCGTAAGCTCTGATAATGAAGTAGCGAGCCACATTTAGACAATCAATCATAATCAGACTCGCAAATTAAGACTGGTTAACTATCTTAGCTATTTTTAATGGTCACTTACACATATTTTAGTTTAAATTTATTGAATTAGTACATTTTTACTATTTAAAATCAGTCTACTAATCCACTACATCAACCTTACGGTTAATTCTCCCCCCGTTTCCCCTACTTATCTTCACCCTTCATTTTTAGTTTGGTCAAGTACTTAAATACAGAACACCACAAAAAGGCTATGAAATTTAATCATTCCTAGGTTGGGTAGAACGTAGACACCCGAAGGGAAGTGAAACCCAACATCAAGTCCAAATATTTCCGAACCCTTTTTACGGGGACATATACTCAGGCGATCGCAATGCCGCCTTGATAAACCTCACCGCAATTGTGACGATTACGCTAGAATTATTAAAGGTTCTTTACAGAGTTTGCTAATCATACTTAATTCTGTTAAATCAGCCTAGCATTAAAATGTAAATCTCAAAACCCCCTCTAGAGTTCACCAAAAGCTTCTATGACGCTCCCAATTCGCAACGTCGCCATTATCGCCCACGTTGACCACGGCAAAACCACCCTGGTTGACGCACTCCTCAAACAATCCGGCATTTTCCGCGAAGGCGAAGACGTTCCGGATTGCGTTATGGACTCCAACGCCCTAGAACGGGA
>NZ_JBALBZ010000097.1:0-30178 GCF_036919495.1 Nostoc sp.
TCATAGTGCATAATTATGCGTCACCGTTGTCGCGTCAAAAAACTCAGTAAACCAGCCGATCAACGCCGTGCTTTACTGCGATCGCTCGCCACCGAGCTGATCCGTCATGGTAAGATCACCACCACTTTAATTAGAGCGAAAGTTCTAAGAAGTGAAGTGGAAAAAATGATTACCCTAGCCAAAAATGGCTCCTTGTCAGCACGTCGAGAAGCTCTTGGCTATATCTTCGACAAACAACTGGTTCACGCTCTATTTGAGCAAGCTCCAACTCGATATGGCGATCGCCAGGGCGGTTATACCCGCATTCTGCACACCGTACCGCGTCGGGGCGATAATGCAAAAATGGCAATAATTGAATTGGTTTAAGTCATTAGTCATTGGTCATTAGTCATTAGTGAATAACGAAGGACAACTGACAAAAGACAAATGACAAAGGACAAAATCTGTATGTTAGAAAGCCACCAGCCTACACAAACTCATCGAGTAGCCTTGGTAATCCAATACCTGGGCACTCATTTTCATGGCTGGCAACGGCAAAAAAAACAACGGACTGTCCAAGAAGAGATAGAAAGAGCGATCGCTACTATTCTTGGGTATCATGTGACACTACATGGTGCTGGGCGAACTGATTCAGGAGTTCATGCTGCTGCTCAAGTAGCCCATTTTGAAGCTACAGGTTTAATTCCCCCTCACAAGTGGGCAACAATCCTAAATAGCTATCTGCCGCCAGATATATTAATCAGGGCTTCAGCTAGTGTAGATAACCGTTGGCACGCCCGCTTTAGTGCAGCCTATCGACGATATCGCTACACAATATACACTGAAGATCGACTTAACTTGTTTGTTAGACCCTTCAGTTGGCATTATTATTATGCACCCCTGGATGAATCCTTAATCCAAGCTGCCCTGAAACCTCTCTTGGGAAAGCATCACTTAGCTGCTTTTCACCGGGCAGGCTCAAAGCGATCGCATTCCTGGGTAGAGGTGCAAGCAGCAGACTGTCGTCGCAGTGGGCCATTTATCCATATTGAAATACAGGCAGATGGATTTTTGTATGGCATGGTACGGCTGTTGGTAGGGATGCTGGTACAAGTAGGTTCTGGACAACGAACACTTTCTAGCTTCACCGAACTCTGGAAAGAACAACGTCGAGAAGAAGTGAAACACGCCGCACCGCCCCAAGGCTTATGCTTGTTGCGAGTCGGCTATCCAGATTTTCCCTTTCCAAAAGAGATTTGGTACGACACCTTGCCAAAGTTCGTCACTAGTCAAGAGTCATTAGTCATTGGTCAGTAGAGACGCGATTAATCGCGTCTCTACAATGGTCATTAGTGAATAACAAAGGACAACTGACAAATAACAAATGACTAATGACTAATGACAAATAACAAATGACAAAGGACAAATGACAAATGACAACAGTTAAAACATACCTTCCTTCTCAAGCGTCCCTTGAGCGTGAGTGGTACATAGTAGATGCCACCGATAAACGCCTCGGTCGCCTCGCTAGTGAAATCGCTCAGGTATTGAGAGGCAAAAAGAAACCCGAATATACACCTCATCTAGATACAGGTGACTTCGTAATCGTCATCAATGCCGAGAAAGTAGCAGTCACAGGCAAAAAGCGTACTCAAAAGCTTTACCGCCGCCATTCTGGTCGTCCCGGTGGAATGAAAACGGAAACTTTCGCTAAACTGCAAGACCGCATACCAGAGCGAATTTTAGAACAAGCTGTTAAAGGTATGCTACCTAAAAATAGCCTCGGTAAGCAGTTGTTCACCAAGCTGAAAGTCTACGCTGGGCCTACACATCCCCACGATGCTCAAAAACCTAAAGAACTAAAAGTTAGTACAATTCCTGGAGAAGAAAATTAATGGTAGTAGCAGATGCTAATAGCGGTCGCGCCGTATACTGGGGTACTGGCCGTCGTAAGAACGCAGTAGCACGGGTACGCTTGGTTCCAGGCACCGGTCAACTGACTGTGAACGGTAAAGATGGAAACTTGTATTTCCAATTTAACCCTAACTACCTGGGAGTGATTAAAGCACCCCTGGAAACTCTGGGATTAGAAAACGAATATGACATTTTGGTAAAAGCAGAAGGCGGCGGCTTGACCGGACAGGCTGATTCTGTTCGTTTGGGAGTTGCTCGTGCTTTGTGCCAACTAGACCCAGACAACCGCCCACCTTTGAAAACCGAAGGTTACTTGACTCGCGATCCGAGAGCAAAAGAGCGGAAGAAATATGGTTTACATAAAGCCCGGAAAGCACCTCAGTACTCTAAGCGTTAGAGAATTGGGCATTGGGAATTGGGCATGGGCATGGGGCATTGGTTTCTCCCACTTCCTTATCTCCCCCTACTCCCCACTCCCTAGCTCCAATTGAAACCTGAAAGTTATAATTGATATAAGATTCATCACAAAAGGAACAATGGCTAAAGCTGATATTCACCCCAAGTGGTATCCAGATGCTAAAGTTTACTGCAACGGTCAAGTTGTTATGACCATTGGCTCTACCAAGCCAGAATTGCATGTAGATGTTTGGTCTGGAAATCACCCATTTTACACCGGCACTCAGAAGATTATTGACACTGAAGGCCGAGTAGAGCGCTTCCTCCGCAAGTACGGCATGAGCAGCACTCAAACATCTGGCGACGATCAAAACAAAAAGTAGCGGGTTGGCTCTGCTGTTAAGACGGCCCTGCATCAGCTGGGTCGATTTTCATTTATATGCTCGAGCCAATTTGTTATTTTTAAGGAGCGATCGCACTCGTCATGGCTGAATCATACTTACTGGACAAACTAAAATCCGTTGAACAAACTTTTAATGAATTAACACGTCGTCTTGGCGACCCCGATACCGCTAGCAATCCTGATGAGTATCAAGAAATTGCTAAGTCTCGTTCTTCTTTGGAAGAGGTAGTTAATACTTATGAAATTTGGAAAACAGCCCAAGAAGACTTGATCGGAGCGCGTCAGGTTTATAAAGAATCTGCAAGTGACCTAGAGTTGCAAGAAATGGCAGCACTGGAAGTAAAAGAACTAGAAGAAAAAATAGAACATTTAGAGTCTCGCTTAAAAGTCTTACTGCTACCACGCGACCCCAATGATGAAAAGAATATCATGTTGGAAATTCGCGCTGGTACTGGTGGCGATGAAGCAAGCATTTGGGCTGGCGATTTGATGCAGATGTATACCCGCTATGCCCAGACTCAAGGTTGGAAAGTTTCTCTAGTGAGCGAATCTCGCGGAGAAATGGGTGGCTGGAAAGAAGTCATTCTCGAAATTAAAGGTAATGACGTTTATAGCCAGCTAAAGTTTGAAGCTGGAGTGCATCGTGTGCAGCGCGTGCCGGCAACTGAATCTGGGGGACGGGTTCATACTTCCACAGCTACGGTGGCGATTATGCCAGAGGTCGATGATGTGGAAATTCACATTGACCCGAAAGATATTGAAATGACTACAGCTCGTTCTGGTGGTGCTGGTGGACAAAACGTCAACAAGGTGGAAACAGCTGTTGACTTGATGCACAAACCAACGGGAATACGCATTTTCTGTACAGAAGAACGCAGCCAGTTGCAAAACAAAGAACGGGCGATGCAAATTCTGCGGGCGAAGTTGTATGATATCAAGTTAGGCGAACAACAAGCAGCTGTAACTTCCATGCGGCGATCGCAGGTTGGTACTGGATCGCGATCGGAAAAAATTCGCACCTATAATTATAAAGATAACCGCGCTACCGATCATCGGTTAGGTCAGAATTATTCCCTTACCCCTGTTTTGGATGGTGATTTAGAGACACTTATCCAGTCTTGTATATCTTTAGACCAACAAGAACGTTTGGCGGAGTTAGCGACTTCTGCCGCTAACTAATTTTTGCTGTTAAATATCCCAATAGCTTGGGTTATGGGTTATTGGTCTTTGAAGACGCGATTTATCGCGTCTCTACATGAGGGTTTTGTTGCTCATTCTGAACTTGTAAAACCACTTGTTGTAATGTTGCTTTTAACACACGCAGGTGGTTTTCTAATATCGTGTGGAGTGCATCTTCTATTTCACTGGGATAATGGTAATAGGCAAATTCGTACTTCATAACGTAGTTTAGCTTCGCCCATTCCTTCAGGGTTTGATAGGTATAAATTAACTTCTCTATTTCCTTTTGCCAACGCGCAAAAATCCGGTAGCTAAAAAAGCTGCTGCATATATTGCCTTTTGCATCCCAGTAGGAAATACACACTTGATGCTTCAGAAGGTGGATTTTTTTGATTTGCTTAACATCGTAGCCTTTAACTTTTAAAGCTTCTTTGGTTTCTGCATCAGAAATGTTCCACTGTTCTGGTTTAATTTTATTAGTGGCTATAAGATTTTTACCTTTGCGGCGATATTGATTAATTTTGCGTGGCTTGCGAAACATGATGCACCTTCGATATTATTTCTTCGCAGCAAAGTTGAGCTACTAGCTGAAGTGCTGTAGCAAACTAAGTTTTTTGGGTTGGTTAAAGATAGATGGGTTAGTCTACTAACTTGATGCCTGTAGTTGCCGATTTACAACCAGAGATATAGTTTAGTACTAAAACACAAGGCTGTCAATATAAAAGTAAACTTGTATTATTGAAAGTAAACTTGTAAATAAAGTTGGCTAGCTATATAAGCAGTGAAGATCGAAAGCAAACAAAAACTGATTGAAATCATTAAACTAGCTCGCGGTTCAATGAGTCAGCGAGCATTTGGTAAGCTTTTGGGGGTATCTGCTACTGCTGTTCAGATGTGGGAAAAAGGTGTAAAGGTGCCAGATACAGAAAATTTGGCTCAAATCGCATCGAAAGCAGGCTACACAATGGAAGAGTTAATCAGCTGCATAGATGGCAAGCCAATTCCAGAAACCTCTGATTTGAGTCTGATTCTTAGACAAATCCAGCACATGCCTTTGGCCCAAGTGGCTCAAATCGTCCAAGCTGCGGCAGATAGATTGGCGGCTGTGGCTGAAGCATCTGGGGATGAGGCGAAGGCTAGTTGAATATTTGTTCGGAATTGAATTTAAATCATTAAAATATAACGTTTCTCGTTTGTATGCAATACACTCTGACCTCTCTCCAAACCTCTCTCCTAAAAGGAGAGAGGCTTTGAATTTTACTCCCCTTCCCTTGTAGGGAAGGGGCTGGGGGTTAGGTCTGTATTGGACTGAACCCAGAAGCGCTATAGCTCGTCGTCTCTTGCTGTCAAGATTCAACTCTATGGATAAACCTTTTTTGTATGACCAAGACTTCTATGGCTGGACACAGCAGCAGGCTAAAGCATTAGAGCAGAGGCTAGTTATGGAACTAGACTGGCAACACCTGCAAGAGGAAATTCAAGCTTTGGGGAGACAGGAGTATCGGGAACTCGTGAGTTGTCTGAGTGTATTACTCGGTCATCTCTTAAAGTGGGAATATCAACCCGAACAACGTTGTCGCAGTTGGTTTTTAACAATTCGAGAACAGCGTCGCGCCATTCATAGGCATCTGCGGCAGAACCCTAGCTTAAAGTCTCGAATAGAAGAAGCTTTATTAGATGGCTTTGAAGCGGGAGTTGATTTGGCGCTACGAGAAACTAACTTACCATTACGAACTTTTCCAGAGCATTGCCCGTATTTATTTGATGATGCGATCGCAGACAATTTTCTGTGCGATACTCGTCAAGACTGGGAAGGATAATTACTACCATTTTTCTTAATTAATTCATAACATAGGAATTGCTAAAACTACTTAAGGTAATCACCAATCGAAAATTTAAACTCTATTCGTCATTCGTTAAAAAAAGAATCATCATCCTCTAATGTTCATTCTAAATCAGGTTTTATTAGATAATCTTATAAGCTCTGCAATACTATAACTTGAATTGCAATACTTAGTCAAGGATAATACCAGATTTAGTATATTTAGAGGACTTACGCACTCGTCACGAAAAACTAAACCTTTGCGATTATTTCGCTTCTCTTCGAGACGCTAACGCAAACGCTCGTAATGGCGTAAAATCGTAGTCTTTACGTAAGTCCTGGCTTAGTAAGAATAAAACCATATTTTTATATATGACCAAAATCTAAGCACTGGCGGGTAACTAATAAATGGTTTTAAAATGGTGCAATCTTAAAATATTTAGGGGTGCAGCTATGTCGCTACGCAATGAGCCTTTAGATTGGCAACTTGAAACAAATAATCCTTATATACCAGTTTATCATCAAGGCAATTTGGTGGGATTTTTTAAACCAGAATATGCCAGTGAAATTATTAAAAATTTAAATGAAGAAGAAGTTTTAAAGAAAGCGCTGAAAATGGCTTGTACTGATTTAATTAAAAAAATCGGTGGCGATACCAGAAAAGTCAATTTTTTAATGGAAAAATATGTAAAAACTAGTGAGCGTCCAAAGCATGGAACTAGAGCGATCGCAGTTTTACTTCATGATAGGCAAAAAGAGCTTGACTTGAGTAACCAGGAGTTTGCTAAGTTCTGCGACACCTTTAAATTATCCCCTACCGAACTGAATAATATTTATGCTGCACAAGCATTTGATGATAGTTTATTAGCGCCCCTTTCACGTATATTAGGAATGGCAAAAGAGCAATTGCTGAAAGTGCGAGATGGTTGTGAAGAATCAAGCAAGACATAAACAGCAAAACAAAATCTTCAACTCAGATAGAATTGTGAAAACAGACATCATATTTTATAGGCTGTTTCAAGAATTCCCTGATATATTCTTTGAACTTATTGGTAATCCTCCAGAAGAAGCTAGCCTTTATCAATTTTCATCAGTTGAAATCAAACAAACAGCCTTCAGAATCGATGGTGTGTTTCTGCCTACACAAGGAAGTGAAAACCAGATTTACTTTCTTGAAGTGCAATTTCAGGCAGATGGGGAAATTTATTCACGGCTAATTGCAGAAATATGTTTATACCTCCGTCATAATCAACCATTAAATGATTGGGGTGCTGTGGTTTTATACCCAAACAGGAATGTAGATACAGGAGATATCAAACATTACCGTGAGTTTTTCACAAGTGGGCGTGTCAGGCGCATTTATTTGGATGAATTAGGTGAAACTGTATCGCTTCCAATTGGCATTGCAACTGCTAAATTAGTAATTGCAACCGACGATATAGCGATCGCTAAAGCTTGGGAGTTGATAGACAGAACCAAGTCAGAGATAAGCTCACTACCAAAACAGCAGCAATTATTACAATTTATAGAGACTATTTTGGCTTACAAGTTTCCCACAATGAGTAGGGAGGAGATGGAGGAAATGTTTGGCTTAAACGAGTTAAAGCAAACCAGATTTTATCAGGAAGCCTTTCAGGAAGGTGTTGAACAAGGTAAACTCAAAGCAGTACCAGCAATGTTGGCAGCAGGGTTGACTGTAGAACAAGTAGCAAAAGCGTTAGATTTAAGTGTCGAAGAAGTTAGACAAGTAACACAAAGCCAGCCTTGAGATAGATGTGGTAAATTTTATCCGTGGCTCAAGCCAAATTTGGTTTGCGGCTTCCAGACTTCTCACGACAAATTTATAGTTAATTTTTGTTAATATTAGAGGCGGTGTTAGTACTTCGTCCTCAATCACCCACTCCCTACCTGAGAGAAACTTAATGCTGCGACTAGAACATATAAGTAAAATTTATCCCACAGGCGAAGTTCTCAAAGATATCAACTGGGAAGTTAAACCAGGCGATCGCATTGGCTTAGTCGGTGTCAACGGTGCTGGAAAATCCACCCAACTCAAAATCATTTCTGGGGAAATTGAACCCACCGCAGGCGAAATTATCCGTCCTAATAGCTTACACATAGCTTACCTCAACCAAGAATTTGAAGTAGACCCCACCCGCACCGTTAGAGAAGAATTTTGGACTGTCTTTAAAGAAGCCAACGAAGTCCAGTTATCTCTGGCGCACATCCCACAAGAGATGGAAACGGCTAGCCCAGAGGAACTGGATCGACTAATCGACAAGTTGGATCGCTTGCAGCGCAAATTTGAAGCCTTGGATGGCTACAACTTAGATGCACGCATTGGGAAAATTTTACCAGAGATGGGGTTTGGGCTAGAAGATGGCGATCGCCTCGTCAGTGCCTTCAGTGGTGGTTGGCAGATGCGGATGAGTTTAGGGAAAATTCTCCTGCAAAAACCCGACTTGTTGCTGCTGGATGAACCGACTAACCACCTAGATTTAGAAACCATTGAGTGGTTGGAAAATTACCTCAGAGGGCTAATTACGCCGATGGTAATAGTCTCCCATGACCGGGAATTCCTTGACCGCCTCTGCACCCAAATTGTGGAAACTGAACGTGGTGTTTCCAGTACTTACCTTGGTAACTACTCGGCATATTTAGAACAAAAAGCCGAAAGTCAATCAGCACAACTGAGTGCTTACGAACGCCAACAGAAAGAATTAGAGAAACAGCAAACCTTTGTTGATAGATTTCGCGCCAGTGCTACCCGCAGTACCCAGGCAAAAAGCCGGGAAAAGCAACTGGACAAAATCGAGCGCATTGAAGCACCCATTGCTGGTGTAAGAACTCTCCACTTCCGTTTTCCCCCTGCACCCCGCAGTGGACGGGAGGTAGTGGATATTAAAGATTTAACTCATCTTTATGGTGATAAAATCTTATTTTTGGCAGCAAATCTGCTAATTGAAAGAGGCGATCGCATTGCATTTCTTGGCCCCAATGGTGCTGGAAAATCTACCCTTCTGCGTGTAATTATGGGTATGGAACCACCCACAGAAGGTAGCGTTCAATTAGGGGATCACAACGTTATTCCCGGTTACTTTGAGCAAAATCAAGCTGAAGCTTTGGATTTGAAGAAAACTGTCATGGAAACTATCCATGATGAAGTTCCAGACTGGGATAATCAAGAAGTCCGCACGCTTTTGGGACGCTTCTTATTCACTGGTGATACTGTATTTAAGGCAGTTGGGGCATTAAGTGGAGGAGAAAAAGCTCGTCTGGCTTTGGCAAAAATGCTCTTACGTCCTGCAAACTTACTAATTTTAGATGAGCCGACAAACCACCTAGATATTCCAGCGAAGGAAATGCTGGAAGAAGCGCTCAAAAATTATGATGGTACGGCAATTGTAGTTTCCCACGATCGCTACTTTATTTCTCAAGTAGCTAACAAAATCGTCGAAATTCGTGATGGTGAATTCCGAGTTTACTTAGGAGACTATCATTACTATCTCCAGAAAATTGCCGAAGAAAAAGAACAAGCAAAGTTAGCTGCGATCGCTGCTGAAAAATCTGCTAAAAAAGCTGCAAAAGCTTCCAGTAAAAAGAAATAATAGATCGAGTATAGACTTAGTAGTAGTGCTAAAATGCTACTACTAAGTAATCACTTGTTATTAGCGATCAGCAACACTACATAAAAATTGCTAAAGTTTAAAAAATCATTCAAAAAACTGCAAGTCTTTCATAAAAGAAATTAATAAGTAAAAATTCACTTGCGGCGTGGTTTAGCAGTGGTATCATTCGGGTATTACAAAAAGTAAAGGGCAATTTTACTATGACCAAAGCACCTGTTGCTCCTGTGGTGCTAGTCATTTTAGACGGATGGGGCTACTGCGACCAGAAGCGAGGAAACGCCATTATTGCTGCTAAAACTCCCATTATGGAAAGTTTATGGGCAGCCTACCCGCATACCCTCATCCGCACATCAGGAAAAGCCGTAGGGTTGCCAGAAGGTCAAATGGGCAACTCGGAAGTAGGTCATCTGAACATTGGTGCCGGGCGAGTTGTACCGCAAGAACTGGTACGCATCTCTGATGCGGTCGAAGACGGTTCTATTGCCTTAAACCCAGCACTCGTCAAAATTTGCCAGGAAGTTCGTTCTCGGAATAGCAAGCTGCATCTAGTAGGGCTTTGTTCTGAGGGAGGGGTACATTCGCATATCACCCATCTATTCGGACTACTTGACTTAGCCAAAGACCAGCGAATTCCAGAAGTTTGTATTCACGCCATTACCGATGGTCGTGACACCGCCCCAACTGACGGTGTAAGAGCAATCACACTGCTGCAAAATTATATAGACCGTACAGGAATTGGGCGCATAGTCACCCTCAGCGGTCGCTACTACGCGATGGATCGCGATCACCGCTGGGATCGGGTCAAACGCGCCTACGATGTAATCACCCAAGATGGTGTGGGTGATGATCGCACGGCTGTGGAAATCTTGCAAGCATCTTACGCCGAAGGGGTGAAAGATGAATTTATCAACCCCATCCGAATTGCACCCGGCGCAATAGAACCAGGGGACGGGGTAATATTTTTCAACTTCCGCCCCGATCGCTCCAGACAACTGACTCAAGCTTTGGTCAGTCCTACTTTTAACGGTTTTGAAAGACAGCAAATCACACCCCTGTCTTTTGTCACTTTTACACAGTATGATTCAGACTTACTCGTAGATGTAGCCTTTGAGCCTCAGAATCTCAGTAATATTCTGGGAGAAGTAATAGCTAATCATGGTCTGAATCAGTTACGCACCGCCGAAACAGAAAAATATGCCCACGTCACCTATTTCTTTAATGGGGGTCTAGAGGAACCTTTTGCTGGAGAAGATCGGGAATTAGTAAGCAGCCCAATGGTAGCTACTTACGATCACGCCCCAGCGATGTCAGCAGCAGCAGTTACAGATGTAGCGATCGCTGCGATTCAAAAGGCTATATATTCCCTAGTTGTGATTAACTATGCCAACCCAGACATGGTAGGGCATACTGGTCAAATCGATGCTACCATTACAGCGATTGAAACAGTCGATCGCTGTTTGGGACGGTTGTTAGAGAGCGTTATCAAAGCCGGTGGTACAACAATTATTACTGCCGATCACGGCAACGCTGAGTATATGCTAGATGAAGGGGGTAATCCCTGGACAGCTCATACCACTAACCCAGTCCCCTTCATCTTGGTGGAAGGAGAAAGAGTTAAAATCCCTGGATATGGTACAAATGTCGAACTGCGAAGCGATGGTAAGCTATCCGACATCGCTCCCACGATTCTAGAGATTTTACAGCTGCCTCAGCCACCAGAAATGACCGGGCGATCGCTGCTAAAAACAGCAGAATATGAGTTGCAACGCACTCGCACCCCCGTACAAGTAGGGCTGTAAAATAGTCCTGAATGCTGAGTTAGGAGTTCATTAAAAACTCCTAACTCCTGAATTTTAAATTCTGAATTCTGTTTTTTGAAACTTTTTATAAATGAGATTCCTACCATGACAGTTAGTAATATCGTGCAAGGCATTTGGGCATTTTCCGCCACTGGTTTGATTATCTTAGTTTTACTGCATAGCCCTAAAGGTGATGGCGTTGGGGCCATTGGTGGACAAGCCCAGCTATTTAGCAGCACCAAGAGTGCAGAAAATACCTTAAACCGAATTACTTGGGCATTGACAGTAATTTTTCTCGGTTTAACTGTAGTTTTAAGTGCTGGTTGGCTACCTAAATAAGGATAGGTAAATGGGGAGAAAAACTAAACATCCCATACTCAACACCTTAATAGATTTAATTTCACGACGGTTAATTACAGCTCTTGCCTTTTTTATTGGCACAGGGCTGTTAATCATTTTTACTAATCTTCAGTCGAGTGATGGGTTGACAATAAAAACAAAATCTGCATATTCAGACTTAATAATTTCTCTCCCTACCTCATCTTCCCTAAAACCCCATCCCCTACCGTCCGCACTTGCACAGTGGCAAGATAGCACAAACGGTGGTGACTACTTTTCTCAAGTCACAACAACCCAAGTAGGTTACTTAGTTTGGTCGCAATTTCCGATTCTAGTTTACGTAGAAACACCAATATCAATCAGCGAAAAACAAGCTCAGGTATGGGTTAATGCTGTATTACAAGGTGTACAGGAGTGGAATAATTATTTACCTTTAACAATAGTCGAACAGCCAGAAATTGCTGATATTACGATCGCACGAAAAGCGCCACCTTTACAAATTTCCCCTGGTACTAATATACCTCGTGCGCGATCAGCACAAACTACTTACGAGTTATACACCAGCAACAAAGTTTTATCCCACCGCTTCACCATCTTGCTAAGTCCCAGTCAAACAGGTGAGTATCTCATTGCAGCAGCCCGCCACGAATTCGGTCATGCACTAGGAATCTGGGGTCATAGTCCGCTACAAACTGATGCGCTATATTTTTCTCAAGTTCGTAACCCGTCGCCTATTTCTCCCAGAGATGTAAATACTCTAAAGCGGGTTTATGAACAGCCAACTACTTTGGGATGGTCTTTAGTAGATAATTCAGCGACTTAATTTTATGGTGTTGCTGAGTTAAAATATGAATATGTTTTGTGTAAAAAATCAAAATTTAAGATTAAGGCAACCAATTTTTATCTAAAATTTGCTCTAAGGTATAAGGACATAATTCAGGTAAATTGGTTAAATTTGTTTTAGCCTTAACATAATCTAAGGCATTGCTATAAATTATGCTGAAATTCTCTTCTAAATGATTGCGTAAATTGGCACTTAAATCTTCATTTAGTTGGTTACGAAAACTAATAATTTCCGCAGCCCAATGATTAGCATTTCTTGGCTTTTCTAAATCCCAATATTGAGAAAGTAATAAATGTCTAATAATTTGTTCCAATAAACTTCTTACTCGCCTTTTTTCCTTCTTAGCCAAATATTCCAATTCTTCTATTAAGTTTTCATAGTCAACGTCTGCTAATTGTCGGTTTTTGAGACATTTGATATTCTCCTCTAACCATTGCAGGTAATTGGATTCATATAATGTTTTTATGTCGATGATTGCAGCCATTTTTTGATTTTGTAGTTTTAATTTACTATTATTTATTATTTTATGTTAACTAATTTATTAATTTTTGCTGATAATTGCCCAGAAAAAAAAGATACACAGCACTGATAAGTTAAGTCAGAAGATATCCAGCGATTCCCAGAAAAACAACCAACCAAAAGTTCTACCCTACAGTCTGTCAGTAATCCAATTCTCTCGCGGTTCCCCCTGAATCGACTGTACAATTCCAAACCTTTCCTCAATTTTGCGTGGTAGAGTGGATATCCCAAAGATGTAAACGCAAGTTTCTTCTGGTTGATTTGTCAAAACACGAACTCTGGCTTCGTTATCTTGTAAACGCTCCATGAAAATAGATGCACAAATTTCAACATCTTCAGGAATCTCATATACTTCCTTTGAAAAGGTGAATCTCTTCTCCAAACTATTTGCAATTTGGTCGATAACGTTTTGCTCAGGCAACGGATTTGTGAAGCAATAGATGTATGTTCGGCAGCACTTTCCGTCTTCTAACTGCTCTAAGCCAGGGGTATTTCTCACCGTTATCTGACTTGCATGATACTTCATTTTTTTAACTTTAGATAGCCTTGTAAAACTGGTAAGAGAATTCTTAGTTAGGTATTTCTATTTTACCCGATCGCACTCATTGCCATCTTAAGATTTACAGTGCGATCGCACTTCTTCCCCTAAGCTCTACGACTTAGCGGTAGAGGTCGTTGTGCTAAAACTTCTTTATAAAGTTCTTCCAGTAGAGTAATATTTTTACTAAGGGTATAGCGGTCTAATACACGCTGTCTTGCTTTTTGCCCCAGTAAGGTTGTTAACTCTGGATGGTCTTGCAATACTGGCAAGAGAGTTCTTAATTGCGATCGCGCTGTTTTAGTACTAATAACTACACCTGCGCCCTTTTCTAATACTTCTCCATCTGCACCCACGTCTGTTGCTAAACAAGCCAACCCGCACGACATTCCTTCTAACAGAGATAGGGACAAACCCTCTACCAATGAAGGCAAAACAAATACATCTGCGCCCCGCAAAATCTCAATGCGTCGGTCTTCATCAGCGACAAATCCCAACCAGATAATGCCGTATTCTGAACCATAAAACGGCTCTAAGGAAGACTTTAAAGGGCCGTCGCCAACAATTAGCAACTTAGTACCAGGCCCCATTGCAGACTGCTTCCAAGCCCGGAGGAGGGCTTCGACATTTTTCTCTGGTGCTATTCGGCCCTGATAGACAAACAAGCGTTCGGCTTTAAATTCTGTTTTGACTTGAGATAATCCTGGAGAATACTTAGCGGTATCAACACCGTTGGGAATTACAGCAATATTTTCTTTCCTCACACCCATCCCTGCTAATAATTCTCGCTGAATTTGAGAAAATACAATCACGCGATCGTAGTTAACTAAAAAAGGCGCGTAAAGCTGATAAGCCAGAAGTTGTGTTCCCGATATCAGCTTTGCTCCTTTGCCAGCAAACGGTGTGTGAAAAGTGGCAATTAGGGGCAACCTCAGTTCCTCACAGATTTCCGGTAGAAAAAAGTCTAGAGGAGATAGCGTCAAAGAAGCATGGACTATATCTGGCTTGATTTTCCGCAGCGACTCCGTTAAAAGTTTGGTTGCTTTAAAAGTGGGAATTGTATAAACCTGGGACTTGTAAATGAAAGGGAGGGAAACCTCTCGAAGATTTGGCCAATTATCAGGTTCAGACTCTTCCTGGGCGAAGTGAAGAAAGCTAACTTGATGTCCCCTATCTAGCAAGGCATTTGTAATTTCTCGACTGTAGGTGACATTGCCACAAAAGGGTGATTTTTTTCCAATCCAGGCTATACGCATTCTTTATTTAGCTGTAAGAAAAGCGGGTTTGATCTATTACTTGTGTGTCCTTGGTGATTTTTATTTTATCTAACTATACTTGCTGGTTTTTTTAGTTATTACAGATTTCCAACAGAATCTAGTTTAAAAAGCCTATTTTAAGCTGATTAAACCAGGAGATTTATGGCTTTATTTATTCTACTTATAAGTTGTTAATTTCTGATATTTAAACAACTTATTTTGACTAATGTGAGATTGATATCCCGCAAGTATGTGATAAATTTTCACTTACCACAGTTTACCATGAACAGAAAAGCTTTAAGTAAATATTAATTACTTAAAGTAATGAATAATAGCTCCTGTTAGCTGATAACTATTTGTGTGAGTTATACCAGGTTAAGATACCTCCTAAAAAGACGATCGCAGCTAATCCCAAAAAAACTGCCTGTAATCCTACAAAGGTTTCTGCTACACCTGCTAATGCCAAAGGTAAGGAGAGAGCAATATTAATTACATTGTTTTGTAAACCAAAAACTTTACCTCGCATTTCTGGAGGTGTTTCTGTTTGAATTGCGGTTTGCATAGGAATTCCCACTAGTGCCCCAAAGATACCTAATAGCGCCACCAGTAACAGGACTAGCCACAGTTGGGTTGTAAATATTGATAGACCAATCAGAGATGCTGTCATACCCATACAACCGTACAGACTTAGTTGGGTGTAGGAGAAGCGTTGACCAAATTGGCCTAGAAGTGTTGCTCCCGCAGCGATGCCAACACCACCAGCTGCTAGCAAAAAGCCAAACTGGGAAGCTTTCATGTTGGGAATGATTTCCGCCATGCGAACCGCTAGAACAGTTAATGCTGCAAAAACAGAAAACAAGATAATCAGCTGAAGCAAAGCATTGCGGACACGATGATTTGCTTTAAGGTAGGCAAAACCATCTCGCAAATCAGAGAATACGTGAGGGAATTCTGTATCAGGATGGTAGTGTTTTTCCTTAGTTGCTAAGAGGAATAAAATTATTCCTGCGATCGCATAACTACCACCTACTAAAAATTCTTTGCCCAAACTACCACTACCACCAATTTGCAGCCAAAGTCCATCAGCGATCGCTAACAATGGTTCCCCGACAGCAAACCCAACAATCACCGATGCCATCATCGTTGTCGTATAAAGCGAATTTGCCGAGAGTAAATCCTGTTCTTCTACTATTAAGGGAATTGCCGCCTGTTCTGCCGGTGCAAAAAACTGCGTCAGCGTCGAAACTAAAAAAGTCACACCCAGAATAATCAAAAAACCAACTGGCAAAACTCCTATGGGTTTCCAGTCATGAGTCAACCACATCAGAAAGGGAATTGACAAAACCAGGATACCGCGCCAAATATTCGTTGCCACCAGCACAGCCTTTTTCGACCAGCGATCGACAAACACACCAGCAACAGAACCAAACAATACGGCGGGAATCGTAAAAGCCATCATCAAGACTGATACCCAACCACTAATACTTTGATTACTAGCCTGAAACTGAGTATTAATCAAAGCAATCATCAACACCAAATAAACTTTATCTGCTAGTTGGGAGAAAACTTGACCACCCCAAAGAGCTAGAAAATTAGGGTTTTTTAATACAGGCAAAAACCCCTGCTGTTTGATATTTCCTGAAACAGCTTCTCCACCAGAACCAGATCCATTTAATGTTGGTGGTTCTTTTTCTGGGATAGTAGCTACTGGCATTTGCCCGTTGCTATCTTCTTGGGCAGTAGTTAATTTGTCCTCAGATTGTTTTTCTGATTGACTTAGAATATTAGTTTTTGGAATCTGGTCTGTGCAATTTTGCTCGTTTTTAGAAACGTCTTTTGGGGACATTTCTTGTCCATTTATTTGACTAGGTGTACACTTTGAAACAGCACTCAAGTGATTCCTAACTGTAGGATCTGATATCCTATTTTGTTTTTTTGCGAGGCTTGGTGACAAAGGCAGGATTTTTTTATCCAAATCAGACGGTTGCATCATGGTTGGCAGCAAAATAAGAGTCGATCAAGGTAGCAGAGCGAATAGGGCGACCTAATTGATACTGAGCATACTGGCGCAAAATCTGTTCAACAGATAACCAGTCATAATCTCTAGCACCATCAATTTGCATTATCTCTGGTTGTGACAGATGTTGAAGCAAAGCCAGTTCCATAGCACCCGGACGACTAGAAATCACAGGTATTTCTTGCCGATGCACAACAACTGTTTGGGAGCCAGGTTTTGCAGGTAATGGGATAATGGGGTGATTGGGTGATGGAGAAAAAGATGAATTTCTTTGTATCTCCCTCTCCCTCTCACCCTCTCTTCGCAAACGTTCCCAAGCTTCTAAAGAAACTGTTCCACCCGCAGGGATACTAAATCCTACCTGCCAGTTTGGGTCTGTAAAATTTGGCTTGAGGAGGTGTCCAGATAGGCAGCAGACTTGCACTTGTGGCGTTACTCCTGCTAATGCTAAAAGGTGAAACACCCCATGAGCCAAATGAGCCAAAACCCCAGATGGATTTGCACTAGATAACGCCTCCAACCGATGGAGATGTTCATTGAACAACTCATAAAGTTCTTCTTGAGGTTGTTCGCTCAAAGCTTGACACAAGACTATTTCTGCTAAATACTGACTGGCAGCTAATTTTCCCAAATCTTTAGCTAACCCAGGATAAGTTTTTAACGTCTGTGCTTGGGTAATTTTATCAAGCGATCGCCCTTTCGCAATCAATAGTTCATTCACAACAAACATACCACTCCTGCCGCCCAGGCTGGAATTGTGCTTGCGTGCCCCTGGAGCTACTGCTCGAATCAGACCGAATTCTGGTGTCAAAATCGTCACTATTTTATCCGATTCTCCCAGCACTTGGGTTTTAAGATTAATTCCCGTTGCTTTGTAGGTTCTACTCATTAGTCATTAGTCACTAGTCATTAGTAGTTATTAGTCATTAGTCATTGCTTAAGGGTCATTAGCTTAGGACAAATGACAAATGACAAAGGACAAAGGACAAATGACTATTCACCCTTTCCCAGGTTATCGCGCTGGCGGATCAAATCGATACCGCGAGATGTGCCTAATCTAGTAGCACCCGCTACGATTAAGTCTAGAGCTTGATTGATAGTGCGGATACCACCTGAGGCTTTAATTCCTACTTTTTCTTTTGCAAATTCCTGCAAAAGTCGTACATCTGCCACTGTTGCACCACCATTCCAACCTGTACTAGTTTTTAAGAATGCCGCTCCCGCCTCCATAGCTATTTCAGCAGCTATTTTTTTTTCCGCATCTGTCAACAGGTTAGTTTCCAAAATTACCTTGACAGTTTGCCCAGTCTCTTCACAAATTTCGGCAATTTCCCGGTGGACTTCTTCAGTTTTTCCAGCTTTCAACCAGCCCAAGTTCATTACCACATCTAACTCAGTAGCCCCATTATCCGCCGCTTCTTGAGCCTCATACAGTTTCACTGCTGAAGTCGTCGCACCAGAAGGAAAGCCAATCACCGTACAGACTTTCGGATTCTTGCCGTGCAGCAGTTCGACTGCTTGTTTGACATGGGCGGGAAATAGGCAAACCGCCGCAAAATTGAATCTGTATGCTTCTTCACACCACTGCTCAACCTGCTCTGGAGTAGCAGTTGGCGTTAAGAGGGAGTGATCGATAAATGGCGCAATATCAATGTTTGGATAGTCTGCTGCCATCGTGTCTTCTGCCAGTCATTGATTATTAAACTTTATAAAAAATTAAAACATTTCTTATATATATATTAAACCATATTTATGACAAGTTTATTGTGAAAAGAAGCTGCTGACTTTTCTAGGATGTTAACTTTGTAGATGTCGCAGAATTATTGTAAGTGTTTAAGTTGACATTAGGCAGTAGTAAACTTAGAAATATCAACAGCATTTTTCACACCAGTTGCTAAGAAGTCAAAAATAGTTTTAGCTAAAGCTTCCGATGCCAAATATGGTACGCCATTACCAATAGTCTTAAACATATTCGTGAGTGACATATTCTCTGGAAGTACAAAATTTGCAGGTAAAGATTGTATTGCTAAAGCTTCCGCCACAGATATTCGCCGGATTTTATAGGGATGCAAATGTACTTCATTATTTCCATAGCAAGCTGTTGGAGAGTAACGCCATCTGTGAAGACGCTTGAAAGACTTTTTAGAATCATCTCCTTCATCAATAACAGCAAATCTTGCAATTCCTGCCCTTGGTTGAAAACAGTTTTCAGCATTGGGATGCTTCAGGACATTATTTTTTCTAAACCAGTATTCAACTGTTAATTCTTGAGGGATGCCGTCAGGACAAGGCATTATAGAATTTTCTTGGAATGGTTCGGACTTACGCCAAGGATAAGCAAAAACCTTTGTTTGAGGATATAAAATGTGATTGTTCCAAGGAAAAGCCTCTTCATGTAAAAACTTTTCACTACCGACTTTTATTCCTATATCCTTTATAAAACTATTTCGAAAACCAATGAGAATAATTCTTTCTCTATCCTGAGGTACACCATATTCGATAGCATTAATCAATCGCTCTGTTAGTATATAGCCTGCTTCCAGTAATTGTTGCTTGAGCGATTCAAAAAATAAACGGTGCTTTTTTGTTCTCCACAGTCCCTTAACGTTCTCAAATAAAAAGAAATCTGGAAGATTGCGGCAAATTAATTCAACGTAAGCAGAGGAAAGCTTGCCATTATCTCCTAAACGTCCTCTATTTTTCCCACCAATAGAAAAATCAGGGCAGGGAGGCCCGCCAATGAAGCCGACAATATTATTAAATTTACGGCAGTCTTGTACTAGCTTCCGGAGGTGTTGTGTTTGTAACCCTTCGAGAAGTTGGGTTACATCTCCTACCTCTCCATCATGATACCCGTATTCTGGCGATGGGAGATTGAGAACCTGCCGTGAATAGCGGTATGCAGTCATGAATGGAGGAAAAATTTCATTGACGTAAACAACCTTAAAACTACTGGTTTCAAAACCTAAATCTAAAAAACCTGAACCAGCAAAAAAGGAGAAGATACAGGGGCGATCGCTCATGCAATAAATACTGCCGTGAAACAGTCTTAATTAATATCTTAAGATATAGGGTTTATACTTACGTACCACTAAAAAATGAACAATTTTAAGATTGCTTAAATAGTAAAAAAATTCACAATTCCTCTAAGTGTTTAATATCAAAATTTACTCAATCTTTAAGGAAAATACCTGACAGGAAAACAGTCTGAAGCCACAATTAATAAATATAGGAGTTTTCAAACTCCAAATCATGTTTAAGACAAATATTTGTCATTAAATAAAAAACCGGGGTACTTCGGACTAATTTTTATGCGAATTTTAATTTACTCTTACAACTACTATCCAGAGCCAATTGGTATTGCCCCATTGATGACTGAATTAGCAGAGGGACTAGTGAAGCGTGGGCATCAAGTGCGTGTAGTCACCGCTATGCCCAACTACCCTGAGCGTCAAATTTACCAGGAATATCGGGGCAAGTGGTATCTAAACGAATATAAAAATGGCGTTCAAATTCAACGCAGTTACGTTTGGATTCGTCCCCAACCCAATCTATTAGATCGGGTGTTACTAGATGCTAGTTTCGTTGTCACTAGTTTTGTGCCCGCCCTCGTCGGTTGGCGTCCAGATGTTATTCTCTCAACATCGCCATCCTTGCCAAGCTGTGTACCAGTTGCTCTTTTAGGGTGGTTACGTGCTTGTCCTGTGATCTTAAATCTACAAGATATATTACCAGAAGCAGCCGTCCATGTCGGTCTACTGAAAAATAAATTACTTATAAAATTATTTACAGTGTTGGAAAAATTTGCTTACCACACTGCCAGTAAAATTAGCGTTATCGCCGATGGGTTTGTGGACAATTTGCGAGCTAAGGGCGTAGAAGCTGACAAAATTGTGCAAATTCCCAACTGGGTTGATGTCAATTTTATCCGCCCTTTGTCTAAAGAAAATAACCCTTTCCGCGCCGCACATAACCTGAATGGAAAATTTGTAGTACTTTATTCTGGCAACATTGCCCTAACCCAAGGCTTAGAAAGCGTTGTTAAAGCTGCTTCTGCATTACGCCATATTCCAGATATTGTTTTTGTCATCGTTGGAGAAGCAAAAGGTTTACAGCGATTGCAGCAGGAATGTCTAGACTGCGGCGCAGATAATGTTTTGCTACTGCCATTTCAACCCCGCAAATCTTTGCCACAAATGTTGGCAGCTGCTGATGTTGGTTTAGTGGTGCAAAAGAAAAATGTTGTATCCTTCAATATGCCGTCAAAAATTCAAGTGCTACTTGCCAGTGGACGAGCTTTGGTTGCTTCTGTCCCCGATAATGGTACGGCAGCAAAAGCTATCAAGCAAAGTGGCGGCGGAGTTATCGTTCCTCCAGAAGATCCCCAAGCTTTAGCAATGGCAATTTTAGATTTGTATCAAAACCCCGAAAAAGTCAAAACTCTGGGTTATAAAAGTCGCCAATATGCCGTTGATAACTATGCTTTTGAGCAAGCTTTAAATCAGTATGAGTCGTTGTGTTACTCATTGACGGCAGAACATGGAGCAATTCAGTCCACAATAATTACCAAACAAGAAGTTTAATTTACAGCAGTGGGGTTAGATTACACAAAGGTTGCCAAGCAGCTTTTGCACCAAATGAATTACCAACGATCGCATTTGCTTGATCATTAAATGGATCGCTGGTTAATTCACTTCCAGTTACTATCTTCAAGTTGTTATGAGAGTGAATATAGGTAATGCTGAGTGATGTTGTTTTAGTTGGTTCAAGGGTTAGTTGAGCGATCGCTCCATAAGGGCTAGCAAGAATCCCCTTCTCTGAATTAGCTGCATTGCTGCTGATATATTTCAATGACAAATTCAGAGCATTATTCAAATTGTGAGAAATACCGATACCTGCGCCACTACCTTGTCGGCGAATGGAATTTTATCGTCCAAATGTAGAAATTGATCCGTCATCACTACCGCTAAAAATAGGATTGACACTAGGAACAATGTCGCCTATTCCTCCTGCCAACTCGTAGAAAGTCATGTGGGTTCGTTTACCTAGTAGAAATATGTACTCTAGCTCATCTACGTCCACCTCATTTTCATCATCATAATGCTGGTGTGTTCCTTGCTTGTAAGCGCACTTTTAATTTATCTTTCCCAGTAAAATTGCTTACGAAGCTCAGACGGACGCGATCGCTCAATACTAAATTTCCATTTATTGGTTTCTACAACAATAGCCATCCGCAACTGCTGATTGCTGATGTCAAAATCTAAGCAGTCAATTATTAAACTACGACAGATCGGCGGCAATAAACCTACCATTTCATTACAGCCAAAAAGCCTAATATTAAAGCCTTTTGAGTTTTGACTTTTGAGAGCCAGTTACTTCAACGCCCTTAAGCCGCGCAACGCACTGGCTCCTTTTGACTTGCACCTTGCGGTACTAGCTCCCATAGACACCCGTTTTTTTGTTAGTATTCAAAAAAACCTATTGACACATTTTCAGATCAATTGTTTGTGATTTGTAAGTAAATGTAAACAATTGTTTCAAAAGAAAGCACATGAGGTTTAATGACTGATTATTTCCAAGGAAATTTCCCATTACAATCTGTCTCACTGACGAAGAGTGTGGCAAAGAGCCATGCCCATACCGAAGAGGAGAGCGGAAAATTAGCTGCAACGATAGCCGTTGCTGGATCAGACCGCAAAGCGGGTGAAATTATATTGCTCAAAGTAGCAGAAGTATCTTACCTAGCTGATTACTTTGTGATGATGACTGGCTATTCTAAAGTACAAGTCAGGGCGATCGCTCAAGCAATTGAAGGAAAAGTTGAAACTGAGTTGCAACGGCGTCCCATAAGGACAGAAGGAAAAGTAGAGGGGAGTTGGGTACTACAAGACTACGGTGATGTGATCGTTCACATCATGATGCCCAAGGAACGGGAGTTTTATAATTTAGAAGCGTTCTGGATTCATGCAGAGCGTATTTCCCTTCCAGAATCTGATGAGGGTGAGGGTAAGCCAACATGATTAGGTCTTCGGTTTCAAATTGCCCAGTTCCTATAGACCAACAACCGCTTAATGAGTACGAAGAGTTAAAAAATTCCTGGCTGTTTCGTGATAGCACTTTAGATTTGCGCGAGTATATCACGAAAATAGCTTGGATTTGGGGTTTATCTTGGCTGGTCGCAGGGCCTGTGGCAGCAGCAAGTTTTCCTCCGAACAAGTATATTGCACATTTTATCCTCTGTGGTGCGGCCGCCGCGAGTGTTGGCGTAGTGCTAGCACTGGTAAGGTTGTACTTAGGCTGGTTCTACGTGTGCGATCGCCTTTGTAGTCCCACAGTCTTTTATGAAGAGTCAGGCTGGTACGACGGACAAACTTGGACAAAGCCACAGGAAATCCTCAACCGCGATCGCTTGATTGTCGCATACGAAATTAAACCTATTCTGCGGCGGTTACAATTTACCATTGCTGGGTTGGCGGGAATGTACGTTATTGGTACTATAGTTTGGCATTTGTTTTAAAAGTTAGGAGTTAGGAGTTAGGAGTAATTAGTTAATAATTCATAACTCTTAACCGGAGGCGTAGCGTCTCCGGCTCCGCTCCTAACTCCTAACTAAAAAAAGGTAATAAATATAAACCCATGACAATGGGAAAACGAACTCAAGCCACAGCACTGGAAGTCCGGTTGCTGCGGGAAGGTATTATTGAATCCAGGCATATAGTCCAGGCTGTTGTATGCGACGAACGAGGACGGGTTCTAACCGTCGCCGGAAATTCTGAAACTGCTGCATTTATCCGTTCAGCGCTCAAACCATTTCAGGCACTCGCAGTCACCACCACAGGTACACTGGAACGCTATGACCTCAGCGATCGCGACTTAGCAATTATTACAAGTTCCCATAAAGGAAGAATAGATCAAGTCCGACAGGTATTTAACATCCTTTGGCGGGCCGATCTTGACCCGACTATACTCCAGTGTCCAATTCCTGAAGGTAAGCACAGTCCTCTGGAATACAATTGCTCTGGTAAACATGCGGGAATGTTAGCTGTTTGTCAGCAACGGCGTTGGCCCTTGAATAACTATTTGGATCGCAAGCACCCAGTACAGCAGTTGATTTTGGGCAAAGTAGCAGAATTGCTGCGAATGCCAGCTGAAGAATTTATCAGCGCTCATGATGACTGTGGCGCACCAACTTATCTGATGCAACTCGGTCACATGGCATCTTTATATGCACTGTTAGCCTCTAGCACCAATCTGGATATGGAGCGCATTGTCCGGGCTATGACTCATCATCCCGCAATGGTAGCAGGAGATGGAGAATTTGATACGGAACTGATGCGCTTAACTCCAGGGGAACTCGTCAGTAAAACTGGTGCCGAAGGAGTGCAGTGCATTGGTAGACTCGGCGAAGGCTTGGGATTGGCAATCAAAGTTATGGATGGGGCAAAACGAGCAAAATATGCCGTGGCTATTCACTTACTCCAGCAAATGGGTTGGATTAGTCCCAGCGCCGCCGAAAGCCTCTCAGAAAAGTTTGTCACCTTGGGAAAATACAAGCGTTTAGAAGTCATTGGAGAATTATCATTTTTGTAGTTGCCAAACTCTTGACTATAGGTTATGATAAAAAAGTCAAGAGCGACGCGGGATAGAGCAGCCTGGTAGCTCGTCGGGCTCATAACCCGAAGGTCAGTGGTTCAAATCCACTTCCCGCCACCAAATAAAAGATAAAATAAAAACCCTACAGTCGGTAAAGATTGCAGGGTTTTTGTTTTATTTTGATCTATTCTGGAAGAAATAGCCATCTAAAAGGCGCAAAGAATCATGGTTGTGAAGTTGCAGCGACCAATTTTAGTAGGAGGATTGGGACTGTCCTTTTCTCTGTGGATGTTGGACAGTTGGCACGATTCTATAGTGCAGGTGGGTGAGTTTGGTTTATTAAGTGCCTTAGCTGTAGGCGGTGGTTTGTGGTTATTCCAAAAAAATCGCGCGAAAGACAGTTTAGAGCAGCTAGATAGTATGGTAGTGGATCGGGTTACTGTAGAAAGTGCGATCGCTAAAACTGAAACTGTAATTAACCAACTGGCACAAGAATCAAAAAACCACACAGCATTAGAGACACTTAAAGAACAAGTTGCCCAATTGTTGTTGGAGTTAGACAGACAAGAAATTAAAGTTGCTGTAACTGGCGGTAAATCCGTGGGTAAAAGCACTTTAATTAAAGTGCTAAAGGAAAATGTCGAGACACGAAATTTGGTGTCTCTAGAAGAAACAGCACCTTTATTTAGAGAAGTAGGTGACAATTCAGATGCAGCTGTTTTAGCAGAAGTAGCAAAATCTGATTTTGTTCTGTTCTTGACAAACGGTGATTTGACAGACTCAGAATTTCAAGCCTTACAGCAGCTAAAAGCAGTAAATCAGCCCACAATCCTGGTTTTGAACAAACAAGACCAGTATTTAGCTGATGAAAGCGCCAGCATTTTGCTGTCATTAAAACAGCGAATGCAGGGAAATGTAGTTGCAACTGCGGCCTCTCCCATTCCCATCAAAGTCCGAAAGCATGAGGCTGATGGTTCTGTGCAAGAGTGGATGGAACAGCCAGCACCAAATATCCAGCAGTTGACGCAACAGTTGGGTGAAGTTTTGGTACAGCAAGGACAACGGCTAGTTTGGGTAACAACCATGAGAAAAGCTGGGTTGTTGAAAGCTGAGGCGAAAAATTGGTTGAATGGAACTAGACGCGATCGCGCCACCCCAATTATTGAACAATATCAATGGATAGCTGCTGCTGCTGCCTTTGCTAATCCAGTCCCAGCCCTTGATATCCTAGCGACTGCGGCAATTAACGCTCAGATGGTAATGGATTTGGGTAATATCTATCAGCAGAAATTTTCCTTGGAACAGGCGCAAACTGTAGCTGGAACAATGGGAAGTTTGATGCTGAAACTGGGTTTAGTTGAACTTTCTACGAATGCTATTAGTAGTGTTCTAAAAAGTAATGCCGTTACCTTTGTTGCTGGTGGCGTAGTGCAGGGAGTAAGTGCAGCTTATCTTACTAGAGTAGCAGGCTTAAGTCTAGTTGAGTATTTCCAACAGCAGGAAATAGCAATAGATTCTGGGACTGGTTTAAATTTGGAGAATTTGCGACAAACCTTACAAAAGGTATTTCAGCAAAATCAGCAGATTGGTTTTTTGCAGGGGTTTGTTAAGCAAGGCATAAAGCGTTTGTTACCAGAAGCACAGCAGATTGAAGTTGTTGGTATTCAGAAAGCAGTGGCATAATCTAATGCAGAAGATTACCAAATTTTAGATTTTAGATTTCTAAAATTAGCTGTAGGTAAACCTAAAATTTACCCAAGCCTAATTAAGGCTTGGGTGTATCTAACAATTATTGTGATTAGGAGTTATCAAAAAATTGTGAATAAGGGTAGTTAGCTAAATAGCACCACTGTTTCTATTAAACAGAATAGCTATAGTTTTGAAAATTAGCTTTAAATCGTACACTAAACTCCAATTTTTTTGATACTGCAAATCCAGACGAATTACATCTTCAAAACTACGGACTGTAGACCGTCCATTTACTTGCCATTCGCCAGTCATACCGGGTTTAACATCTAAACGTTGCCACTCTGGTACTTCGTAGCGCTCCACTTCATCGGGTGTAGGTGGTCGAGTGCCTACTAAACTCATTTCTCCTTTGAGGACGTTCCAAAATTGGGGTAATTCATCAAGACTAGTTCGCCGTAAAAAGCGCCCTATTTTGATAATTCTAGGGTCATTCTCATTTTTGAAAAAAGCACCTTCCACTTGGTTTTGAACTTGGGATTTTTTCGCTTCCGCATCCACACACATAGAGCGGAATTTCCAAATCTTAAACTGTTTTCCCATCCAACCACAACGAATTTGACTAAAGAAAATGGGACCGGGATCATTAATTTGAATAGCGATCGCAATCGGAATAAATAAAACTCCTGTAATTAATAAACCGACCACAGACCCCACAATGTCTAACAACCGTTTCATCCAAGATGCCACAGAAGGGTGAGTAGTGGGTAACTGCTCTACTTTGCGGGAAGTTGTCTTGCGATTATCTACTAAGTCTTCTTCTTTTATTAACGGCCCATCATCTACAAGCTCTAAGGGAAAAACCTGATCTAATCCGGTGAGTTTTAGGACTGCCATTATTTGAGGTGTTACATTCCGCAATGTTAATGTAATCCCTTGAGTCTGGGCGTATTTAAAATTACTGATCAGGGCACCTAAGCCACTACTATCCATAAAAGTAGTTTGGTGAAAGTCAATGATAATTTGTTTGGGATGTGAATTGGGCTGGATTAAGCTTTGGCAGGTTTGCTTAAAGCCTAAAGCCTCCAGCACGCTCAACCGCTTAGGCATCTGCACTATAGCCGTGTCATTTAGGGAATTCACTGGAAAATCGACGTCTGTCGGTTGGCTAGTCATGAAGCTCTGCACTTTCGTTGCCATGTATAATGTAATCTCCCAAACATTATTTTGTCCTATAAAATTACCTAACCTAATATTGGAATCAGTAGTAATAAGGACTAATTGCGATTTATCGGGGCTGAGATTGGAGATCGCTAGCGACGATTCACAATAGAACAAGAAGCCAAAAAAAAATCCTTGTTGTTGTGCCGCCGCAGCGCGATCGCGTTGCTCTCATCAAATGACTGCTAAAAATACGGTTACACCTACCGCACGCCTGATTGAAATCTTTTCTGCCATTCAAGGGGAAGGACTAAATGTAGGGACGCGTCAGATATTTATTCGTTTTGCTTTGTGTGATTTGCGCTGTCAGTTTTGTGATAGTGCCCATACTTGGAATGCACCTGCTAGTTGTCGGATAGAGCGATCGCCTGGATTGCGCGACTTTGAAATCCACTCTAACCCTGTTTCTTTACCCATACTAACTGAATGGGTGGAACGACAAAATGTACCTTCTCTACACGATAGCATTAGCTTAACTGGAGGCGAACCACTTCTTCATGCCCCATTTTTAACCCAGTTTCTACCCGAAGTGCGAGCTATTACTGGTCTACCTATATACTTAGAAACTGGCGGACATCGCCCAGAACAACTAGCAATGATTCTCCCTTACTTAGACTCTGTAGGTATGGATTTAAAATTGCCCAGTGTTAGCGGCGAAAGTCATTGGCAAGAACATGCTAAATTTCTCCAATTATGTCATGATTCATATTTAAATGTTTTTGTCAAGATAATTGTGTCTCAAAACACAGATCCAGCCGAGTTAGAACGTTCAGCTTTGCTGGTGGCAGAGGTTAGTCCAGATATCTCAGTATTTTTACAACCTATTACGCCTTTAGCAGTATCTGAACAATTCTCCTCAATACCTGTGTTTGCCCCTACGGCCGATCAAGTTTTAACGTGGCAAGCTTTGATGAAGGGCTTTCTCAGGCATGTACGTGTGATCCCTCAGACGCATAAAATGCTGAACCAACTGTAAAATTTGAGTTTGATAAAGATGTAGTCAAGAAAAAAGTAAGATTTTATGAAATCGTCATTGCTGCTGCTAATCAGGGAGGCAGCAGCCCCCTTAGTAGGCATTCCCACTCGGAGGCTGTTAATAAAGAAAACAGTAAGGAGTTTGAAGTTCACTCATAACTCATAACTCCTAACTCCTAACTCCTAACTAATTACAACCCGCCCTCGTCTGGAGTTTTGGATTTAGCTTTTGCCTTATTAGCACTGCGTTTAAGGGCAGAGAGCCTTGCTTCGTACTTCGACCGTTGGCGCTTACTAGGAGTATTGTCAATCAGGGTTTTCAAGGCGCTACCTAGACTCTTGTAGGCATTGGGGAGGCTATAACCAAACCGAGTTGCCAAAGCGATCGCTTTCTCATCTGCATTAAGCAATTCTCTCAGTTGCTTTTCTCCACTATTCTTTTGGTACAATCGCCAGCCTGACACGCCACACAGCGACAAAGCTAACACCAGAAGCAATCCATCTTGTACCCACAATTCGCCTACAGCACCACCTAAACCGATGGCTAGTGCTGCCATTTCCCAACCATCTTTAGGAATTGTGTCATTTTGAACGCGAGCAACTTCATGCCAGAACAGCAGATTACGCTGATCCATTGCGAGGGCATCCCATTTCACCAAGTCAATTTGAATTTCTACCTGGTCTTTACCAATTTCTTCGCAACGAACCAGGGGTGGATTGACCTCAGTTGTGCCTTCAACCGTGACCCAGCTCTGTAATTCTGGCGGTAGTAAGCCTTTCAACCGCCGTAGTTCACTCATTTCCGCTTTGGCAGAGGAGGTTGCATAGGATGTCATAATATCCAGCCCCAGAAAATTTCAGTATATAGTGAGGGTATCACTTTGGAGTATAGCGATTTAAGTGATGATCCGTCTCACTCGCCCTTAAAACTTCCTCGCTTTTTTCGCGCTTCCATTGCCTTTTCCAGCAAATCTAGCAATCCTGGAGCTTCTTCTTGGATACTGAGTAACAGTCTTTCCCCAAGTTCTATATTCCCCGGATCAAAACCTGTTACCATAACTTCTTTCAGGCGAGGTATCGCTATGCTATCCACAATCTGAATTAATCCACTCAGACAACGGTGAAATTGTTTTTCTGTGAGAATCGAGTCTTCTAAAGGAAACTCAATAATGGCACGAATTTCGCCATCAGATGGGTCATACTCCCATTGCAACATTTTAGTTTCCCAGGAAATGGCAAGCATTGTCTGTAAGATAACTGCCTTGTAAGGATGCTCTTGAATTCCTGTCAGAACTTGAGGGGCAAATACCCGGAAAAATTTTCCCTCTTCATCCAGTTGGACAACTATTAGAAAATCTTCTAAGTTATCAGCCTCTACACCTGTTATAATTCGGTCTTCTTCTTCTTCAAAACGGTAATCCCAACCAAGGTTGTCTAAATAGTTGGCAATCTGTTTGAGGTTAGCTCCCATAAAAGCCTCATAAGGAACGTGGAGCAGTTGTTACCAGACCTAGTTTAACCTGCTAGGGGTAGCTGTTTAGGTTGGTTTGGCTACTTGCGATCGCATAGAAGTATGCAATTAGGATATTGGGCATGGGGCACAGGGGATTGAAGAGAGAAAAAAGAGGTAATAGTTTGGCGCTATGAATTATATTTTATGAAGAACTCTTGCTCATTATTAAAGAAGCGAAAATCACTATTTTAAAAATCTTAGTCAGTGAAGGATATAGCAATTTTAAGATTTTCTTCTAGATTTAATGAATGTATTTCTAAATCAAGCATGGTGGCAGCATTTTAAATTAAGCTGACGCATTTTGCAGCAACCCCAAAAAAGAAAGAACACGCAAATTTTTGTTACAAATTCTCTAGAAAATCTTGGGTTAATCTAACCTTTCCATCCCACAACTTCACACCAAGCAGCAGCAAAAAATCCATCTGGGTGCTGACTCCATTCTCGTAAAGCACCACTCATTGCTGTAAGCGATGGCTCATCAGTCCAACCTTTCTCTATAGCTCCATCCACCTTTGCAGAAGCCTCAATTCGCAGCGCCAAATATTCTGTAGCTTCA
>NZ_JBALBZ010000098.1:0-1717 GCF_036919495.1 Nostoc sp.
ATGGCCTACATCCAGTCTACTTTCAACAATAGCATTGTCACCATTACCGATCAAAATGGAGATGTCATCTCCTGGGCTAGTGCTGGTTCTAGCGGTTTTAAGGGAGCAAAAAAGGGAACTCCCTTTGCAGCGCAAACTGCCGCTGAAAGTGCAGCCCGTAGAGCCATTGATCAAGGAATGCGCCAAATTGAGGTAATGGTCAGTGGGCCAGGAGCAGGTAGAGAAACCGCTATCCGGGCACTTCAAGGAGCAGGGCTGGAAATTACACTCATTCGAGATATTACCCCCATTCCTCACAATGGTTGCCGTCCACCCAAGCGCCGTCGAGTTTAAACACCAAGACTTGGGCATTGAGGGCGAGAAGCTACAATTTAAGTAAGTAAAATTACTTAAATAGTCAGTTGGGCTTCTAAGGTGGAAATTCTCATTGTTTGAAAGCTTGGGTGACCAAAAGTGCGTCAGATTTCTCAGAGAGAAAGCTGTTAAACTTCGGAAACCCAAAATATCTTAGCGCCTGCAAGTTAAATGGGAGTGTCAAACTATACCATAATTTTATAGTAATAGTTTGATATACCTGTAATCTACAGGACATAAATTCAATTCGGGAGGCAATTGATTTGTCTGCTAGCAGCACCTTAGAAAAAGGGAGGCTCATCCGTGGCGCAGTTTCAGATTGAATGTGTAGAGTCTAATACTGAAGAAAGTCGGAACCATTACAGTAAATTTGTTCTGGAACCTCTAGATCGTGGTCAAGGAACAACGGTTGGCAATGCACTGCGGCGAGTTTTACTCTCCAACCTAGAAGGTACAGCAGTTACAGCAGTGCGGATTGCAGGCGTTTCACACGAGTTTGCTACAGTTCCTGGCGTGCGGGAAGATGTGCTGGAAATCCTCATGAGAATGAAGGAAGTTATCCTAAAAAACTATTCCTCGCAGCCCCAAATTGGTAGGTTACTCGTTAGCGGGCCAACAACAATCACTGCGGCGCATTTTGATTTGCCCAGTGAAGTAGAAGTCATCGATCCGACCCAGTACGTAGCCACCATCGCTGAGGGTGGAAAGCTGGAAATGGAATTTCGGATTGAGAAAGGTAAAGGCTATCGCACTGTAGAGCGAGGACGTGAGGAAGCCACATCGCTGGATTTTCTCCAAATCGACTCAATATTTATGCCGGTGCGAAAAGTCAACTACAGTGTTGAAGAATCTCGTGGGGAAGGCTTGATTCCAAAAGACCGACTACTGTTGGAAGTTTGGACAAATGGCAGTATTTCTCCCCAAGAAGCACTATCTTCGGCCGCTGGGATCTTGGTAGATTTATTCAACCCGTTGAAAGACATCTCCCTAGAACCAACAGACACAGGTTCAGAGATTCCAGACGATCCAACTGCCCAGATACCTATTGAAGAGTTGCAACTTTCTGTACGGGCATATAACTGTCTTAAACGGGCACAAGTTAACTCTGTGGCAGATTTGTTGGATTATACCCAAGAAGACCTCTTAGAAATTAAGAACTTTGGGCAGAAATCAGCAGAAGAAGTCGTGGAAGCTTTGCAGCGACGCTTGGGCATCACCCTGCCAATGGAAAGAGGCTCTAAACACCCTTAAGAAAAACCGTTCATAACTCATAGTGCATAATTATGCGTCACCGTTGTCGCGTCAAAAAACTCAGTAAACCAGCCGATCAACGCCGTGCTTTACTGCGATCGCTCGCCACCGA
>NZ_JBALBZ010000099.1:0-26351 GCF_036919495.1 Nostoc sp.
TCAACTGCTTTTGCGTCATGTGTCATATTCTATAATGCCGCGACCTCTAAGATCATAATTTTCTTGCGCTACCCCTACTTATTGAGCCGATACCCTAAAAATTATTGGCGAGGAGTAGTTATCTATCCCAATCGCAGTTTAGATACAGCAGATATCAGAAATTACAGTGAATTTTTCACAAGTGGGCGCGTTAGTCGCATTTATCTTAATGAATTAGGTGAAACTGCATCATTACCAATTGGAATTGCTACGATGAAATTAGTGGTCGATGAAGAGGAGACAGCAATTACATCTGCTAGGCAGTTAATAGAGAGAACCCAGCAAGAAATCAATATTGAACCACAACGGCGGCAGTTATTAGAATTAATAGAGACAATTTTGGTTTACAAGTTTCCGACAATGAGTCGAGAGGAGATTGAAGGTATGTTTGGGTTAAGCGATTTGAAACAAACACGAGTTTATCAAGAAGGCAAGCAAGAAGGCAAGCAAGAAGGTAAGCAAGAAGGCAAACAAGAAGGAGCGCGTGAAGAAAAGTTTAGAATGATCCCTTTGTTGTTGAAATTGGGATTGAGTTTTGAAGAAACAGCGAAAGAGTTAGGTTTGAGCCTAGAAGATATTCAACAAGAAATGCAAAAACAGCCTCCAAGTCAGGATACGTAACCTACAATTACCCCCATCGCAGATACCTCTAAATATTTCTGCTATTTTCCACTACCATTAATTTTTTATTTTTTATATGATTTCGCTCTCTCCCATTCTCCAAGCTAGACTTTCCCAACCCCTCAAAATTGGCTCGTTTGAGGTAAAAAGTCGGGTTCTTCAATCCCCTCTATCTGGGGTGACAGATATGGTATTTCGCCGGATTGTGCGTCGCTATGCGCCAGATTCGATGATGTATACCGAAATGGTGAATGCTACAGGGTTGCATTATGTCAAGCAGTTACCCAAAATCATAAAGGTAGACCCAAATGAGCGCCCAATTAGCGTTCAATTATTTGATTGCCGTCCAGATTTCTTAGCAGAAGCAGCAATAAAGGCAGTTGCCGAAGGTGCTGATACTGTTGATATTAATATGGGTTGTCCGGTAAATAAAATCACTAAAAATGGTGGTGGTTCTTCGTTGTTGCGGCAACCAGAAGTAGCAGAGGCAATTGTGCGGGAAGTGGTAAAAGCTGTTGATGTGCCTGTGACAGTAAAAACCCGGATTGGCTGGAATGATAACGAAATTACTATTCTCGACTTTGCCAAGCGGATGGAAGATGCAGGGGCGAAAATGATCACAGTCCACGGACGCACTCGCGCCCAAGGATACAATGGCAATGCCCGTTGGGAATGGATTGCCCGTGTGAAAGAAGTGCTTTCTATCCCAGTGATTGGGAACGGAGATATTTTTTCCGTTGAAGCAGCGGTGAAATGTTTAGAACAAACTGGCGCTGATGGTGTGATGTGTTCCCGTGGAACTTTGGGTTATCCGTTTTTGGTGGGAGAAATTGATCGCTTTTTAAAAACTGGGGAAATATTACCGTCACCAACCCCGATTCAGCGCTTGGAATGTGCAAGAGATCATTTACAAGCCTTATGGGAATATAAAGGCGATCGCGGTGTACGTCAAGCCCGTAAGCACATGACTTGGTATGCTAAAGGTTTCGTTGGTGCTGCCGAACTCCGAGGACAGCTAAGTTTGGTTGAAAAGGTAGATCAGGGTTTGGCAATGATTGACCAAGCCATTGAAAAACTGGCTAATGGTTATGAACTTGAAGAAGAAGTGGATGGTAGTTTAGTGATGCTTTAAAAAATAGATTTAACCAGAAAATCTATGTCAAATATAACAATTAAAATTATTATTTTCTACGTAAATAAAGTGGGCGATCGCAATGTTAGTATCCTTAATAGGGATTTTATTGAATTGCAATTTCCTATTTATCAAATTAGAAATGAAATAGGCGAAGTTTCAATCCCTAATAGGGATTTTATTGAATTGCAATTGCGCTTTTTGCCCTTACCATGTCAATCCTTTTGTTTCAATCCCTAATAGGGATTTTATTGAATTGCAATTGCTCTATGGAATCAGTTATAGAAGAAGTATTTAGTTTCAATCCCTAATAGGGATTTTATTGAATTGCAATAAGCAGTGTTTTCTAGGGATTACACTATAGATGGGTTTCAATCCCTAATAGGGATTTTATTGAATTGCAATGAAGCTTTACTTAATGATTCGTAAGCATTATAAAGTTTCAATCCCTAATAGGGATTTTATTGAATTGCAATGTGAAATATTACGGCAAGCGATCGCGCCTCCTGTTGTTTCAATCCCTAATAGGGATTTTATTGAATTGCAATATCTCTACATATCTTTCATTGCCAAGTGGTGATACGTTTCAATCCCTAATAGGGATTTTATTGAATTGCAATCGCTGGGGTTTGAAAGCCCTGTTGTATTTGGTTTTCAAGGTGCAGTTGCGCGAATGAACGAATCATAGCACAAGGAATAGTTGTATAACAACATGCAAATCGCTGAAACCTAGTCCTTATAAGGTGCGCGGATGGTTTAAAAGTACCATTGCCCTGAAAGTCTTGTATACATGGAGCGTACAGCCTTTTTTGCTCCTTATCATTTTGTACACCTACCCATCCGCGCATTTGGCAAGAAAATTAGTCTAATTACTGATCGCCTAATCTTTGCACGCCTTAATTTACCAAATCAGGGAATACCTCTTGTACAGCAGGATGCACTAAGCGATGGTTCTGCACATTCACACCCTTAGCTAATGCTGGGTTAACTTCCAGTGCCTTAATTCCCAAATTCGCCAACTGGACTACATAAGGTAATGTACTATTATTGAGTGCCTGGGTTGCTGTCCAAGGTACTGCTCCTGGCATATTGGGAACGCCATAATGCACCACACCCTCTTCAACGTATACTGGATTGGTGTGGGATGTAGGGTGTAAAGTTTCTATGCAACCACCTTGGTCAACGGCTACATCAACTATTACAGAACCAGGACGCATTTGTTTGACCAATTCGCGGGATACTAATATTGGCGCTCTCCGTCCCAGTACTAAAACTGCACCGATGAGCAAATCGGCTTCAATGAGTGCGGCTTCAATATGAGCAGAGTTGCTGTAAACCAATTCGACTCTAGAGCCAAACAAGGTTTCTAAATAAGATAAACGCTCGACACTCACATCTAAAATCTGGACGCTAGCACCCATGCCCACAGCAATTTTAGCTGCTTCTGTACCGACAACGCCGCCACCTAAAATTACTACTTTACCAGGTTGGACTCCAGGTACACCACCTAAAAGAACTCCTCTACCACCTTGCTGACGTTCTAGGAATCTCGCCCCAAATTGTACTGCTAGCCGACCGGCAATAACACTCATGGGAGTGAGCAAGGGTAGTCTGTTTGCACCAGGTTGTTCTACAGTTTCGTAGGCGATCGCAGTTGTGCCACAATCAATTAAATGCTCTGTCAATTTGCGATCGGCTGCTAAATGTAAATAAGTAAATAATATCTGCCCTTTCTGCAAAAATTTATACTCAGATGTCAGAGGCTCTTTGACTTTAACAACTAATTCCCGATTCCAAGCCGTTTCTGATGTAGGGACAATTTCGGCTCCAGCACTTCTGTAGTCGTCATCTGAAAATCCAGCACCATTACCTGCTTGCGTCTCGACAAAGATGCTATGACCATTTTCTCGCAGTACCCGCACACTAGAAGGACTTAAACCTACCCGAAATTCTTGATCTTTATTTTCCTTGGGAACGCCAATTTCCATATATCGCCTCTGATAATTTTTTTGTTTAACTGTAGCCTGCGAATTTCAAGCTTGCTACTTTTGTCTTACGACTGGTCTATTACAGATAGCTGTATTAGAGATAATTAATCTGTGTCCTAAGTTTCTCAATTTAATCTGAGTAGCTCCAAACTCTTACCCTTGACTATTGCCCCAGTATTTATACAATATATAAAGAATAGTAACAATTTATTAAAAGACCGATTGTATAGCTCCCTACTAGGAAGCTTTTGCTGAATTTATCAAGTCATCTTGACATTCAAGTACTGCAATCAGCTTTTAAGCTACCTTAACTTTTCACGTTATCTGGAAAAGCCCAAGAAAAATCTAACTTCCTGACTCCCTTATCAATGGGGAAGGGGAAAATTCAAAGTCTCTCTCCTTAAAAGAACAGAGAATAGAAGTGAGGTTTTCCACCCTGAAAAGTCAGATAAGCTACCAAGTCAAAGGTAAAAGTTAAGGGTAAAAGAACAAGTCTATTCCTTTAACTTTTGCCGCTTATCTTCGACAACTGCTGCAAAGTCTAATATCAAGTCCCGTTTGCCGAAAAAAGGTTTTTTAAAAATGACACAAACACAACCAACGATTACACCTAAATTAGAGGAGCCTAAGTTTGGCTTTAACGAATATGCTGAACGGTTGAATGGTCGAGCGGCAATGATTGGCTTCGCTTTGCTGCTGGTGATTGAATACGTCACCAATCAAGGGGTGCTATCATGGCTGGGTCTGAAGTAGTGCCACTAACAAGCACAAGGTAGAAGTTGTAAGCTAGTAATTAAAAGAGTTTCAACCAGCTGGAACAACCAGTTGGTTTTGACTTTAACAATTGATAGCTAAGGACTTCACCCTAGATCCTTTAATTAGACTTATTCGTAAATTATTGCCCTAGAATGTAAGCAAGAGAGGAATAGAAATATTTATTAGTTATAGAAATATTATAGACTTGCAACTAGTACAGTAGGGTGGAATCCAGCTACTATGTCAATTAACAAGACTTGACAAGGGGTAAAATCCCATAGTTAAACGTAGGCAAAGTTCCGCCACACTCTACTAATATATACAAGGCGATTAATGAGTCCACTTCCTCCCGTACTAAAGAAAATCATAATTTGTATCTGCCTTGAATGAGAAAGGCAAATTACGGGTGAGGTATTCTTGCTAAATATACACAAAAGGTGAACTGGAACCAACCAAGCTGTGATGAATGCTGTATTACCTCGTTTTTTGAAGTCAACCTACCGAAAAGAGCCACTAATCAGTGTATTGATGACGATGGGCGCTATAGATGCCCTGATTGGTGGACTGAATGATAGCTGGTCGTTGTTCGCTTTTGGTTTGGGAACAACAGGGATAGCGCTAGCTTTTAAGTTGTGGCGTTTGCAGCAGCGTCGTCCTCTACCAGAGGAACCTGTAGTGCAACACTATTTACCCTCTCGTTCTTCTAGTGCGCCTTTACCAATGTTAAGCGTTTCTAAGAAAAAACCACCTCTCTAGGAAGTGCAGAGTTATTACTTAAATAACTCTGCAAAATTGATTTGAGTAACCATATTTATAAAAGTGAGGAAAAAGAGTGAGTAGTGAGGGAAGAGGTGGGGGTAATTTTCTACGCCCGTATATTATCCTGGCGTTTATGGCAGCTGTTGCCCTTCCAGTGACTACCTGGCAAGGGTTTTATATTCATGAAGCTCATGCTGCCATTGAGGTAACACCAAACTCCCAAACTACCAACAGCTTTGCTAATGCCCAACTACTTTACACACTCATAGGACATACCGGAACCGTTAAATCCCTCGCTTTCACGCCAGATAGCAAAATTCTGGTGAGTGGAGGCGCAGAAAACGAGGGTGTAATTCGCCTGTGGAACTTAGCAAATGGCAAAAAGTTGGCGAATATTAATAAAGCACACCAAACAGCTATAGAATCTTTAGTGATTTCACCAGATGGGCAAACCCTCGCTAGCTGTAGTGATGACAACACGATTAACCTCTGGAACCTGAAAAATTTTAAATTTACCCGCTCTTTTGTTGGACATACCAGTAACGTATTATCTTTAGTGGTGTCTCCTGATAGTAAAGTTCTTATCAGTGGAGCTTTAGATGGGATTCGGATCTGGGATTTGCTACAGCAGCGCCCGCTTGGTACTCTAGTACGTTTTGACAATTTGATTTATACCCTAGCCCTTAGTCCTGATGGGCAGACCTTAGCTAGTGGTGATAATAAGGGTGTAATCAAGCTGTGGAATTTGAGTACTGGTAAATTAATCAGTCAATTTGTCGCTCACGATAATGCTGTTAGTAGTGTGGTTTTTACACCAGATGGACAAACATTAGCTACTGCTAGCCGCGATCGCACAGTCAAACTATGGAATATTAATACTGGAGAATTAATCCGCACCCTCACAGGCCATAATAACTGGGTGAATGCGATCGCCATTAATCCCGATGGACAAACCCTTGCTAGTGCTGGCAGAGATGGCATTAAAGTATGGAATTTAACTACAGGTGAGTTAATAAATACACTGAGCGGACATACAGACTGGGTGAGTGCGATCGCTTTTAGTCCTGATGGTAAAATTCTTGCCAGTGGTGGATTTGATAAACAAATCAAGATTTGGGGAACTCCACAAAACCTAATTAACAGCGCTCGTACAAAATAATTGGTTTCAATTATCATGCTCAAAAAGGGACTGTACTTTTATAGACAGCACCTTTATAAACTTGCCTATTGCTCCTTAAAGCAACTTTTAAGGATGCAGCTAAATTCAAAGCAATTTTATTATGATTTTGCCTTAAAAAAGCGGAGTAAGATGTTAAATTGCTGTGGTTGTATAACTAACTTCTAATTAGACATCTATCTAATTAGAAGTATATCTAATTGAAAAGCTCAGATCCCCAAATTCTCACAGAAGCTGGGGATTTTGTTGTTAAATTTAACTAAATTGTTCCTCTGCATCCAGGTTGAACAGCATTTGCAGAGTTTGCATACAGCGCCGTCTAGCTTCCACATCTTGCTGCGATCGCAATTGTACCATCGGGTCATGTAAAATTTTATTGACAATTCCCCGCGTTAATGCTTCAATCACCTCTTGATGTTTTTCTGCAAATTCCGAACCCAATCTCGACAAAGCTTTTTCTAACTCTTGTTCGCGGATAGTTTCGACTTTATTTCGCAGACAGCTAATAGTCGTAACAGTTTCAAGAGAGCGCCACCAAATATCAAAAGCTTCCACTTCTTCCTCTAAAAGTCGTTCTGCTTCCTGTGCAATCTTTCGACGGCTTTCGTAGTTTTGCGCTACTACTGCCTTCAAATCATCCACATTAAATGCTTGCACATTTTCCAGTTCATTTACATCCGCATGAACATTACGCGGTACAGAAATATCAAATAACATTAAAGAGCGCTGAACTTCTAAAACCATTTCTAACTTGGCACGGTCAAGTATTGGCTCTGTTGCTGAAGTGCTTGTAAATACTAAATCGCTATTAGCAATTATAGTCATCATTTCCGATAGCGGATGAATTTCGATCGGTTGCTGAGGGAACTGCTTTGTTAATTCTTGAGCGCGATCGCGTGAGCGATTTACAATACTAATTTGCACAGCACCCTTAGAAATTAGGTGTTGCACCAGCAGGCGCGACATTTTACCAGCGCCTAAAATTACCACACGGCAAGCTGCTAAATTTGCTACTTTTATCTGCGCTAACTCTACAGCTGCCGAACTAATAGAGACAGCACCAGTACCAATACTAGTTTCAGTGCGAACCCGCTTACCAGCTGTCAGCGCTTGTTTAAATAATCGATTCAAAATGGTTTTTATACCGTTATATTGCTGTCCCAGTTTGTGAGTAGTTTTCACCTGAGCCAGAATTTGACCTTCTCCGAGTACCAGACTATCTAAACCACCTGCTACCCGCATAACGTGCATCACTGCATCATCATGTAAAAGCATAAATAAATGTTGTCGCAGAGAAAGTACGGGTAATTTACTGTATTCCGCAAGAAACTGCGTTACTTCCCGGATACCTTGGTCTGCTTCACTGGTAACAATGTAAATTTCTAAGCGGTTACAAGTGCTAAGAATTGCAACTTCGTCAATATGGGGATAGCTGGCCAGTTGAGCGATCGCACTTTCAATTTGTGGTTCTGGAATGCTCAGTTTTTCCCGGACTTCTACTGGGGCTGTTTTATGACTTAACCCCACCACTGCTATATTCATTTGCTAAATCGTAGTTACTAGTTGGTAGTTGATAATAGGGCATTGAGTGAGAATAGGGAATGGGGAATTTTTGTTTATTGGTTGGTAGTTATCCCCAGCAATAAACAACTATTAATCACTAACTACTAACTACTAACTACTGTAAGGGTAAAGCATTTTGGTGAATATTTTTCCATTTTGTAGAAAGATTTATTTCCAAATGCTTCGCCTCTACTTTTACCATTCCCCATTCCCTAAAAATTAGTTCAGTTGGAGAGTCTTGGGTTCACCAAACATGTGAATTGTATCAACAAATCGAGCAGTTTTCGACTGGTTAGAAATTACCAAGCTTTGAGTTCTTGCTCCACCGTTGAAAAAACGTACACCATTCATCAGATTACCACTGGTAATGCCGCTAGCAGCGAACAGAACAGTTTTACCAGATGCCAATTCATGAGCATCATAGACCTTATCGGGGTCATTGATATTCATAGACTTTAAGCGATCAATATTAGCTTCTCTGCTTTCTCCAATCAGACCTGTTTTTACTACTGCGGGATCGTAAATCAGTTGACCTTGGAAGTGTCCACCTAAAGCACGCATTGCTGCTGCTGAGATTACACCTTCAGGAGCCGCACCGATACCCATCAGCGCGTGGATATTAGTTCCAGCAAAACCGCAGCTTATAGCTGCACCCACATCACCGTCTGAAATTAGGGCGACTCTCGCTCCAGCCTCACGGATTTCTTTAATTAAATCGTTGTGGCGTTCGCGCTTCATAACCACGACCACAAGTTCTTCAATAGAGCGCTCTAGACACTCAGAAAGAATCTTGAGGTTTTCTGTTGCTGACTTGTTGATGTCTACCTTGCCTTTAGCTGCGGGGGGTGCTGCTAACTTCTTCATGTAAAAGTCAGGAGCAGCAAATAATCCACCCTTTTCAGAAATTGCCAACACAGCCATCGAACCAGGTTGCCCATAAGCTACCAAGTTCGTACCTTCACAAGGGTCAACAGCGATATCAATTTCGATTAATTCATCAGGGTTACAGAGAGCTGCGGCATTTGGTTGAGTACAAATACCAACTTCTTCCCCGATGTATAACATAGGCGCGTCGTCACGTTCGCCTTCTCCAATCACAATGCGACCCCGCATATAGATTTTATTCATCCGCTCCCGCATAGCTTCCACAGCTACTTGGTCAGCGATGTTTTTTTCGCCTTTACCCATCCACTTTGCGGATGCGATCGCGGCTTGCTCTACTACTTCAATAATCTCTAACCCAAGTGTATTTTCCACAGAGTCTGCCCTCTCAACTGCTTGAATTTCTGCCGCTTTATCTGGCTATTTCAGTCTTTAAGTCTACCAAAGGGCGGTTACCAAATTTCGATTACAAATGTTAACGAAGTGTCAACTCCAAAATTATTGACACTATTCTCAATAATTTCTATATATATCAGCCTGTCAAATCTAAAGACAAGTATTTAGAATAATTGCTACAAATTTTATCCAAATAAGTATGCTTAGTTAAAATTATACCATCTTAAACACTTTTAAAACCTGTGACTAATTGTCGAACGTTTTCACTTAGGGCTTCAACGAAGTAGCCACCTTCTTGGACAAAAAGAGTTGGCAAACCAAGTGACTTAATCTTTCTGCCAATTTGATCGTAAGAGGTGGACTCAAGAGCAAAACAACCGAGCGGATCTAATTTAAATGTGTCAAAGCCAGTTGCTACAACCAAAGCTTCTGCCTTGAACGACGACACTACAGCTAGGGCTTTCTCTAAGGCTTGTAGATAAGAAGCCTCATTAGTTCCAGGAGGTAGGGGAATGTTCAAGTTACATTCTTCTCCATTATCCCTGCCACGTTCGTTTTCAAAGCCTGTATAAAAAGGATAAAAGTTGGTGGGATTACCGTGAATCGAAATTGTTAAAACATCACTGCGCTGATAAAAAATCTGCTGGGTGCCGTTACCATGATGCATATCAATATCAAGAATTGCAATTCGGGAAAACTTTGTGCGAAGCTCTTGTGTGGCGATCGCAGCGTTATTTAAAAAACACATACCCATTGCCATATCCCGGCAAGCATGATGCCCACTTGGTCTACACAAGGCATAGACAACTAACTCTCCTGCTTTCAGATCAGAAGTTGCTTCAATAACCGCAGATACACTTCCGAGTGCGTTTCGCCATGTGTATTCTCCGATTGGTGCTGCGCCGTCAGCAATGTACCATCCTGCCAGAGCCACAGGACTTTCGTTGAATTGAGCCAGATGGCGGTTTGAGGAAATGTTGGGAAAAATCTCGGTACTCGCATTCTCCATTTTTGACCAGTGTTCCCAAGCACTCTCAAGATAGTTAACATACGCAGGATCTTGTACCGCTAAGATTGATTCACGCAGCATTGATTCGTTAAGTTCTGGCTGCGATGCTAAAACTATCTCACATTCCGCCTTTTCCAGCCCCAAACGAATCTGATTACCTCTTTGTGCAACATCAGGGTGTTCAATAAAGTGCCCTCTCCAGAGGAATTTTGCCGGACCATGAACGTCAAAGTATGGACTTACTATGGCTTTCATTAACTACGAAGTGGAACGTCCGCTATAGTCTACCAAGGGGTGGATACCAGTGGAAAGTAGTTAAATTTTGCTACGCTTTCTCTGGGTGTTAATCTGTGTTTATCTGTGGTTTTAAATATTTAGAAATGTAATAGTGTTTGGCATAATTCATATCAACCCAGAAAAGCATCAAGAGGTTAATCGTGTTTATCGACTACATCACACTAATGTTGATCAATATGGTAGCCGGGTTATTTCTACTGGCTGACTATGTGTATCGTGGTATAGATAGTTCTAATCAGAGACAGTGGATTCCTGGATTCGGAATTACTGGGGCTATAGCCTTAACAACTGGTTTACACATGAGCTTCACCTGGCCAGTAATGGGTAGCTTTAACATTGCCTTCGGTGAGACAAGTGTCTTATTTGGAATCTTGTTTATTGCAGCTGCGATTTCTCTTGCTCAAGGTTGGGATTTGTTGACAATAGCAGTTTATGGCTTCTTTGCTGGTGCAGTTGCGATCGTAGTGGGTATCCGCATCATCAACTTGAATATGACAAAGCAACCACTTTTATCAGGAATCGGCTTTATTTTAACTGGCTTAGGAGGTATTTTTGCAGCACCAACTCTCTATTGGAAAACCAACCGAACTTGGCGGCTAATTGGTGTAGCAGTGCTGATAGTAGCCGCTCTAATTTGGGCATTGACTGGATATTTGTCTTACTGGAATCATTTAGAGGGTTTCCAAAAGTGGGTTCCAGCCCCAATGCGGTAATCAATGCCAGCAATGATCTAGGCTAGAGAAATAGTTAAAACCTTGCTTAAAAAAATATGCTGGACTTTCTTAACCCCCTTTTAAATCGCCATCCAGAGCGAGTTAAAGCCAACGTCGAACTTTACACATGGCAAACTTGTCCTTACTGCATTCGTGCCAAAATGCTGCTGTGGTGGAAAGGTGTAAATTTTACCGAATATAAAATCGACGGCGACGAAGCAGCCAGAGCTAAAATGGCAGAACGCGCTAACGGACGCCGTACTGTACCGCAAATTTTTATCAATAACCAGCACATTGGCGGCTGCGATGATCTTTATAAACTAGACACACAAAGTCAACTCGATCCCCTTTTAGCCCAAGTTGCTATTTAGCTTGAGATTTCTAGTCCTTGTCATTACCCCAATTTTTGTAACAGTTAAGGTATTGTAGTGACGCACATCCTGCCTAGAACTTAAGTTCTAGGCTAATTGCTCAAGTCCACTCAAGTGGACTGAAATTCTTGTTTAGTCCTCTTGAGAGGACTTTAGCTATTAGCCTTGGAATAAATTCCGAGGCGGGATAACAACGAAGCGGATATTGTCAAACGTTAAGTAATGCAAGACTTCAAGCCTGTAGGCTATATAGTGTTTTCTAATCATAAAAGGTATATCTTAAACCTCTCTCGAAGAGCGGGGAAGGGCTTGGGGGTGGAGTTCTGTACTTACACAACCGAGAACCGCTATATACTTTTTATTTATCGTAGCATCAGTGTCTCGTCCGTCCAAAGGCGAGCATAATTTTAAAGTTTTTATATTGATAAGTATATGCTAACTAAATACACAGAATATCTTATACATCAACAATGGATGAGTTTTGCCTTAGAATTAGCAAAAGTAGCAAGTGATGCAGGTGAAGTCCCTGTAGGTGCTGTTATCATTGATTCAACAGGCAAATTGCTAGCACAAGGAGAAAATAGAAAAGAGCGTGACAAAGACCCTACCGCTCATGCGGAAATTATCGCTCTCAAAAGAGCAGCAACAACTTTACAAAATTGGCATCTTAATGAATGCACCCTCTACGTAACTCTGGAACCTTGCCCGATGTGTGCAGGTGCGATCGTCCAAGCGCGTCTAGGACTACTTGTATACGGAGTAGACGATACCAAAACTGGCGCAATTCGTACAGTTATTAACATACCCGATAGCGCTGCTTCTAATCACCGCTTACAGGTAATCGGAGGCGTTCTAGAGTCAGCTTGTCGTGAGCAATTACAGGCTTGGTTTGTTACTAAGCGGCGTAGTGTAAACTAACGGACAGAGGTAAAACTGTCCATCTAGTACCAGACAAGTCACACAAGAGAACCTACGGTGTAACTAATCAGACTTTTCGTTAAATTTTACCCGTCAATCAGCTGCATCCGTCATGATGGAATTTTACTCTTCATCCGATACCTGTCAGCAGACACCAGCAAATCATCAGGTGGCTGGTACTACCTCAAGGGTTTCTCCTTGGATAAGTCCTCTGGCATATTTATTAGGGCGTCAGTGCCTATTACCATTATTCTTTGGGCAGATTAACATAACCGGACAAAAAAATATCCCGATAACTGGGCCTGTGATCTTCGCGCCTACTCATCGGGCGCGTTGGGATGCATTGCTCGTACCCTACGCTACCGTTGATTGTCGGAGAGAACAAGACCTGCGGTTTATGGTGACTATCGACGAATGCCAAGGTTTGCAAGGCTGGTTTGTTCGACGTTTGGGGGGGTTTCCTGTAAATTCTAAGCATCCGTCAATCCGCACGCTGCGACATGGAGTTGAGCTACTTCAGCAGCAAAAAACCCTGGTTATCTTTCCAGAAGGTAATATTTTTCGTGATGGACAAGTTCACCAGTTGAAGCCGGGAATTGCTCGTCTTGCTTTGAGTGCTGAATCTAGTCATTCGGGGCTGGGAGTGAAAATTATACCCATAGGCATTAATTACAGCCAACCTTATCCAAATTGGGGTACAGATGTGAGTATTGACATTGGCTCCCCAATCAGAGTAAAGGATTACATGAGTGGCTGTATAAAACAAGATGCTAAAAGCATCACAGTTGATTTAGCAAAGGCACTGCAACAGTTAAGCCATCAAGAAACAAAAATTACTAATCGTGCATTTGCAGAAATTACTAATTCTTGATATCGTCAAACGTCAAGAGTCCCAAGACTGGCTCTTACCCATTGAGTATTAACCGTGCATGATGATTAACAAACTGGGCGTTTTCAACGTTTGACACTGATTGCTTGCTATATTCATCCTGAGTACGTACGTCACAAAACATTAGGGCTTGTTTGCAACGTTTGAAGATGTATACATATAGATTACCCTCTTTTAATAGGGTATTTAGCCAAATTGGCATTTTTTTGAGCCAATAGCTAATAAATGTCTTGAAACAACTGACTTAGTTGATGATAAATATTCTTACTATTTAGTCAAATAATTAAATGAAAGTCTTGAGATTTTCCATGATTTTGTAACCATGACTGGTAAAAACAAAATTTTGGGAAGCGCGGACTGGGGACATCGCTATGTTTAAATGGTTTGGTGCGATCGCATTTCACACCCGATGGAAGCGATCGCAAATACTTCAAGCATCGTGTGAAGATTCTCATGCCGAATATCTCACTTAACCTGAGATAATTATTGCGGAGGAAAGTCGGTAGCGGGACGGATGGTGAAACAGTCTAAAACTTTTTCTTAAATCAACTCTTCACCACGGCGTTGTCAAACTACTCCCAAGTTGCTTGCTGGTAAACCGATGATTAAAAAATCAGAGGAATTAACGCGATCGCTCATAACAACGATTTTAGTTAATTAGTATACAGGGGCAATGGGAACTCTATTAAACCGATTTTCAGTCTAAATCAGAGAAACTTAGGATGCAGCTTTGCTTTGTCCAAGACCAAAACAGAGTTAAGATACCCGAAGTTTCCATAACTTTTCTGTATAGTCGTTGCACTACTTGACCCCATGAACACTGCTGTCGCTGTTACCTTGATGCGCCGTACTCTTTTATCAGTCATAGCAGTCCTCAGCCTGCTATCACCTGTGAATGCTCAGGTATCACAGTTACCAGGCACTACTAGCCCACAACCCATCGACCCCAACGATCCCAATAACCTGCGCCCCATAACCCAAAGTAACAGCCTTTTGAGCATTGAAGGTGGCGATCGCTTAGTGAAAGAGGCAGACCAAGCCGTTTCTGCTCAAAACTACCCCTTAGCTGTCAAGAAACTACAAGAAGCACGCCAGGTTTATAATCAGCTATCTAATTTTTATCAAGAATTAAACTCTAGCTTTTCGGGAATTGACAATAGAGTTTCTGATTCTCAGCGTCAAAAAGCTCTAGTAACAGCGCAAAAGCGAGATGAAGCCACCTTTCAGCTAGCATTGGTACATCGCGCCCAAAATCAGCCAGAATTAGCTGTACCGTTGTTGATTCAAATAATTAAGAGTCAAAATCCCACGCGCGATTTAGGTAAGAAAGCCTATAAACAGTTGTTTGAATTGGGTTTTGTTGATTCTCCCTATCCTAGAGAAGGTGGTGCTTCATCTTCCTCATCCCCAAAAAAATAAATTAAATTTTTGGCGTTGCTGAATTGCGGTATGAATCCAGATGTAGAGACGTTGCAATTGCTAGTCTCTACAAGGATTTTGATATTATGCAGAATCGTTTTCATACATGAAATCAGCAACGCCAAATTTTTCTTGTCTATTTTTCCGCTACTCCTCCTGCTCCCCCATCTGCCTAAGCAGCAGCTTGAGAACTTTCCAGTGCTAGGATAGGATTATCTACGGTAGCTTTGAGGCAGCGTCCTCAAAAATCCACCTCAGAGCTGCGTTTATCTCTAGCCTTGCCAAAACCTGAACTTGGCACAGCCATTGCTCCATATCTGTTAATAATAGAAAAGTAAGTTTTTCAGGAATAGCGATGATTAGTCCGCAGCAGGTTGAGGCAATGATCAAGGCGGAACTGCCAGACGCTCAGGTTCAGGTGCAAGACTTGACTGGTGGCGGTGACCACTATCAGGTAACAGTAGTTTCATCGCACTTTGCTGGTAAGGGACTAGTGCAACAGCACCAGTTAGTTTATGGTGCTTTGGGGCAAGCTATGTCAACTGAAGCAATTCATGCCTTGGCAGTAAAAACATATACTCCTGAATCTTGGCAAGCAACACCAGCTTCCTAAACATAGAGTTAGGAATTAGGAGTTAGGAGTTATGAATTTTTAACTTCTCACTTGTCATCGTTGAATGTAACATAGGAAACACAAATACCATGACGCCAGAACTCAAAGAGAAAATTGATAACTTGCTACAACAGAACAAGATTATGGTTTTCATGAAGGGAAACAAATTAATGCCCCAATGTGGTTTCTCCAACAACGTTGTGCAGATTCTCAATACCTTGGGTGTTCCCTTCGAGACAATTGACGTTCTATCAGATTCTGAAATCCGCCAAGGAATTAAAGAATACTCTAACTGGCCGACAATTCCCCAAGTGTATATCAATGGTGAATTCGTTGGCGGTTCTGACATTTTGATTGAAATGTACCAAAAAGGTGAATTGCAGCAAAAGGTAGAGGTAGCTTTAGCCTCGTAATATTTCTTGACGCAAACCAGAAGGGATGCCGCTAAATTAGCGTTTTGCAATCAAGGCAAATTGCCATTTTTAATATCCTTGAAAGGTCAGAGAACTTGTATTTCCCCTTTCAAGGGTTTTTTATGGGTTTATGAAAAAAATACTTGCTCTGTGTTGGAATTGATTTCAGGGGTAGTCAACAATCCCCTCAGTCGCATTGGCAAGACCAATATAAGGCTGAGGGGATGCGTTTTATCAATACAATATTTCCAAATCTCACACCACGGCACAAGTTGACCAATACAGATAATATGCTATAATCATCTGCGGTAATTAACGATTACTTTCAACGACTAGGTAAATACTACTTAGTAGTAATCGCGTAGTGGCTGTGGTTGTGGCACTGCAAAATTTGATCCATCGTACAAGTAGCGGCTGGCTTCCTCTTCTAAGCGATGAATCAGGATAGGTTCAAGAATATTGCCATGTCGTAATGCGGCTAGATATCCATCCAAATACATCCGCATGTCATCCGTGCGATAACCGCGATTCCATAACTCGACGAAGGCGTCGGTGAGTCTTTGGTAATAGCGGATGGTTTGTGTGTCTTGGAGCATAACTGCTGTATTAAACTCTTTGGAATGAGAATTGTAAATGATTTACGCTCAAATGTGAACTGTAATTTCACTTTGGCATTAACTCAAAGTCAACACATGTACTTTGGGCAGTACCCTCCTAGCAGCTACAAGCTATTTTAATCCTATTCCAGAAAACATCGATTCTAGTTATCTGCTAAGTTCTTTTTATGATTTTCATAACTTTTCAGCCCAATTGTATTGGTGATATATTCGTGGGTGTAGAAACTAATTTCTGCAAGATAGGAATCCACTTTTATCATCATGTTAAAAAACTGTTGTAGTAAAAGCTAGCTGCTTAGGCTATAGTTCTTGGCAAGATGATATCCATCTAAAAGCAGAATGTTAAGCTAGAAGAACTTTTCATAAGTTTAACAAATATTTTGATTAATTTAATAAAAATTTAAGAATATTTCTAATTGCCTTCGGCAAGGCATAAATTCAAAGATATTGCCACTATTTTTATGAGGAAATGTAAAGGTAATAGCTATTGAAGTAACAAAGGCTACAAAACCTTAGAGATGAGCTTGTTACTTTGAAAGTCATCGACGCTAAGGGGTCTTGCCACTGTGGGTTCGGTTTGTATAGAAATCATTGAGGGGAATCCCCATCTGAGGTCGTTGCTGGGTTGGCACTTGCAACAACTAGAATACCGTGTGCATCAAGCTGCCAGCATTTATCAAGCAAGGGAAGTATTTTTAAGCCATCAACCAACACTGGTAGTTTTAGATGCAGACCTGCCTGATGGTGATGGCATTGAGTTTTGTCGTTGGTTGCATCATCAGCAACAACCTCTAATCTTAATGCTATCTGCCCGTAATAGTGAAGGTGATATTGTCGCAGGTTTAAAGGCGGGCGCAGATGATTATCTGAGCAAACCTTTTGGAATGCAAGAGTTTTTAGCACGGGTAGAGGCACTAATTCGCCGGAAGCGCACACCTACTGCACCAGCTTACTTGGATTATGGCACTTTGCAAATCGATTTAGTTCAGCGCCGTGTCCGTTTCCAAGGGGAGTTTATTGACTTAACGCCCCAAGAATTCAGTTTGCTGTACGTTTTGGCACAAGCTGGGGGAGTACCTCTGAGTAGGTCAGAATTACTGCGTCGTGCTTGGCCTGATGCTATCGATAACCCTCGTACCATTGATACTCACGTTTTATCGCTGCGGAAAAAGGTTGAACTTGATCCTCGCCAACCCAATTTGATTCAAACTATCCGCAATGTAGGATACCGTTTTAACATGGAAATTTTGAATAGCAATATTTCACAATCACAAACAACAAAGTTAGCTAGAGAGAGATTTAATAATCAACGTTCAACGCTTAGTAGTGTGTGATGGGAGTGGGTGGGGGACAAGGGAGATGAGGGAGATGAGTGATAACTCTTAACTCTTAACTCAGCACTCAGTACTCAGCACTCTTAATGCCCAATGACGATTGACTAATCCAAATTTAAAATCCAAAATCGTCTTGAGCTTCTGCTTGAATTAAGCTTTCTCGTAATTCAACCCAGTTTATTTCAGAGACTTTTTGATTTGCCAATAAATGACCTTGGTGTAGATGTAATAACTGAGTACAAAACATCTGGGCTAGTTCCAGTTGGTGGTTTACCATCAAAATCGTGGTTTGATGAGTTTGACTTAACTGGGTTAAGACTTGCATTAGATGAGAGGCTGTACCAGCATCAAGGGCAGAGGTTGGCTCGTCTAATAATAATATTTTAGGCTGGATGACTAAGGCACGAGCGATCGCTACTAGTTGTCGTTGTCCAGCAGAAAGTTGCACCTCTGTTCGCCCTAACCATTCACTGGGAATATGCAGTTGTTCTGTCCAGTGACTGACTCGTTGCTCAATTGTCTGTTTGGACAAACCACGCAAAACTAAAGGATAAGCCAAGGCTTGCCCAACTGTCATCCCCAACAGCTTCGATTCTTGCAATACAAGTACAAGCATCTGGCGTAGCTGGATGACGGGAATTTGGCGATATTCTTGGTTTTCTAGATAGATTTTGCCACTACTGGGTTCAATGAGGCGGTTGAGGAGTCGTAATAACGAAGTTTTTCCAGCGCCAACTGGCCCTACAATTGCAATGCGTTCGCCGCAGGCGTTGGCGGAGCCATCGCCCTGGAATACCTCCAAGGAGATATCTTGCAATATGGGGTATCCTTGCTGATTGCCTGGAAGTTGGGTTTTCAGCTTCGTAAACAGATTAATTTGCTCTAGCCTGAGTGTGGCTTTTGCTGTATTCAAGGGAGTGGGGAGTGGGGAGATGGGGAAGCAGGGGAGGCAGGGGAAGAAACTATTGATTGATTCTTGAGCCATGCCCAATGCCTATTTTAAGTTAATTGTCTAGTAGTTAAAGCTGTAGCGATCGCCCAGCCATCGACCAATAGTAACAGCAGCGTGAATACTAGTAAAATCAAGTACATCCACGGCTGCGCTAAAGGGCGAACATCTGTAGTATCAATGCCCGTCTTTGCTTGGACAATTTGCACGAAACGAGCAAATCCGGCTACACGCATCGGGAGTAAATAAGCTTTCCCATCCTGGCTGACAAAGTAATAAACTATTCCTCCTTGACCAGTGGTGCGGGGTTTTAACTCTTTCACTTCTGACCAAGGTAAAAACCAGCCTCTACGAAAAAAGCTAGGTACCCAGGCGGGGTAAGTAACTTGAATTCCCTGGTCATCTACCGTTACTCGTTCAGTCAATACAGCATACAAGGCAACGAAGCCGATGCTAATCCCTATCCACAATAATTCTGGGGGTACGGGTGCAGCTGTTACCTGCGATAAGAAGGGTAATGGAACTGTGAGTGCTATGTATAGACTCAGCAGCGTCATCCGAATCAAAGGAGACAGACGAAAAATAGAAGCTGAAATATTAGCTGAGTTTGCTGTCACGGCTCAATTACAATGCTTTTCTTCATTGTACGGTAGGTCTATGTCATACCTCGCCTGCCGTATATAAGCTATGCCACTTTAATAATTCGTAATTCGTAATTTTTTAGGGTAAATATTTTTGCACTACAATCCAACCAGTAAGGGATACCCAGGCAAATCCTATAAATAGAATAATATTTACGCCGATGTGTAAGGGTCTAGCCCAAGGTTGTCTGGCACTAATTTGCGTCGCACTGAAAGCAGATAGTAAAACTAATGCTACTACTATTAATCCAGCAACTAAATGTGATGAGTGACCTAAAGAGCCAAAGTGACCGAGAGTGCCAACAATGCCGATCGCTAGCAGTAGTAGTACTAAACTTACCATGCTGATGCCCATTGTATAGTGGAGCGATCGCACCCCTTTATTTCCGCCCATAAATGGGGTAATAAAAGGGAATTGCTGCGAAGTTCTCGCGCGAAACATCCAAACGCCAGTGACTGCTAACATCAGATATGCCAGCAGGGACAACCCCATTGACCAGGCGGCAATTTTCCACAACCAAAGAAATGAAGGCAGATTCATAAGATTGATTGTAATTGAAGGAGCAGGGGATGCAGGGAGCAACGGGAGAAGAATTTATCCCCTCTGCCTCTTTTCAATGCCCAATTCTCAATAAATAATAAACAAAAAAGGCTGCTGAATTAGCAACCCTTAAATTTAGTAAATTTTTTTTTTAATCAACCGATGCGAAACCAAGGAATTGTAAGGGTTTTGTAGTATCTCCGATTTTTGTATTAATTTGCTGCACCATAGGCCTGGTATTAATAAGGTCATTTTCATCTGATGAGTCTGTATCAAACTCATAAACGCTGGGTTCGTCGAGCATTAGGCGATCGCACGGAATTTTATCGGATAAAATTGCACTTGCCATCATCCCTGTATGAATCTCCAATTGAGCTTTTCGCGGAGCTTCAAACACTAAACGTTGTCCAGGAAAAACAACCCTTTCAAAGTACCAGTTGGGAATATTGGAGATGCGAGCTACCTGTATTTTGCTCGTGGCATTAATGTAGCAGCAGAGAATTTTTCCCGATTGCTCAGGTGGTAGAGGATCTAATATTTGAGCCATAACTGCTGAGGAGCTTTACGCCACAATTTTACATTACACTAGCCAAGCCTAGCATTGCCTGATCCCCAGTTGCTGTAGCTCCGACTACCAACTGAACTTTTATAGATTATTTTCACTATTAAGATATATCGCAGTTTATAAAAATTTTGTAAAAATTTATGCTTTGTTTGCAATTGTACACTATGTGAACATCTTTGAATTTTTAATTTCTGGCAAAAAATCTTTAACTTCTTTAGGGCAGATAATTAAAAGATAGCTATGGCGAAGATCCCCTTAGCTTGAGCCTAGTTCAGGAGTGTATTTTTGTGTTTCATCTATTGCAGGATTAAAACCCTGAGATCATCGCTTAATGAATGAACTCGATGTTATCGTAAAGCTATATGAAAAATGTCTTCATAAAACTTCTCTTGATCCCATGCGTTTGGTATAGAAAGCAATTTTATTGATTTTTACATCTGTGAACACAAGTTTCACACATATCAATAATGGGCTTCAATGTCAAGCAAGATTGTCACAGATTAAGAGCAGCCAAAACAAAAACACGCTTTAAAACTGGAATTTATCTCGCTTTCCCCAGAGATTGGCAAGATGGAAGTCAAAACACCCATGATGGAAAATCGAATTCTTTACGTTCGCCTTCCTTGTAACCCTATCTTTCCCATTGGGGTTGTCTACCTGAGCGATCATGTCCATAAACAGTTTCCTAATATCGAACAGCGAATTTTTGATTTAGGAACAGTGCCACCTTTAGACTACAGTTCTGCTTTGGATCGGTGTATCGATGAATTTAAACCGACACTGCTAGTATTTTCGTGGCGTGATATTCAAATTTATGCCCCAGTTGGTGGACGCGGTGGGAACCCACTACAAAACGCCTTTGAATTCTACTACGCGAAGAATCCTCTATTGAAACTACGCGGAGGATTCGGCGGTTTGCGAATCTTCATCGCTTACTATGTAGAATTATGGCGCAATCAGGGCTTAATCAAACGCGGTTTAAAGCGTGCCCAAAAATATAATTCTAATGCCCGTGTAGTTGTTGGTGGTGGTGCAGTCAGTGTCTTTTACGAACAGTTGGGTAAGAGCTTACCCCAAGGGACAATTATTTCGGTGGGTGAAGGGGAAACCCTCTTAGAAAAACTTTTAGGTGGCAAAGATTTTCGAGATGAACGCTGTTACGTTGCAGGAGAAACTCAACCACGGGAAAGGCTAATTCACGAACAACCCACTCCACTAGAAAAAACAGCTTGTAACTACGACTATATCGAAAGCATCTGGCCGGAATTTAACTTTTACCTGCAAGAAGAAGACTTTTATATAGGTGTACAAACTAAGCGTGGTTGTCCTCATAACTGCTGCTATTGCGTCTACACCGTCGTTGAAGGTAAACAAGTCCGCATCAACCCAGCAGATGAAGTAGTGGCTGAGATGCGCCAATTATACGATCGCGGCATTCGCAACTTTTGGTTTACCGATGCCCAATTCATCCCAGCCAGAAAATTTATCGACGATGCCATAGAACTATTGCAAAAAATCGTCGATTCTGGTATGACAGATATCCACTGGGCAGCATATATTAGAGCCGACAATTTGACACCCCAGTTGTGCGACTTGATGGCCAAAACCGGGATGAACTACTTTGAAATCGGCATTACCAGTGGTTCTCAAGAACTCGTGCGGAAAATGCGGATGGGGTATAACCTGCGAACCGTCTTACAAAACTGCCGCGATTTAAAAGCAGCTGGTTTTAATGATTTGGTTTCCGTCAACTACTCCTTTAACGTCATTGACGAACGTCCCGAAACTATCCGCCAAACTATCGCCTACCACCGCGAATTAGAACGAATTTTTGGTGCTGATAAAGTTGAACCTGCCATTTTCTTTATTGGATTGCAACCCCATACCCATTTAGAAGAATACGCCTTCAAAGAAGGCATCCTCAAACCAGGGTATGATCCAATGAGTTTAATGCCGTGGACAGCCAAAAAACTCCTCTGGAATCCCGAACCTCTTGGTTCATTCTTTGGAGAAGTCTGTTTGCAAGCTTGGCAACAAAACCCTAACGATTTCGGACGCGAAGTCATGAAAATCTTAGAAGAAAAACTAGGTTGTGCCGACTTAGAAGCAGCACTTTCTGCACCAATAGAGACAAAAGATAAACAGTTAGCAGCTGTTTGATAAAATTTGCAAAATTAAATAAGAGCAAATTTCATCTCCTTGTCTCGCGCCTTACCCCTACCCTAATCACTCCCCCTCTGCGGTTATTTTCTCCCAATCCCATGTTAGAAGGTTCAATCCTACAAAAGCTAGAAACAGCCCATCGCCACACCACCAGGCCAATACGATTCGGTGTTTACTACAAAAATACCTTAGTTGCCCTGTGCCATGCTCTAGAAGACCATATCTTAACCGACGACGGTACACCCCTAGTAATCTCAGCCTTCCAACAGGGGAAATGGTACCTACAAGAAGCCGGGCGATATGCAGATATCGCCCAGCGCAGCGCCGAAATTGTGATTATGGCTGCTGCTGAATCTGGCTTTGCTGAACATCCCACAAGCCTTTTACCCAATGTAGACTTAGTGGCATTAAATTCAGTCGATCCAGTAGCTCAGGAGTGGCACTTAATTATTTTATCGCCTAAATACACAGCAATGGTAATTTGTCAAGAATTATCGGAGGCTGATTATGGCAGTACTGGAGTCCCGACATCAGACTTAGAGCGCAAATTCTATGGCTTGTGGACATTTGAGCCACAGTTAGTGCAAGAGACAGCAGAAATAGCGATCGCTCACATAAAAAAATACAACCCAGAATTGGCACAAAAACTCACAGCCGATAAACAACAAATTGTACCGTCAATGGACAGATCCCAAAATTTAGGTGCAGTTGTCTCCCGTGTAGTAGATTACCTCCAGACTGGGCAAGATAATTTATCCATTCCTACAGCGTCTCACCAACAAACCCTAGATCGCAACTTGGTTTCTAACGAAATCCAAGCCTTTTTGCGAATGGCGCAACTGATGGATATGGCAGATGTCAACAATCCAATGGCAGCTGCGGAAGTGGTTGTACTAGCTGAAGCGATCGGCCAACTTTTGGATCTTCCCGCATGGCAGATTAAGAGATTACGGCTAGCAGCTTTGTTACATCGCATAGATCCGTTACAAAAAGCAGAAAGCGTTCTCACAGATGGTATATCCACACGCTACCAAGAAGATGCCCCCAGTTGTCCCTTAACTTGTCCCTTAGTACCGGGGGCACAAGTATTGCGAACTATGCCACGACTACGAGCGGTTGCCCAAATTATCACTCACCAAACCGAGTGGTGGAATGGTACAGGAGAACCAGCAGGTTTGGCTGGAGATGAAATTCCCTTAGAGTCGAGAATTTTGTCATTATTGGCAGACTTTCAGTGGCGAGTCAATGAGCGAAAATCGTCAAATCAAAGCCGGGAACAGATATTTACTCAAGCTTTAGATGAGTGCAGACAGCAACAATCTACCCGCTTTGACCCTAAACTTGTAGATACCCTAGCTTTATTAGTTATGGGTTTACAACAGGGACTCGACTTACCCTTGATGACACCCAAATTCAGCGCTGGCATCTGGATACTTGATTCTCAATGGGATAGCCACAGCAAGATCAGTGAAGAGATTGGTAGTTACTTTACATGAATATTGAAGCCATTAAATTAGGAAAACTCAAACAACTTCCAGGGGCAAATTTAGAAGACGAGGAACTCTCTCGACTGGATTTAAGCCGGATTAATCTTGCTGGTGCTACCCTTGTTGGCACTAATTTCGCCGCTTCCAAACTCGAAGGTGGACATTTGGAGGGAGCAAATTTGATGGGGGCGAACCTCCAAGAAACTGACTTGCGGGCGAACTTGATGGGAGCAAACCTGATGCAAGCAGATTTAACTGGCGCTGACTTGCGGGGTAGTAACTTGCGTGGCGCTAACTTGATGGGAGCAAGACTTAGTGATGTGTCATTGGTAGGTGCTTTCTTAAGCGGTGCCAATTTAATGAATGTGAACTTGCAAGGTGTTGATTTGCGCGGTGCTGACTTGCGGGGTGCAAACCTGACAGGGGCAAATCTCAAAGGTGCAGACTTGAGTCGCGCCGATTTGCAAGGGGCTTTGTTGAGTGAAGCAAACTTGGAAGAAGCTGACTTGCGGGGGGCGAATTTGGCAGGGGCGAATTTGACGGGAGCGAATTTACTCTGTGCAGAGTTAGAAGGTACAAATTTGAGTGGTGTTAATTTGAATAAAGCGTGTTTGGTGGGTACAGTTGTGGAGGCTGGGTTTTGAATAGGGGTTCATGAACAGTTAATTTATACAAATTACGATGAATAATGTATTAATAATGTGCTTTTAAAGTGAAACATTGTTAGCACATAATAACTACTGCTAACCACTGTTGACTTTGGCGATCGCACAATTTAAGTAAGCATTAATGAGATGAAACGCAAATGAAGCGAGTAGTAAAACTTTGCCCGCATCAGTTTTGGAGTGAAGCTAATCCAGAAATCATTATTGAATGGAACAAATCGACTCGAAAGCCTAACTCTAATGAACGTTGCTGGAGCGTCAGCAAAGTACGTTTTCCCAAAGACTTGCAATACTAAAGAAAACAGCCTCAGCAGATTCAATTTTTTCTCTAGTTAACACTGGCAGGGGTTCTTCTAATTTTTCTAAAATGACTGGCTGTATCATTGTTTTTTCTCCTTGGCAATTTTTATGAAAAACATCACAGCTATGTTTGTTTAAATGTCAAATACATTTTAATACGGTTTGGATAAGCACTTGAACTTAGTATCAGAGGCTTTTAGCAGTCCGTTGCACTAGAATTGTGTTGTGATACCTAACTTCCACAACTCTCTAGAATAACTTGACCGTTTTCAGGATCTATTTTAATGATCGTTGCCTTTAAATGGTCATTAATTTTGAAAAATTGGTTTGGATGGTCAACAGATGGATGGAACATTTTTGAGGTTGGCAAGAAGGCATATAAATCTCCAATATCAACAAACACACCATACTCTTTAATACGCCGTATGGTGCCGCTAACAAGCTGACCAACCTGCAACTGTCTGAGTCTAATTGAAACAGAACGATTTAGCAGTACTACATGATTACAGTCCTCTCTCACTTTTATAATATTGAGTGGAAATTCCTCTCCTACTAACAATTCCTCCCTATGCTTATCAACATAAGTAAGAACTGTCCCACGCAAACCCTCAATTTTCACTAATGCACCCCTCGAAGTTTTCTTAAGGATTTTTCCATATACTGTTACGTCCTCAGTCTGCAATTGCCGTACCCGTTCCCATGCTTTTCGTATCTCTAGTTTGCGAATTGAAAAAGAAACCGTTGGTGGATGCTCTTGAGAACACAAGAACCACTGAATAGTTGCTGATACCCCGCCTCCATGAACAGCACGAATTTTAGTGTGTACAATCAGGTCTTCTCTACTTATGGAATGACCACATTTTTCAGAAGCGAGATCCAATGCAACCTCATACAAGCGATCGCTATCTTTCAGCGTCTTAGGTGAACAATGCGAGAAGAAAATACTGTGTTCGCCATCGTAATTTCCCACAACCAGAAATTCTCGGATTTCATTTAGTTGCAGGGCTTCTTCTGGGGACTGAATCTCATTGAGTGATAGCTCTAGCAGGTTGTCGGAGAACTGGCAGAAGCATTTCCTAGCAAAACCTGCAAACGTCTTAAATTGAATGCTAAACATACCAAGCACCATTCTCC
>NZ_JBALBZ010000100.1:0-16675 GCF_036919495.1 Nostoc sp.
ATTCGGTTCTGCCACTGACATGCTATCTTGCACTATTATTCTCTCCTCAACCACCAAATTTAGAGACGCTACGGCCGTTGGCGTTTATACTCGAAGGCCAGTTACGATCCGTCTAAAACCATCCAGATGGTAACATAGAGCCTATGTTTATGAAGAATTTCAAAGTTTATCATCGGTTCCCGTAATCCAAATATCTTTTGTATAGATAGTTCGGGTTTGTTTTGGATTTTGCACTTTTTATAATAAATATATGTCTTTTATGTGTCTTTTTATTAACTTTAAAACATTCAGTAAGACTTAAGTGTAAATTCTTCAAATTTCTAAGTAGCGGCTTCCTCTGCTCCGACTTGACTGGAGGTTACATTTAGGCCATTAATTACCGGGATTAATATCTAATTGATACTACTAAAATTACAAAGTCATGAAAAAAGTAACACGTATGCTTTTTGAAAGAAAAATGCTATTGGAAATTATCGCTACTGATTAATTGAAAAGATTTTTGTATGATTATTTGCAGCATCCGTCCTAGACACATACTCCTGCAAAGAAGCAAGCTATGCGTAGTGTGTGGTAGACAAGAGATTACACTGATTTTTGAAAAAAACTAGTACGCAAGGCGGAAGTCACGCATTCGCGCATACTTGTATCCCAATATCTTGCGCCATTTGAAATGGTATGTTTATTTACGCCGTGCTGCACTACTGTAGATTGTTTCTTTAGAATATCTAGGTGCGGCATTATTTGCCATCACTCACAGGGTTGAGAAGTGACTTTGGCATTACTTCCTGCCCAGAAATGTTGAGGTGTAATTTGGCGATTTAAAATCCAAAATTTGCAACAGAGATGAAAGCTGTAATTCTGTTATCTGGGGGATTAGACTCTTCCACAATTCTATACAAAGCTAAGGCTGATGGCTGTGAATGTCATGCGATTTCCTTTGATTACCAGCAGCGACACCGACGAGAGTTACAGTCAGCCCTGACTGTTGCTCAAAAAGCTGCGATCGCAAAACATCAGGTGGTTAATTTTGATTTACGACAATGGGGTGGTTCAGCACTTACCGATGATGCCATTGATTTACCCCAAGAGCGATCGCTGGATGAAATGTCTCAAAATATTCCTGTCACTTATGTTCCGGCTCGTAATACCATCTTTTTAAGCTTTGCTCTTGGTTACGCCGAAGCGATCGCAGCTGAACGTGTCTATATCGGCATCAATGCTTTAGATTACTCAGGATATCCTGACTGTCGCCCCGACTATATCCAGGCAATGCAGGAAGTTTTTCGTCTGGGAACCAAACAAGGGCGTGAGGGACAACCAATAAATATTGTTGCACCCCTGATAAACCTGAAAAAAACTGAAATCATCCAACTGGGGAACCAATTGGGAGTTCCTTGGGAAGTAACTTGGTCTTGCTATGCCGGTGAAGATGTCGCCTGCGGTGTATGTGATTCTTGTCGCTTGCGGCTAGCAGCTTTTGCCGAATTGGGACTTGTTGATCCAGTGGCCTATGCTTCTTAAGTTAGGAGTTAGGAGTTAGGAGTTATGAGTTTTAATTCCTAACTCCTAACTCTCAACTCCTAACTCTTCTAACCGTTGCAGTTGAATTTGATGTAGGCGTGGGCCAACAATTGATACTACGGTGAATTCGAGATTTTGATAACGGAAGGTTTCGCCAATGGCCGGAATTTTCTGTAACTGATACAGCAAAAAGCCCCCTAATGTCTGATATTCTCTTGTCAAGGGCAAATTGAGATGTAAAACTTCGTTAAGGTCTTCGAGGTTGATCTGGGCCTGTACTAAAAATTTATGCTCATCTAACATCTGAATCATCAAGTCGTCGTTGCTTTCAGATTCGCTCGCGTCGCCAATGATTTCGGCAATGACATCTTTGATTGTCACTAGTCCCACGGTAGAGCCAAATTCATTCACTACCATGACCATAGCTGGTTTCTCTTGCTGCATCATTGGCAAAAGCTCACTCAGGGACGTGTGTTCGGGAACAAATCGGGCGGGACGCATCCAAGGTTGGATTTGTGTCTCTAAACTGAGCTTTCCTACAGCTAAAGGTTGTGCCAAATCTTTAAAATAAACAATGCCGCGAACATCATCTAATGATTCACCAATTACGGGATAGCGAGAGTAACCAGTAGCAGCCATTTCCCTAAGTAATGTCTGGAAGGTAGCATCTTTTGGCAGCGTGATAATACTGGTGCGCGGTATCATCACATCTTGGGCCATAACATCCCCAAACTCAAAGACATTATTGAGCAATTCTCGCTCCGCACGCTGTAAACCAGTAGACCCCCATTCTGTAGAGATAATCAATTGCAATTCTTCGGGAGTCACAGGTGGCCTCCAGCCTTGACCTGTGTATTGGATGCCAAAAATCCGCAATAAAAAACGAGTTGATTGGTTGAGAATCCAGATAAAGGGGCCAAAAAAACGCACGATCGCTTTTACCGAAGGCCCCAAAAACCTAGCTAGCTGTTCTGAGTACAGCATGGCTAAGGATTTAGGACATAATTCTCCGATCACAATTTGTAAATAGGCAATTAAGAAAAAGGCAATGGGAATTGATAGAGAATGCGCCAGGAAGGTAGTCATGCTACTTGGTAAAGGCCAGGATTTTAACCATGCATTTACCAGCACAACAATCGTACTTTCGCCAATCCATCCCAATGCCAAACTAGAGAGAGTAATACCTAGCTGAGTTGTAGATAATAGTCGGTCAATACTACGTTGTAGCATCTCGACTGCGATCGCTGGAACATCCCCAGCCTTAACTAGCTGGTGAATACGCGATCGCCGCACGCTCACCATCGAAAATTCCGCCGTCACAAAAAAGGCATTTATGGCAATCAGTAGTAGCACTGACAATAACCGTAGCGCCACATCTGTCCAAATTAAATTAGGAAAACCAATCACCACCAAAGCTCGTGTAAAACTCACGCCCTCCATTTAGGGGGATTAAGGAATGGGGAATAGGGAGTGGCGAGTAGGGAGGGAGATGAGGGAACAAGGAGAATAACCATGCCCAATGCCCAATGCCCAATGCTCAATGCCCAATGCCCAATGCTCAATACCCAATCTACCTTTCTACAGGAATATTCAATGCCTCTAGCTTCAATTCTTGAGCGGGATAATCAGTAAGAGCAAGTGATATTTTCTTGACATTATCAAGTAAAGCTGTGGGAATACTCACTGTACCTGTAAATGCTGGCCCATTTGCAGGCAATTCTGTTGGTAAACCCTCTGTACTAGCACTCAGGGTTCGTCCTTTATCATCGGTAACATCTAAAAAACTATACAGGAAGCGGACAGAATCTTTACCTTTGTTCTGCATTTTCACTTTCAGTAGCAAATCACCACCAGAGTAGCGGACAGATTGTACAGACATGGTTACGCCCTCACTCAAGGCAGTAACTGGAAAACCTGGCTGGAGTTTTTCTTCAACCACTGCTGGGGGTTTTTCCTCTGGCTTCTGCTTGCTGCTATTGGTTTCTTCATCATCGTCCTCTAGCTTTTCCGATTTAGCAGCCTTGGTCTTACCCTCAATTCGCGCTTTAACAATTTTCAGAATTTCGTCCTCTTTTAATAGCACTAGTCCTCCCTGTTGGGAGCTATTTGCCTTATTACTGGCAAATTTTGTTATAGGACGCCCATCTGGTGTAGTAACGCCTTTAAGTGCTGAACTACCTAGTCCAAACCCCAAAAGGGCACTCACAGAACCTGCTCCCATCATTAGGATTAACAAAACCAAAGTAAGAAGTACAGTAGAATTTATTTTCATTGCTGACAAGCTATCACAATAGAATGCTGGTCTATTTAAGAATAGTGAAGCTTTTGACCTCAATCCTTAAAGGAACTTAATCAATATTAGTCTGCACTATTTTATGATTAAATTATGTAGTATAAAAATCTGATAAGCTATTGTCGAGTATTCACAGGTGTAAATCTGTGCTATAATTACGCAATTGGCTAAACTTAGAGTGGGTGAGGTATTTTACTCAGTCTAAAATTAGCAAATCAGGTTGACCTAAGAGTTGAAGTAATTGACTCTTATAAACCCGAAAGCCAACAAAATAAGCGCCTTTGGCCGATTGGGGAGGCAACGAACTCATAATTCGTCTTCAGGCTGGTTCGATTCCAGCAGGGCGCACTGAACGATTAAAAAGTAGTAATAGACGGATAAAGGGCATTAGGCAATTCAATTTTAGATTTTGGATTGACTATATCGCAGCTTTAGCGACGTAGGAGCGTTTTTTTAGATTGGAATTTAATCCAAAATCCAAAATCCAAAATCTAAAATTCTTACTCCCTACTCCCCAATATTACCGAGGTGGTAAAGTTTCAAACTTGAATTCAGTTCCCACTTTGAGTTTGTTGCTATTGAAACGCGGAGACATCATTAATGATGTGTCATAAGGATTTGGTAAATCAGGAGTCCGAATATATGGATCGTTGCCAACTTGCTGAGTCAGGACATCATGATATAAAGTGTTAAGCAGCTGAGCATCGCGGGCAATTTCATTTTCTGGAAAGGAACCACCGAAACCGTAACCACCTCCTATTAGTGAGTCTAGTTGGCGCTTGAGGCTACCATTTTCATAAAAATTGCGATCGTGACGAAAATAAGCTCGCTCAAATACATCATTCGTAGTTTCAGTTTTGGGGGTTTCGGTTTGGGCAGATGCAACAGAGGGAAAAGCAATACCAGCAGCAAGTAGTACCAATAAACCACCAAAGGCTTTAAATTTTATACCCACGTTCCTAACTCCTCAATTTTTGGGCAATCTTAATTTATGCTTAAGTTCAGAACTCTGATGAGTTCAACCTTTGGTGTAGCACAACTTTTAATGTTTTGTAATGACGTATCCTACTGAAACTCTTACCCACTCAAATATTTGGGCAACTACTGCTGATTTGACTATTTTGCGCCACAAGCTACTAGATTTATTTTCTCAACTTGCTTATCAAGAAGGTGATTTTCTTCTCGCTTCTGGGCTACGTAGTTCTTATTATGTAAACAAGACACAAGTAACACTCCACCCTCAAGGTGCTTTGGCAGTCGGACGATTGCTGTTTCCTTTGCTACCTATAGATACACAAGCTGTAGGTGGTTTAACAATGGGGGCTGATCCAATTGTGACAGCAGTTAGTATAGTTTCTGTTTATGAAAACCGCCCGATACCAGCGCTGATTATTCGCAAGGAAGCTAAGGGTTATGGAACGAAAGCTTATATAGAAGGCCCCAGTTTACCAGAAGGTGCAAAAGTAGTAGTTTTGGAAGATGTGGTGACAACTGGGCAATCTGCTTTAAAAGCAGTTGAGCGTCTTAAAGATGCAGGTTATACCGTAAGTCAAGTAATTTCCTTGATAGACCGACAGCAAGGAGGGAGTGAGTTGTACCAGTCAGCTGGGTTGAAATTCGAAACTTTGTTTTCGATTCAGGAAGTTCAGGAACGTTACCGACAACTTGCGAATTCATAAGTGTCGCTTGCCAAATTATTTGACAATTTGACACATTTGTGAAATTTAAAATATTACTCTTAAAGCCCTAATAAGGGTTTTATTATTTTAGGCTCAAAATAGCCTTTACTGCACTGACATCGCAGAAAATGCTTTTTCGATTTCTTCTTTGGTTGTAAATTTCCCAATACCAATTCTTAACGCTCCCTCAATTAATTAATGGTTAGTCTTAGCTTGCTGCCATAGAGTATCAACAGTCACAAACTCATAGCCTTGTTGTAGCAGTTTCGGAATGAGAATTTGGATTGTGGCAGCAACATCTTGTCCACCGCAAGCACCATCATGCAAGACAATCAGCGAACCATTTTTAACCTGCTGCATAATTCGCTCTACCACAAGGGTTACACCTGGTCGCACCCAGTCTTCTGGTACAACACTCCACATAACTGGACGGTAATTCCACTGAAAGAACAATTTTAAAGTAGCAGGTGTAAATAAACCATTGGGGGGGCGGACATCTCGCACTTGTTCAGGTTGCAGGTTGCAGGCATTGTAGATGGCAACTTGGGTTTTTTCTAAACTGTCCTTCAGGTCATTTGGAGAAAGCATGGCAAAAGAGCGATGATCGTAGCCATGCAATCCGATCCAGTGTCCGCGATCGCTAACGGCTTTGGCAATGGCTGGTGAACGGCTGACGCAAACACCCAACCAAAAAAAACTCGCTGTAATTTTGTAACGGTCTAACACTGCCAAAACTTCGGGTGTGTATTGAGGATGGGGGCCATCATCGAATGTGAGGGCGATCGCTTTAGTATGGGGATTTCCAGCCCAAAGGCAGTTGGGAAAACTCGGCTGGAGAATGCGGTAGAAAATTGGGAACAGGGGAGCTAGCTGCATAAAGTTTTTTCTTTTTTTGCGTAATCTTGCATAAATACACTGATTACTTAATGTTGATAACTATTAAACGTGGGAACCATAGCTTAAATCGCTTATATCTAGAACTTACTGTACAAACAGAGAGTTCCAGATATAAGCCCTCCTTATAGAAGAGCATAGAAGAGCGATCGCTTTGGTATAGCAATCACCACTCCAAAATCATATTTTGTAAAAAATCTGTTAAGAGCAATATTTTTTGACCTGGTACTCGTCTAAATTCAAGAAAAATCTACGAATAAACACTACATGAAAAGTTAATGTTGTTCAAAGATATACGAGATTATCAAATATCATTTCTGGGCTTGTTCCTAGTTGTGGGAATCAGTACACGAGACTGGACATTGCGATCAGAATTGATTATGGTATTAATTGCTACTTGCTTGTTAACCCAATGGATATTGTCATGGCTAACAGGCAAAGAACAAATGCCCAATCTTCGTAGTGCTTTAATTACCTCATTGGGACTCAGTTTACTGTTGCGGGCTGATCACTGGACGACAATGGTAATAGCCGCAACAAGTGCGATCGCTAGTAAATTTCTCTTCAAATTCGGTGATAAGCATTTCTTCAACCCTGCTAATTTTGGCATCATTTCCGCCTTAGTTCTCACCTCCGATGCTTGGGTTTCGCCCGGACAATGGGGTGAAGAGTGGTGGTATGCGCTGTTATTCGCTGGGACTGGCGGCATGGTTTTGCAGCGCATTGGTCGCTGGGACACTACAGCCGCTTTTTTGGGTAGCTATTCCTTGCTAGAAGCAATTCGTAATCTCTGGCTGGGTTGGACTTGGGATGTTTACTGGCATCGGTTGATGAGCGGCTCGTTATTGTTGTTCGCCCTATTTATGATTACAGATCCGCGATCAATTCCCAATTCGAGAATTGGGCGGGTAGTTTGGGCAGCTTGCATCGCTGGATTAACTTTTATCCTGCGAAATTATTTCTTTATTCCCACCGCAGTCTTTTGGGCACTATTTATCCTTGCCCCGTTGAGCATTCTGCTAGATATTCTCTGGTTAGCCCCACGATTTTCTTGGCAAGAGAGAAAAACAGGTGTAGAGACGTTGCAATGCAACGTCTCTACAGACATCATCGACCTCAAGATTAAAATATAGAGGTATAAAAAATGAAGATTTTTCGACTTTTAACGCCATTACTGTTGACAATTGTCGCAGTATTTTGTTTTGCACCCGCAGCTTGGGCATTTTGTGGATTTTATGTAGCCAAAGCTGATACGAAGCTGTATAACAAAGCTTCTCAGGTGGTGATAGCACGGAATGGCGATCGCACCGTCCTGACGATGGCAAATGACTACCAAGGCGAAGTCAAAGATTTTGCGATCGTAGTACCAGTGCCAACAGTGGTACAAAAAGACCAAGTTCGCGTTGCCCTACCCAATATTATCGAGCGCCTAGATGCTTTTAGTGCGCCGCGATTGGTAGAATATTTTGACCCAGATCCTTGTGCCCCACTACCACGATTTTTTGATAAACTACCTCTCGCAGCAGCACCAGTAGGTAATATTACACAAGTTCAGAGAAGCGATCGCAGTTTGGGTGTGACGGTAGAAGCGAGTTTCAATGTGGGCGAATACGACATCGTGATCCTCAGTGCTAAAGAATCTGGCGGACTGGAAACTTGGCTGACACAAAATGGCTACAAAATTCCTCAAGGGGCGAAACAATTACTTCAGCCCTATATCCGTTCCTCAATGAAATTCTTTGTTGCCAAAGTCAACTTGGATAAATTTGAGGAATCTGGTTATCAGTTCTTGCGTCCGCTACAAATTTCTTATCAATCACCCAAGTTCATGCTGCCAATTCGTTTAGGCATGATTAATGCTACGACAGAGCAGGATTTAATTGTCTATATCCTCTCACCTCAAGGAGAGGCACAAATCACTAACTATCGGACAGTAAAAATCCCTTCCAACGTTAATATTCCCGTATTTATCAAAAATGAATTTGGTGAATTCTACAAATCCCTGTTCCAAACCGCTTACACCAAAGAAGGCAAGAGAGTCGGCTTTTTGGAATACGCTTGGGACATGGGTAGTTGCGATCCTTGTTCTGCCGATCCCCTTACCCAAGAGGAACTCAAGGAAGCAGGCGTATTTTGGCTAAATGATAATTCTCTAAGTAAGCAAACTAAGGTTACACCAATCCGCAAGTTTGTTCCTCCCGCTTTTAACAGTAACGTCTTCATCTCCCGTCTGCATGTCCGCTACACTCGCGACACATTCCCTGAAGACTTGATGTTCCTATCAACTGCTAACCGTGAATTATTCCAAGGGCGTTATGTTTTGCAATATCCATTTGAAGGGGAACTGAAGTGTGAGGCAGGTAAAAAATACAAACAGTCTTTGCCCAAGCGTTTTGAAGAAGAAGCGCAGACTCTAGCTAGGTTAACCAATGGAAATATCCAAGATATTCGCAAAAAAATGAACCTGAGTGTCGGAAATCTCACATATTCCTTGTGGGAAAGCTTCTTGTATAACATTGGATTAAATTGAGGGGAATGGGGAGCAGAGGGCAAGATGTAAGGAGGAAGTGAAAGGCTTAATGCAGGTTCTTTTTCCCCTTTTCTCCCTGCCCCCTGCCCCTTTTCCTCTTCCTCAATGACTAAAAATCTTGACTAAAATTCTTGACTAAAATTCTTTAGACTGTTGTTATACGCAATACTAAGATATTCTTGCTTTCTTCGCCAAGATTCTCATGGTTCAATTCGATGAACAGCTACGCTACTTAGTTAGCGAAGCCTGTCAACACCCATCTGGAAGTCCTCAGCGTCAGAAGCTGCTCACGCAAATTATTCGCTTGAGTACAAGTAGACTCTGGAGAGAAAGTACCCCTTATTATCAAGATGCACTACAACAAACTTGGTTGTATTTTTGCCGCAATGTTTGTGAAGGTTTGACAGGTCAAACCTATGACGCCACCTATGGCAGTGTCATCACCTGGCTAAATGCTTACTTAAAACGGAGACTACAAGATTTTTACATTAACCAGAACCGGGAACAAGCCATAACAATCCCTCTTTGGGTTCGTCAGTCTACATCGGGTGGAACAGGTGAAACTATTGATCCTGTAGATAATCTCCCTGCTACCCCTCAACCACCTCCCATTCTGGAAGACTTGGAGATATGGGCTAAGACAGATTCTGAAGGAGAACTGTGCAGTACTTACATTAAAGGGCGTCCAGATGTGAATTGTCAGGTATTAATTCTCAAACGCCTACCGCCAGAAGTTAGCTGGAAAGAATTATCTGAAGAATTTAGGCTGTCAATTCCGACATTAAGCAGTTTTTATCAGCGCCAGTGTTTACCACGTTTGCGTAAATTCGCCGAATTAGAGGGATTGTTATAAAAATACGTTGGTTTCAGGCTTTTGTTAGTTATCCTGCGATGCCTACGGCGGTAAACTACGTAAATAGACCATGCTATAAGGCAATACGGTTCGGATAAGACTCGATCCCCCCAACCCCCCTTAAGGGGCCTAAAAATGGCTCTATTTCCCCCTTTTTAAGGGGGACTAAGGGGGATCTTTAAGACCTATGCACCTTAACTGAACCGTATTGTGCTATAAGGGCACAGCAATGCTTGTGCCCTTGCGAAGGATGTGGTCACTTAGTAATAAACAAAACCCAATCGCCTAAAAGTTGGTTTACTTTATCAGGTATTTCATCATGAGGACAATGACCGGCTGTTAGAAAATATTCTCTAAGTTCAGGATAATATTGACGAAACTTCTGGGAACGTTCTCTAGCATTCATCCAAGGGTCAGCTTCTCCCCACAACATCAACAATGGACAAGTTAATTGCTTTAGTAGCACATCAACTTTTTCCCCTTGAGGAGTGCTAAAGACTGACACAAATACTTCCATTGCACCAGGATCGTAAGCAGGGCGAGCAATTTCTTCTACTAACTGATCTGTAATTGCACTTTTGTCAAGATAAACTTTTTCTAGAGTTTGGCGAATTACCCAACCTTGGCGCACGTATTGAAATAACAAAAACTGGGCTAAAGGTTGTTGAAAAATCCATTTAGTGCCGTCACCAAGAAGTTTCTGCAAAGTAGCGGGTTGTTTGGGAGGCTGAACTTCCGATTGTAAAGCTTCCGGCTCAGATGTCGCCTGGCTTTCGCTAAAAGGCCCTGCACTATTGAGCAAAACTAAACCAGCCGCACTGTCGGGACGTTGTGCTGCAACACACAAACAAGCATAGCCACCAAGGGAATTACCCGCTAATACTGCTTTTTGACCAATAACTTCACTGATAAAATCATGGAGTTGGTCGCGCCACAAGTCAGCGCTATACTGCAATTTCGGTTTTGCCGATCGCCCGAATCCTAAAAGGTCGATCGCAAATACTTCAAAATCTTGACACAATCCTGTGATATTCTTGCGCCAGTGGTCTGTGGAAGCACCAAATCCATGTACCAAAAGCAAGGGCGGATGTTGCGCTTGCTTCTCTCCCGCACTCACATAGTAAACATTGTGCCCGCGCCACTGCCAATATTTACCAGGAATTGGGGTTGTAGAGGGGGCTGTAGTTGCCTGCATGATTCAAAGAATTGTTAAGTAGCTTTTAATAATTGTAGGCTAGTCCAAGGAGTGGGGGAGCAGGGGAGGTTGGGGGGGAATCACTAATGATTAATAACTAATAACTAATGACTAAAGAAAGATTAATTACAGGCAAAACTAAGCTATTAGGGGTAATTGGACATCCAGTTGAGCATTCGCTCTCGCCAGCGATGCATAATGCAGCAATCGCTCATTTAGGATTAGATTACGTTTATCTTCCCTTTCCTATAGCACCACATAATTTAGAAATAGCGATCGCAGGTTTCGCGGCGATTGATGTTGTCGGTTTTAGTGTGACAATACCTCATAAACAAGCAATCATAACCCTACTCTCAGAAATTACCCCCATTGCCCAAGCTATAGGCGCAGTAAATACTGTTAGTCGCCAAAATAATCAATGGGTGGGGACAAACACAGATATAGAAGGATTTATCGCTCCTTTGCAGACGACATATAAGCAAGATTGGAGTCAGAAGGTAGCAGTGATTTTAGGCAATGGTGGCGCAGCTAGAGCAGTTGTAGCAGGTTGTCACCAATTAGGTTTTGCGAAAATTCATGTTGTTGGGCGGAATGTGCAGAGATTACAGGAATTTGGCAATAGTTGGAATAATTCACCTATAAGTGAAAATTTAGAAGTTCATCAATGGGAAGAATTGCCAAAGCTAATTCCCCAAGCTAATCTGCTGGTAAACACAACCCCCATAGGTATGTATCCCAAGGTTAATGAGTCGCCTTTGAGTGTAAAAGAAATAGCAAATTTACCAAAGGGTGCGATCGCTTACGATTTAATATATATTCCGAAACCGACGCAATTTCTAGAGCAGGCAGAAAAACAAGGCGCAATTGCGATCGATGGTTTGGAAATGCTAGTTCAACAAGGAGTAGCAGCATTAAAAATTTGGTTGCAGCAGGAAACTGTGCCTGTAGAAGTTATGCGCCAAGCATTGCAAAAGCATTTGGGTTTGGGTTGATAGAGAAATAATTTGATCGCGCTGCATGGCGGCAGGGTAAACTTAATGCGCGAAGACTGACGTTTACTCCATTAATTTTGCCAACTAGGTGTTGATTGTTAGTAGGTATTCTTCATGCCGCACCAGTCTAAAAACGCTCAAATCTCACAACCTTTACTTTGCTGTGTGATTATTGAAGGATGCGTAGCGAATTGGGCAGAACGGCAGATGTTAGATTAGACTTACTAAAAGCCAATAAAAGCACTTTTAATATAAGCAATCTAATGAATAAAGATTTTTTGATTGACCAGATAAGGAAGAGAGAAGTTTTTGAAAAAGCTTATGTATATGCCATATCGTACAGAATTACTCATGATTCTTACTGTAACTTTATTGAGATAGATTACTATAGGCAAAATAAAGAGAAGTTGTTTAAAGAGATTGAATCATCTCTTGAAAATCCAAATTTATACGATGCAGAAACTGCATTTTCTTACTATCTACCAAAATCAGATATGTTCTTCAGGAGAATGATATACACTCCATTTAAAGACTTAGTAATTAAATTTATTTTTGTATCTGTATTAGCTGAATTATTGGACTTTACGTTTGTTCAAAATTGCTTTTCATATCGCCTTGAGAGAAATATTGAAAAAAAGAAAAAATCCAAGGGACATTTATATAGGTATTACTATGAAGGGGTTAAAGAATTTATCGCTTGGCAATTAGCACAAGTTGATAACAGCAGTTGTATGCTGAAAACCGATATATCGTCTTTTTATGATTCTATATCCCACGAATACTTGCTATTAGCAATTTCAAAACAAATTAATATAGGAAAAGACACACATTTCTTGATTCTTTTTGGTAAAACTTTGAAGTTCAAAATCTGTTACTACTCAATTGTGGATGGTAAACTAAGTGAAACATATAATAGTCAAGGTATACCTATAGGAAATGAAGCAGAAGGATTTATAGCCAATATATTTCTGAAGGAAGCTGATGAAGCATTATTTAACTTGGGTATAAACTTTGGAAGATATGTAGATGATTTCCGTATTTTTACAAATAGTAAAACTGATGCGGTTAAAGCCTCAATAATATTACAAGAATTTCTTTTAAAGATAGGGGTAAATTTGAACGTTTCTAAAACCAAGGTTATAGAAGCTGAAGAAGAAATAATTAATTTTATTGAAGAGTCAAAGGAAAGTGGAGTTTCTGCAATGCCATTTCAAGAAGAGGAATATGATGAAAGCAAGCAAGAAAAAAAGCTAAATAAAACAGATATAATAAAAGAAAATGATTCAGAAAAAGTAAGTATACATAAAGAATCCTATTATTTAGAACATCAAACAGAATTTTTAAAAATAGAAGATATTAATAATGAGGATAAAGCAAAACAGTTTGGTAAGTTTTTGAACGAAATTCCATTAGGTATAGAGCTAGAAACTCTAATATTTAGTGAGCATATAGAATGGCTTTACCAATTATCTAAAATGTATCCAAAACATGGAAAATTATACTCTTGGTTATTTGTAAAGTTTTTATCTCAAGATTATAGTGATGATGTCCAAAGGATTAGCTTGAAATATCTTTTCGCTGTATTTGATGATGAGCTTGTCAATACATTTATTTGCAATATCCCACCTACTTGGGATTAATGTTTTTGTCTTCTCAAAGAATAGGATTATCACATCACTTTCTAGCCCTTTATACATCCCTACATTTGACCACTGAAGAGTATTTGGATCTTTATTAGAAAATGAATACTGCTTGAGATGAAAACGATTGATATGCGAATAATCTGAAAGTATGGACTTAGCCAGTGGATACATATCAGTTAATATAACAATTTGGCTAGGAATAAGATTCTCTTTATCAACTAAATTTAGAATATCTTCTTCTAACATCCTAAATATTTTATTCGTTTCTTGGTATAGTCGTTCTATAACATTCCTTCCCTCAATAGACGAACTCTTTATTGGATGAGTACAGGATACAAATGGCTTCGCATACTTGAATATTTTGTCAGTATTTCGACAGTTCTTATCCAAAACATTTGGGATTACCTCAAGTGCAAACTTATTTGCATTCTTTGAAATATTTTGATTACTGTCTTGAAAAATGTAGAATATTCCATCATCTGGAATAAACTTGCTTAAGTCATTAATTTCCTGATGCTCAAAGTCTTGTCCTTCATCAACAATAATTGCTGTAAACTGAAATTTTACCTTATAATTTTTTGCCTTTACTTCTTCATAGCTATAAACTACGCAGTACCCTGATTGGATTTCATGTTGTAATGATGCTGCAAGATATAGTGAAAGATTATTAGATTTACAAATTATTAGTGTTCTTATCTTATGTTGACACAACCTTCTAGCTTTTTCTATTGCTAATTGAGTCTTCCCTGAACCAGCGCATCCTAGAATTATGCACTTATAATGATGATACAGGTAATCCAAAATATTGAATTGTTGCTCGGTTAATTGAAAAATCTCTTGTTGTATTTCACCAATATCATTGGCAATATATTTTTTAAACTTACTACTTGGAGATATGAGGTCAACAATTTTTTCTGTCCGATTATTTCCAAGTTTTGTAACTTTTCCCTTCGCGTAGTAACTGAAAACAGAAGAAATCCAGCTATTAACATTTTTTATTTGAGGACGTAAGAGTAATATTTCTTGTGGTGCTTCAGAAGGGAGTCCATTTATAACCTCATCGACATCAGGGAAAATAACACATTGTCCAATACAAAAATCTTGCACTAAAAATTCGCTGTGCTTACTAAGAAAATCCCGAAATTTGTATTTAATCTGTCTAGCTTGCTCAAAGGGAGATATTTTCATCCTATTTTCATTTTGATGCCAAGCCTTATCAACAGAATCATATCTTATCTGTCCTCCTTTAGCTTCTACTATGAGTATTCCTTTATCAGGATGAATAATTATGAAGTCAGCTTCTCTATCTTGAACAACATATTTGATATGCTGCCACTGCCACCATGCTCCATGAAAAACAATATAATCATCACTCAGGTCTTTTGCAAAAATTTCAAATAGCTTCTTTTCAGCATTGCTCTTTGTTGTTGACGATAACTTTTTAGGAATCATTCTTGCCATAATTATTCACTTGCGAGTTAGGATAATTAGTTACTTTGCAATATTACTCCGTACATTATCATTTAGTCATTAATTATGTTACATTACGACAACAATCTAATGGAATACTAATCAGGCTTGATCATGGTACTGCGATCGCAGCAAAAATTAAGTAAAAATATAAAGCTGTGTGGCGTGGCAATGAACTGAGCGATCGTCGAACAAAATCGGCAAAACTAGCATGACCAAAGTCTGTTTTGATCCATGTAGCGTCCTTACAGAACACATCATTGATGTCATTTATTTCGTCTATGTTCTTTAAACCCAAAATACTTTTATCATGGCTTGCATTATTACTCAGTTTTGCAAGCCTATTTCTCACTTCTTGGATTCTTCTTCCGGCTCCAAACATGTTTTTACTCACCCTAGCAGTAGGAGCGCCAGAAATCAGTCCTTGGTTATTGTTATTAAATTTGCTCTCTTTATTACTTGCTTTTTTCTACATTCGTCGCCGTAAATTACAACGTTTAGCTTGTATTTTCAGCTTAATAGGATTGCTAATTTGTGCATGGGTGCTAGTGAATATCCCACAAACTCAAATGCAGATGGCTAAAGCTATGAAACAAGGATTGGGAGCAAATTATCTAGAGCAAATTCCAGTCCAAGTAAAGGCAAAGATGCAAAACCATCCCTTTGATTTAGTTAATTCCTTCCGGGGTATTGCATTAGGTAAAACACGTCATCAAAAAGATATTCTTTTTGCTTCTCCTGCGGGAGTGCCTTTAAAAATGGAAGTTTACCAACCCTCAGAGGTAGGCAAATATCCAGCAGTGGTGGTAATTTACGGTGGAGCTTGGCAATATGGCAACCCTCATGCAAACTCCGAGTTTAATCAATATATCGCTCATCAGGGATATACAGTATTTGCGATCGCCTATCGACACGCACCTAAATATCGGTTTCCAGTTCAGTTAGATGATGTGCGTACAGCCCTAAATTTTATTCGCAAACATGCAGCAGAATATGAAGCCGATCCAGAACGGATGGTACTTTTAGGGCGTTCTGCGGGAGCGCACCTAGCAATGTTAGCGGCTTATCAACCAGATGCACCACCTATTCGGGCTGTGGTGAACTATTACGGGCCTGTTAATTTAACGGAGGGATACAAAACACCACCAAATCCCGATCCTATTAACACCCGCGCTGTTTTAAAAGCATTTCTCGGTGGTTCTTTAGAAGAATTGCCTAATCAGTATGAAATTGCTTCACCAATAAATTATCTGACGCACCCTTTACCACCAACTTTATTAATTTACGGCAGTCGCGATCATTTAGTAGAAGCGCGATTTGGCAGACAAATGTATGAACGTTTACATGATTCTGGTAATACTGCGGTTTTTCTAGAAATTCCTTGGGCAGAACACGCTTTTGATGCTGTCTTCAACGGTGTGAGCAATCAATTAGCGTTATATTATACCGAGAGGTTTTTGGCGTGGGCGTTGTTCAAGCAATAATTTTATTAACATACACTTAAATTTCAGGTTCTTCCGCTAGTTTTATGGAGAATCAATACTAAAATGCCAGTTTAATAAACTGCGTAATCTAAAATTGCTAAAGTTACGAAAGCCATATCCA
>NZ_JBALBZ010000101.1:0-2004 GCF_036919495.1 Nostoc sp.
TCGTAGTCAACCGTTTTGAAAGTTCTTGGCATGAATTGAGATGCATTGGTATCTTACTGTGTCACTAAATGCGGTTCTCCGACAACCTGCTAGGAAAATGATTTAAGGAGGAGAAATCAGGGATGCTGTAGCAACATCTTCCTTGATGAGTGGCTGATACTCTTCACCAGAAAAGGGGCGAAAGTCCTGATTGCATGAAGTAGTTATCCTACACAATAGACGGAACTGTAACGGTGTGGGCGGTAAATTTACACGCTCTACACGCAGGTCTACTGAACTAGGCTCTTTCAAAAGAAGCTCAAAAACTTCACTCCGTAAGTACCGTGGGCAATAACCTACGATATAGTGATTCTCAGTATGGAGAGTTAATGCCTGGGAATCGTGAGGGTTTTGAAATTCGTGAGCTAACCATAACTTCTCTTCTGGCTCCAAGTGATTAATCCGCTCAATTGCCGATTCAGGCAGATGTCTCAGCCCGTGGGCGAAAAAGTGTAACTGATACTGCCCTGCTGCATCTGCCTCTGGGCGCGGGAAGACGGCGAGACTGTCTGTTTCCCGTTGTCCACCACTACGGGCTAAAATTGCCAGTGGTGAATCTTCATGATCTGAAATATTCAGCCATTGAAGAAAACTTGCGTAATCAGGGCGTGAACGAGGCAGCAACCGATTAGAAAAGACAGGGAATAATTGGGTTGATGTATATACTTGATTTAAGTGCGGGAAGGAATATAAAGGTTCAAAATCGCACTGATGTTGTGCCTCTTTCACGCCTTGGGTGTAGACAAACTTGTACTCAGTACCATCAAAGGTCAACCGACCAATAGGAAACCAGAAGCGACTATTAGGGTCTTGCCAAGCTAAAAATAGTGTTTGAGGTGTCTTCACTGTAGTGATTCTCTTAAATTAAGCAGCTTGTTTTGGTTGAATTCAAGAATCTTTTGTGCAAACTCAACCGCAATAGTTGAGATGCGCTCTCTATTAATTCGACTAAAAATTTCTAGCGTATTCGCCCTGGAGATCCGTTCAAGACGCTCCAGCCATATATGGGCTGCTTGGGGATAAAGTTGACCAACTCGGTGAAATACTTCAATTGTTTTCAGGGGCTTTTTGTCTTCAACACTGCCATAAAAAGCAGAATAACATTTATTTGCGTATGCCTCTATTGAGCGCTTCTGCCTCTGTTCATCAGGGAGGTCACGTCCTAAAGATGAGGCGTGGTCATAGGTTGGTGCTAAGTGTACCGTTTCTGCTGTAGTAGATACCGTCTTATTGCGGACAAAGCCCCAGTTTTCATGGTGGCGATCGCCGTTGCCAATCCAAGCATCTAACAGGAGGTAGCCAACAAACACTTCTACTGCTTTTTGGATACCGCTCGGTGGTGTCCAAGCTATTGGCAAGCCCACATGATCTGCTTCTATTACTTGCAGAACAATACCTATTGTATGTTGTGATACGCCGTAGGTGGCAGAAGTAGGATAATTTGGCACAACTGGCGTGAGAATTTCATTGCCATGAACAAGTGTCCCTCCTGGTGGTAAAAAGTTGGGTGAAACTACACCCCGATTATCTTCCCATTCTGCTAGATGATAAGTGGCGTGGGGTAATTCTAGAAGCTCAGACAACTCTGATGCTACTTTCTCTGCCCAATCTTCTCCTAAATTTTGTCGCGCTTGTTTATATAGGCAGCGACCAAGTTGTTCATCAGTAAACCAAAATTTATATTTGCTGCCCATCGCTTCGTTACTAGAAAGCTCATAATTGGCTTTGGTAACAAAAATAACGGGAAATTTAGGAATAGGATTCATTTAGGTCATTGACAGTAGCCATTTTTCGCTCTCATTAAGCATAGCCCGCTTAGTCTGTCACAAGCTTTCTACTAGATAATTTTGAGTATTTACTCAAATGAATAATTACTGGAGTTTAGACTAGGCAACAAGAAAAGACTCAGCAATGCTGAGTTGAAAAGAAACAGACTTCAGAGATGAAAATCTACACTACTAAGCA
>NZ_JBALBZ010000102.1:0-821 GCF_036919495.1 Nostoc sp.
GTGTATAAGGCACTATCTGCTACACATATTCCCTCAAATGTCCATTGCTTTCTAAATTCTTTTAATCTTGATACGAATACGCTTTTATCATCTACATTTCCTGAGTCTATTTTTAAATATAATGGGATATCTCCATCTCCTGTCACTATCATGTCTATGATAAATTGTTTTAAGTCTGGTCGGTGATCTCTTGAGTACCCATGTACAATTTCTATTGCTTTCATCTCTGATGATCATTCATTTAATTCTCTTTTCTCATTGACTTCATCTCTTAATTGTGCATCTTTTTTATATTCCCCGTGTACATATATTGAACTCCCGTCTAAATGAATGCTATTCATTTCTACTTGGAATTTCTCAGCAGCTTTTATGGCGATTGCTGTAAATAATTTGGTTGTCCCTACTTGATAATATTGGTCTAATGCTCTTCCTAATTTGTCATCATTTAGATGTGATGGTAATACTCCTGTACCTATTAAATGTTCAGTCGCTTTTCCTACAAAAAATTCTTCAAATAAGTATAATGGTGCGCTCAAAAACCCTAATCCATTCAAAATCATTGCTTTCATTACTTGTCCAGGAGTGAGAGTTTCTTTAACTTTTATTCCTACTTTTTTATTCACTTCTTCTACCAATTCTATCTCGTCTATTATTCCCGCTACTATACCTAAATGGTCTATATCTAGGACTTTTATTGCTTCTAATGCCTCATTCATGCTTTTTTATCTCTCTACTTGACGCTTATTATTTTATATAAAAAAAGCCTGAAATGATTGTCTGGCAATTATTTCAGGCTTCAGATTCTCTAATTTCATAATTAT
>NZ_JBALBZ010000103.1:0-47267 GCF_036919495.1 Nostoc sp.
GCCAATGTGCCGTCCATACTACAACTTCGCTGTGCCTACCTCAATGGTCAACTTGCTATCTAATGTCTTTGCAAAAATGGGATGCTCCCGTTGCATACAACGTCTCTACAGGAGTGAAATATTCTTTAAGAGAAATCCCCTCAAAATCTTCCATTACCAATGCATAGCTATTTTGGTAAGGTTCTAGGCTGTAGGTTTGGATGATTAGAGGTGAATTGAGATTTTTGGCAATGGTGTATTGATTGCGAAACTGTACCAATTCGCTGAAGCTGGGATAAGAATTTTTCAGCACTTTTATAACTACAGGTAATGAGTCAGTTTCTCGATACCCTCGATAAACCAAGGTTCTCAAACCATTGTAGATTTCTTCGCTGATGCGGTATCCGGGAAGGCTGGCAAAAGTGCTGACCATACTGCTAAATTTTGGTGATTTCTTAATTTAGTGTTCCCAAATGGGTAACACCAGTTTTAGATCGGGTAGTAAACCTTATTTTGCCTTGACTTTAAATAAGTTCCACCGCCGACTATTGTTGCCGAACGGGATAAATCAGAACGCGATCGCTACCAAAACCTGGAAGATTTGAACAGCCACAGTCACTCCCAGTCGTAGTTAATTTCCACGGAGGGCAGGTAACATCAGATGCTGGGTTAAGCTTAATTGCGGAACTAGATAGAAAACTTCAAATAACATCACGATTAGCAGGATGTTTCCAAGATTACCGTCAGGTAAACCGAATGTTGCATCCAATAGAAAGCTTAATTGCACAACGGATATACGGGTTAATCATGGGATACGAAGATTTGGACGTGACTCCACTTGTCCAAATACGAACTTGGACGGTATAGAATTATTTTTATTTGGCGTCATACTTTAAACTGCTAAAACTGTTTTGCAATATACATTTTGGCAGTTTTTGACCCCTCTTTTTTCAATCTTGGTGAGAAATCCGGGTTTACCCCAATTTTGGCCTTAACCGAGAAGTATTGCGGTTACAAATCCAGTTTCAGACTTATGCAAAGGCTTGATTAGCGATCGCATTTACACATATATCAAGCTGCGAGTGGAAGTTATTACCCGCGAATAAAACAACCCCATCCCGGAAGTGAGATGAGGTTGCAAAGCTGTAACTACAACATAATTAAGGATTCAGAGGTGAGAAGCAAAACGTTATAATCTTTGTGCCTGAATTATATTTTCTATAAGTCTACAAATATTCAGGTTTCTGCAATAATTTGATCTATGCAATCCTTCATTTTTTTGGACACAGATCGTACATGGGGTTCTTTAAAAATGGAATTATGAATCCCAGAAATATCATAGATATCCACTCCCCCTAATGCCAATTTACCCCAACCCATTTTGGAATCAGCCTCTCGTTGTCCAACTACAAGACCATCTTCTGTTCGGAATACAGTTGCTCGACCTGAGTAAACTTGTAGAACATATTTTCTTAGTGCTTGTCTGGTAGCCTCTTCCACCATAAATTTCCGGTTGGAATAAGGTAAGGGGCGACCGATAATCAAGTGAAAGTGAAAGACAATCCGCCAGAGGATCTCTTTGATTTGAGACTTAAGCCGATCTGTATTTCTTTTTACCTGCTCAAAAACATAGTTAGATGCAATTGTTAAAAAACTCTTATGGCTAGAGGCTGTCTTTTGCAATGGCACAGACTCGATATTTCTTAACCCATAGGTATCAAATAAAACCAAAAAAGCTACTTTCTTACCTTGCATGACCAATTGCCGAGCCATCTCATAAGCAATTATCCCCCCAGAAGAATATCCACCAATAAAATAAGGCTCATGGGGCTGAATAGTCTGGATTTGCTGAATGTAGTGCGCTGCCATGCTTTCAATCCGGGTATATGGAAGCTGTTTTCCATCTAACCCTTGTGGTTGTAGTCCATAAAATGGTTGATCTGATCCTAAATGCACTGCCAATTCACGGAAACGTAGAACTTCTCCACTAAAACCATGTACACAAAAGAAAGGAGGCTTAGAACCGTTGGGTTGAATAGCTACCAAAGATGACCAAGGAACTGATGTTTCAGACTTGACATCATCTGTTGGCGTTGCCGCAACCCCAGGTTTTGAGCATCTTTCTCGCTCAACAATATTAGCTAACTGCTCAATAGTTGGTGCTTGCAAGAGGATAGATAGAGCTAGATTTTTGCCTGCGATCTTTTCAATCTGAGAAAACAGACGTACTGCCAGCAGTGAGTGTCCACCCAAATCAAAAAAGTTGTCTGTTATTCCAATTGGGTGAACTCCTAAAACATTTTCCCAAATTTCTGTTAATTGAAGTTGTAATGGATTTTCTGCTGTAGCAAATATTTTTTCTATTTTAGAAGTAGTTGGATTAAGCGCAGCTAAGGCTTTGTAATCAACTTGGCCATTAGCATTCAATGGCAAAGAATCGACTATGACAAAAGCAGAAGGCAACAAATGCTCAGACAGCTTTTGCTGGAGAAAACTCAGTAGTTGCTCGCTCCCAAAAGTCTCACCTTGTTTGGGAACCAAATAAGCAACTAGATGTTTATCCCCAGGAACATCTTCTCTGGCAATCACTACAGTGTTCTGCACGCCTGGATATTGACCCAAAATTGTCTCAATTTCTGTCAAGTCAATCCGAAATCCGCGAATTTTAGCCTGATTGTCTTGACGGCCAATCAACTCAATATTGCCGTCATTTAAGTAGCGTCCTAAGTCGCCACTTCTGTAAAGGTATGACCCAGATTCGCTGCTAAAGGGATTGGGGATAAATTTCTCAGATGTTAATTCAAGACGGTTAAAGTAACCTTGTGTAATACCGATACCACTGATGTAGATTTCGCCAGTAACGCCAATCGGTAGGGGTTGCGATCGCCGATCGAGAATGTAGATTTGGGTATTAGCGATCGCTTTTCCTATAGGAATTTCTGGACGAGTACTACTGGCTTCAGCGGCAGTTTCTGGATCGTAAACCGTGGTGGTTAAAGTTGTTTCTAATGAGCCATAGGCATTGAGCCAGCGTACTTGCTTGCCAACTTTTTCTACCCAAGTTAAATAAGCATTGCGTGAAACTTTTTCACCACCAACCATCACTAAGCGTAAAATGGCTGGCAAGCTTTGTGGAGATACAGATGGCTCTTTAATTAACTCATACCAAAAAGAAGTAGATATATTAACAACGGTAATCTGTTGTTGAGCGATGAATGGGAAAAACTGCGCCGTCGAGTTTTGTAGCTCTTGAGCCTGGAGAATTGCGGTAGCACCAGTAATCCAAGTGGGGAAGAGTGATTCAATGAAAGTATCGCAGCTAATACTAGATATAAGTAGTAGGCGATCGCTCTGGCTCAACTCCCAAGTTTCACTGATTGCTAGGCTGTGGGTGACGAGATTATGGTGGGTAATGGCTATTCCGTTGGGTTTTCTATTGGAGCCGGACACATACATCACACAGGCGAGAGTGATATCTGTGGTGTGACAGTCTGGATTTTCAGTCGCGTGTACGGCGATCGCTTCCCAATCACTATCCAAACAGATAACTTGTACCTGATGCTCAGAGAGTTTTTCAACCAATGAGCTTTGGGTTAACACTAAGGATATTCGGGTATCTTCTAAAATGAAAGCTAGACCATTTTGCCCAGATGTCGGAGCTATCGGTACGTAAGTTCCCCCTGCTTTCAAAATACCCAACAGCCCTACAATCATCTCTAGGGAAGGCTCAACATAAAGACCGACGAGTATCCCCGATTTTACCCCTAAAGTTTGCAAATAATGGGCTAGCTGATTTGCACGCTGGTTGAGTTCCTGATAGGTTAGTTGCTGACTTTCAAAACTTACTGCAATATTATTTGGAGTTCGTTTAGCTTGAGCCTCAAACCACTGATGGATACAAGTATTTTGAGGATAATTAGCCTGTTTACCATGCCAATCAATCAACACTTGATGTTGTTCACCTGCTGTCAACAAGGGTAATTCAGATATCGGCTGATCGAGATTAGCGACAATACCTTCTAGTAAAGTTTTGAAGTGTCCCAACATCCGCTCTATGGTACTGGCATCAAACATTTCGGCATTGTAATCAAATACCATGCCCAGACCATTATCCTGTTCCCGCAAGACTAATGTCAGATCGTATTTGGTTTTACCATGATATATATAGCCAAATAGAGAAGTGATAGTCAAATCAGGTAGTTGCACTGCTCCCATACCACGACCATTCGACCAAGGAGGATTGAGGGAGAACTTTACCTGAAATAAAGGCGAACTGTTCCGACTTTGTTGTTCTGGTCTAAGTTCTTCAATTAGTCTCTCAAATGGTAAGTCTTGATGGCTATAAGCCTCTAAGCAATCCTTACGCACTCGGTCTAATAATTGTCGGAAAGTTGGGTTTCCTGCTAAGTTACTCCGCAGTACAAGAGTATTAGAGAAAAATCCAATCAGCCTCTCGGTTTCTACTTGTCCCCGACTTGCACTTGCAAAGCTAATGAGTAGGTCTTCTTGTGCAGAATAACGGTAGAGCAATAGCTCAAACACTGTCAGTAGAGTCATGAACAGCGTGACACCCCATTTTTGACTCAGGTTTGTCAGGGTATGGTTGAGCGTCTTTGGTAGCAGTAGGGCCGCGCGATCGCCTTGGTAAGTTTGCACACCTTGAGGACGGGGATGATCGTAAGGTAACTTAATGATTGGTAAATTGCCTTCTAGCTTTTGCTTCCAGTAGTTTACCTGTGACTCTAAAACCTCTCCCTGGAGCCATTGATATTGCCAATTGGTAAAATCAGCATACTGCACTGGTAAGGGAGTTAAGGGAGAAGCTTTCCCAGCCGACAATGCTTTATAGATGGTAGTGAAGTCTTGATAGAATACATCAGAAGAAGCTCCATCACAAACTATGCAGTGCATATTCCAGATTAGCAAATGTTCGCGATCGCAAAAGCGCAGCAACAGCAACCGCAAAATCGGCCCATTGCCTAGATTAAAGGGTTGATGAGCTTCTTTAGTTGCCAGTAGGTAGGCTTCTGCCTCCCGTTTTTCATCTGGTATTTGCCGCAAGTCAATTATAGGCAGTGTCAAAGAAACATCGGTAGCGATAACTTGAGTCGGCTTTCCATTCACTGCTGGAAAAGTTGTCCGCAGAACTTCATGGCGGCGGACCACTTCTTTCAAACTTTCCTCTAGGACAGCAACATTCAGGTTCCCCGTAAAACGCACCACAACTGGCATATTATTTGAGGAACTAGCAGGTTCAAACTGATGAAGGAACCATATCCGTTGCTGACCAAAGGAAAGCGGCAAGTTGCCATTCCGTTCACAAGCAACAATTGGAGGAATCTGTGAACTGGCAGCTGTATTTATTTGTCGGAGAAAGTTGATGATTGCGGCTTTTTGCGTTTTTAACTCAGTCAGCAATTCCGGCGTGAGACTGTCTTTTGCCGCCCGATAGCGTAAGCGTTCGCCCTCTAGCCAAAGTTTAACATCGCGCTGACGTAGCTCAGATAGTAGTTCATCCAATGTTTTCATAGCTCACCTTCCTCGTAATCATCAGCTATTTCACTATCAGCAGCCTGAACTCCTTGGGTTGCCCAGCGCAGAGTTTCCACTCGTTCAGCCAAATCTGCTATAGTTGGTAATTCAAATAAATTGGACATCAGGATTTCTACTTGCAAGGCTTGGCGCAGTCGAGAAACCACTTGAATTCCTAGTAGAGAATATCCACCTAGTTCAAAAAAGTTGTCGTAAATCCCAACCCGTTTAATATTCAAAACCTGTGTCCAGATATCTGCAATCTTCTGCTCAATGGGAGTACGAGGCGCTACATAATTTGCTTCCAGTTCTGGACGGAAAGAATCAGGCTTTGGTAGTGCCCGACGATCAACTTTGCCGTTAGCATTTAGCGGCAAGGCTTCCAGCGCCACAAAAATCTTTGGCACCATGTACTCAGGAAGCTGTTGTTTTAAGAATCGCCGTAATTCGGAGATGATTTGTGGGCTATCTTGACCAACTTCTGCTACAAAATAACCAACCAGTAATTTCTCTCCAGGAATATCTTCTCGAACAATTACTACTGCTTCTTTTACTGCTGGATGTTGCAAAAGTGCGATTTCAATTTCACCCAATTCTATGCGGAAACCGCTCACTTTTACCTGATGGTCAATACGACCAAGATATTCAATCTCTCCATCTGGCAAATAGCGCCCCAAGTCTCCAGTTTTATACAAGCGTGATTGCGAATCTGAGCTAAAAGGGTTGGCAATAAATCTCTCAGCAGTCAGATCAGGGCGATTGAAATATTCTCGTGCTAGACCATCGCCACCAATATACAACTCACCTATGATTCCAATGGGAACTGGTTGTAAATGGGAGTCCAAGATATAAACTTGGGTATTAGCAATGGGGCGACCAATAGGAATAGAAGCCCCTGGCTTTAGTGGTGCTGTAATATCATAGCAGCAGGTAAAAGTTGTACTTTCTGTCGGACCGTAACCATTAATTAGTCTACAGTTTTCTACTGTGTTCAGAAATTTCTGGACGTGGGGAACCGATAAAACATCACCACCTGCTAACAGTTGACGTAAGGGTTTTAAGGCATCAATTTTTTCATCAACTATCAAATGGAATAAACCCGCCGTTAACCACAGGGTTGTCACTTGATATTGCTGAATAATTTGCCCTAATTCGTCTAAAGATGGAGTATGGGGAGGGAATATTATTAGTTTTCCACCGTTAAGCAAACAACCCCAAATTTCAAAGGTTGAAGCGTCGAAGGAGATAGGACTAATTTGCAGAAATACTTCCTTTGGAGTGAGATTTATATAATTAGTTTCTTTGACTAATCTAACTACACCTTGATGGATAACACTAACACCTTTGGGCTGACCTGTAGAACCAGATGTGTACATTACATAAGCCAAGTTGTTAGCTTTGACACTATTAATTGAATTCTCTGGTGTTGTTTGGTTGATATTATCCCAGTCGGTATCTAGGCAAATTACACTTGCTGTGTGATCGGGTAGTTTATCAACTAGCTGTTTTTGAGTCAATAATAATTTGATCTGGGTGTCTGAAAGCATGAAAGCCAAGCGTTCTTGCGGATAACCCGGATCTAGGGGTACGTAAGCTCCACCTGCTTTCAGAATCCCTAAAAGACCTACTACCATTTCTAAAGAGCGCTCTACGCAGATTCCCACAAGAACATCTGCGCCTACTCCTAGTGTTTGCAGGTATTGCGCTAATTGATTCGCACGAATATTTAACTCTCGATAAGTAAGTTGCTGTTCTTGAAATACCAACGCTACTGCATCGGGGGTACGCTCTACCTGCTCTTCAAATAACTGATGAATGCATTTATCTTGCGGATAGTCTGTTTGAGTCTGGTTCCATGTTGCTAATAACTGTTGCTCAACGGCTGGCAAAATGGGCAATTTCGCAATAGCTTGATTAGGGTTAGCAACTATACCCAATAACAAAGTTTCAAACTCTGCCATCCGGTGGCGGATAGTGTCAGCGTCAAATAAATTAGTGTTGTACTGACATTCTAGGATCATCTGACCACGTAATTCCGTAGCGTTGATGAACAGTTCAAAATTCTCGAAGGCGCGAGGGTTAGAGAAAAATTCTACCTCCAACCCAGTGAAGGGGAGTTTATCACTATCTAAACCCTGATCGATATTAAATGTAATTGGAACTAAAGGAATGCGGCTAGAATCCCGTGGAAATACTAATTTTTTGACTAAACTGCCAAAGGTAAATTGTTGATGATCATAAGCATCTAACACAGCCGATCGCCGCGATCGCAAGTAGTCGCTGAAAGATTTTTCGCCATCAATCTGGCTACGCAAGGGTAGTAAATTTACACAGTGACCTACAAGATTATATTGCCCTAAAGTAGCTTGTCCAGCGGCTGGAATACCTACAACCAAGTCGTTTTGTCCTGTCAGACGGTGTAGCCAGACCTCGAATCCTGCCAGGATAGTAGTCATGAAGCTACAACCAAGTTTTGTCCTTAGTTGTTTGAGGTTGGCAACTAGTTCGGGAGCTAAATGCCAATCTTCGCGGGCAGCGTTAAAGGTTCTGAGTGGTGGACGAGGGCGATCGCTAGGGAAATCTAGCACAGGTACAGAGTCAGCGAATTGTTCCAACCAGTATTTTTCTGTAGCGATCGCTTCTGGACTATCTGCCTCTTCTTCCTGCAAAATCGCATATTCACTTAAGTAGTCTGGTTCTTCCAATTCAGGAACAATACCCTGTTGCAAGCCAGAATAGAGTTTACCCAAATCTGGCATTAGCACCGCCCAAGACCAACCATCACAAATAAGATGATGGGCTGTCAAAGTAGCTAGATGCTCCTGCGGCTGCAATTTGACAATTTTTGCCCGAAATAGAGGGCCGTGTTCCAAATCAAAAGGTTGCTCTACTTCTTGTTGCAAGATACTAGCTAATTTTTCCTGTTTTTCCTGTGGTTCCAGGTTAGCAAGATCAATAATAGGGATTTCAATTTGTCGAGAAGCAACAATGCAGAGTGTATTGCCATCGGTACTAAAAGTTGTTCGTAGTGCTTCATGACGTTGTACTAACTTTTCCACCGCAGACTGGAAAACTTTGACATCAAGTTCGCCTCTTAGTCGCAGAGATTGAGACTCGTTATAAGCACAATTGGCAGCATCTCCCATTTGCACAGAAGCCCAAATTTCTTTTTGTGATTCTGTGGCAGGGGCGGTTAGAAGTAATTCTCCATCTGCGAATGGATCAAAATCAACCGCAGTCAATCTGGATTGGTAATCTACAGGTGATAAGCTCATAAAACTCTCTTCTTTTCTCAGTTTATTCAATGTGGTTAAATTTAAATTTTCTTGACAAACTACTGACATTCAATACATTATTTAACCAAGATTGTAGATTTTAAATAATTACGCATAGGAACTTCTACAAATCTATATGTAAATGATGCAGTCAATAATACAATCATAAGAAATACTCCTAAAGATGTCAATGCTTGATATTCTGTGAAACTTTTGCCAAAAACATCGTTAAAATTAGAAAGCCACAATAGTTTTAATAGTTCCTGTAAAAACCAATGAACCATATAAATTGAGTAAGATATAGTGCCGAGATATAGCATTAAGCGTGAATTCAAAAAATTTGATATCATGCTATTATTGTTGACAGATACACCTAAAATTAATAGAGAAAAAGCTGGTAGAAGTAGCCAATCATGAAGGTTACGAAAATGATCCCAGTAGTAATGCATAATCAAAAGTATCCAAGTTGTGGCTAGAATTGCCAGTAAATTAAGATTGAAATATTTTTTATAATTACCTCTACGATAGACTTTGTAAGTTATAATGCCAAGTACACATTCTAGACCACATCTAGCGATCGAAGGAATGCCAACAATACTATCTAAATTCCCACGGGTAAAGGTAATTAGTAGTAATATGTTAAAGAGAGTGCAGCTATAAATAATCAAATCATTTTTAGGGCTATTCCTTAATAAAAAAAGCAATAAAAATGGAAATAGACAGTAAATAACAAACTCTACACTAATTGACCAAGCAGGTTCATTCCAATAGGTATCACACCATAATAAAGGTGGACAATTTAGGTCAAATGCTTGTAGAAGAAAAATATTTGCAAAAAGAGCAGTTAAGTTAAATTTACCTGTGAAAGCAGAAGTATTTAGTAAGAGTGTTCTGACAATTTCTAATCCAACGAACAGAGATAAAATAAATATATGCAGAGGATAAATTCTAGCAAATCGCGAGAATAAATATGAGCGATATTTATCTAAGCTTACTTTTAAATAAAAATCCTCTATATAAACGTGGGTCATGATGAAACCACTCAGGATGAAGAAAAAGTCAACCCACAAATATCCATTTTTGAAAAAGTTGCTATAAGCTGATATAGTTGAACCTGTTTTAGGTAAAGCGTAGTAAGAGAAATGGTGTATAACAACAACCAAGGCTGCAATACCACGTAGAGAAGTCAGCGATTTGATGTGTTTATACATTGATATTCTTGGCGTTCAATGATGTTAAGAATACAAAAAACTCAATTGGAATCTAGGGATGCTAAGAGTTTTCCTAGATTGTCTAGATAGGAAGAAATATTAGATTCAATAATAGTAAGTTTACCCTGGTGATTTTTGAAAGAAGTTAACGAATTAACCAGATCGCGAGTCAAATCTTGGCTAAATTTATCCCAGTTCGAGTTAGTTAGACAATTCATTGTGACTGCAATTGAGGGGGTCAACATGCGTGTTGTATGCCACCACCCACTTGGCACAAAAATAGTTTCTCCTGGCTTGACAATTACTTTAATAGGAGTTGCCTTTACAAACAGTGGAAACTGCTCTAAATCTGGCTGATGGATATCTGGAATTAAGGATCTATTTGATGACATATCAACTGGATAGAGATATTCAGTTTGAACGGGTGAGAAAAGGGTAAACTCTTTTTCCCCATAAACCTGCATGATAAAAGCATGTAAGTGCCAATAATCAAAGTGTAAGATTGGGAATTTTGTCCCTTGACCTGCAATTAAAAGCTCCAAAAAAGCATTTCGCTGTTTTACTGGATCGGCTGCTGGGATGTAAAGCATCGGACTCAAGAGCCAATTATACTGAGAGTAAAGTAGTGTAGGTTCAATATCTGCAAGTAGTTCAGTGAATAGTCCGGGAATATCAGTATCTTTGAGATATGAACAAGGTTTTTCTTCAGTAGAAGCTAGAACTAAATCAATAAAATTCCGTAATTTATAGCGTTGAGTATCAACAGTTACTTCTTTGGAACCATAGTTGTTTTTAAAGAATTCAGGAGTCCATGTTGACAATGCTTTCCAATCTTGGATTGCATCAGTGATAACAACAGGTTGCAATGGGTTTAGATATCGACTAGCAAACTCTTTATAGGATAAGTTAGCTACTTTATCAACAGTAATATTTTCTGGTTTAGCTATTAAGCTTCCATAATAATTTGTATTAGTAGGATGGGGTTGGCTTAGGAAATTTAGAATCTCTTCTTTGCGATCTTTCATTTGAGCGAGTAAATCAGGAGTCAGTTTTTCCTTAGGAGCTTTATAGCGTAAGTTACCGCCTTCAATCCATAACTTTACATCTAACTGTTGAAGCTCTGATACAAACTTATCAACCATTTTCATATGTTTATTTACTAGGGAATTGATCGAATTATGCTTATTCGTGGATGGTTTAGGTAGTGACATATCGAAAAACCTCAGTAAGTCGGCACAAAAAAAGCAAACAAGGCTCAAACCTTTTCTCCGTGCTTTATCCCAATGATAATTATTTATACCGACTTACTTAATCTGAAATATTGTATGTGCTTTGTTTTCAATAATTACGACAGGTGATTATGGCTTTAGCGACTTCACTGCATGTTGAAATTTCGTTCTTCCTTGACTCAGGATAGTATTTGCAAGTTCAACTAAGCGCGGGATCTCAAACAAAGGATGTCCCGCAAGGTTATACGAAAACATAAAATGAGAGCGGTTGAAGTTTTCTCGGAAGTTTGAAGGGTCACTTTGAATGATTTGTTCAGGAAGCTTCAGATCGGACTTGATAGAACTATGTTCAAGTAGATTATCAACTGACATACAAAACCTTGATGGATGAGTATTTGCTATTTGCAAAAATTATTGACGCTCACTAAATTTTCTAGGCGATTGATTTTTCAAAACACTTCAGGAAACACTGGCAACTTGTAGATATTTGCCGGGTCGTTTGGTATCAGGAATATACCAGGCGGGGTTTCCTTGAGGATCTCGTCCTAATTTGGCATCAGGTTGCGGAGGACGATTACGTAGGCTGTTATTGGTAACTTCGCGGTTTGTTACTTCTATGGGCGGTGCAGACAAGAAGCCAGCAGACTGCATTTCGGTAATACTTTCTTTGAAGGCTGCCATTACGAAAGCTAGATCGGCTTCGGAATGGGCTGTCGTCAAGAAACAAGGACGATGATCCCAAGTATGCACTCCCTTATCCCGCAGCAAGTAAAATAGTAAATCTCCGTAGGGGAACTCTGCTAAAGACTTCACCATGAAGAGGGAGCCGAAATTATAAGCTGTAAACGGAGCCTGCACTTGCTGGAAATAGCCCATAAGTTCCGCTACAAACTTATCGGTTCTTGCATTGAGATTTTGCTGCAAGCTGGGGCCACTTTGTTTTAAATGCTGAAGTACTGCTTTGGCTGCTGCTAGTGCTAAAGGATGGCGGACGAAAGTGCCAGCGAAGTAAGTCACGCCTACTTCTGGTACGGAGTCATCGCCAAACTGCCAAAACCCACCATCTAGAGCATCCATATATTGGGATTTGCCAGCAATGACTCCAATTGGTAGCCCACCGCCCACAATCTTACCGTAGGTTGCTATATCAGCTTTGATACCGAAATGTGCTTGAGCGCCGCCTGGATGAATTCTAAATCCGGTAACGATTTCATCAAAAATTAGGGCAATACCAGCTTCTTCCGTGAAATCACGCAATTGCTGAAGGAATTTTTTGGGCTGGTATTCAGGGCGACGGCTTTGCACAGATTCCACCATCACTGCTGCTAACTCATCAGCCCGACTTCTGAGGATTTCTAGAGACTCAGGCGAATCGTAGTCCACCACCAAAATATTCTCTACCATTTCCGGTGGGATACCAGGAGCAGCGGGAATTGACCTTAGTTTCTTTGTACCCCGAACAATTACTTCATCCAAAATACCGTGATAAGCTCCAGAAAAGATGGCGATTAAGTTACGCCCTGTGATGGTGCGTGCCATCCGCATTGCTCCTAGCACCGCTTCCGAACCTGTGTTACAAAAGGCTGCTCGATCAAAGTTGGTCAATTCACACATCAACTTTGCCACTTCTCCAACTAAGGGAGTCTGGGGGCCAATTTCCATACCGAGTTTCAGTTGTGCTTCAATTGCTTCGGTAATGAAAGGTGGCGACCAACCAAACAAATTTAAGCCAAAGCCATTGCTTAAATCGACATATTCATTACCATCAACGTCCCAAAGTTTAGAACCCGATGAACGAGACGCTACGATGGGGTAAACCATCTCTTTCATCGTCGGGTTAAACCCAGAAACAGTTCTTGGGTCTGCCAAATAAGGGCGATAGGATTGAGTATATTCTTTGGATTTTTTAGTTCGTTGTGTATATCTTTGGATAATTTTGTCTAGATGAGTCCGTTGTTGCGCTGTTAGAGTTTTAGTCTGGGTTTTTTCAATTCGAGCTGCCGCACCAAATGACTTTTTAGCGCCATTTGACTTTGTGTCTACCGATGCTTGTGATTCTTTGCTCGTTTGAGTAGCTGGGATAGATACAGCGTTTTGTGGTTTGACACCATTATTTTGAGATGTCGCCGCAGGTACAACTGGGATTGTTACAGATTGACTGTTGTTACCCAATAGTGCCAATTGCTGAGTCATGATTTGGAGCTGCTGATTAATCACATTTTCTAGAAAACTGGATGCAGCAGGTTGGTGAGAAATCTGAGGTGCAGAGCCATTTGTATGAACTTCATGCACTACCAAAGTGGGTGATGTGGTTGCAGGTGCTGGTAATGCTACTTCTGGAATGAGTTCTGCAACGGTTTCTGTTAATCCTAATGTGGATAAAGTTTCGGGAGACAAGGCTGGATTGATAAAGTCAGCCAGTGTTCCTAAATTGGGGTAAATTTCTAGTAACTGCCTAAGTGTTACCTTGACTTGAAATTTTTTCTTTAACGCTAGACCGACTTGTGTTAAAGATAAGGAATCTAATCCCATTTCTAAAAACGTTGTCGAGTCGTCAACACTAGCGATTTCCAATCCAGATGTTTCTTCGATAATGTCTTTAAGTAGAGAAATAAGCTTTTGCTGAGGGGATATTGTCATAGTTTGGGTTTTCTCTAATAACTGAGGATTTGAAAGTTTGGGAATTTCTGCGCGATTGGGATGAGGTAGAGGATCAATCCAGAAGCGTTGGCGTTCAAAGGGATAAGTAGGCAAAGGAATTCGTTGCCGCGTTTCCTTTTGATAGAAGTTGCTCCAGTCAATAGATACTCCTGCTAGCCACAGTTGTCCTACTGCCTTGAGTAATGCCGTCCATTCGGCTTCGTTCTCAGCATTATCATTGAGAGAAGCGATGGCTATCTGTTGTTTAATATCTTTTGCTTGTTGGCGGGCTAAGGTCGTAGTTGTGATTCGCGGCCCCACCTCTAACAGTAAGCGTTCTGGCTGCTGCCATAGGGTTTGTACGCCCTCGGCAAATCGCACAGTCTGACGTAAATGTGTAGCCCAATACATCGGATCAGTTGCTTGCTGGGCTGTAATCCAGTCGGCGCTAACTGTGGAAACAAAGGGAATTTGGGGAGGTGATAATTTAACTTTCCCAACGACCTCAGCAAAGGGGGCAATGATGCTATCCATCATTGGGGAGTGGAAAGCGTGGGAAGTGTGTAAATGGCGACAGACTACTTCTTCGCTTTCTAATTGTTTTTGCAGAGCCGCGATCGCCTCTGTTGGCCCAGAAACGACACACAGGGAGGGGCCGTTAATTGCTGCGATCGCTAGTTCTGCACTTAATCGCGGCTTTACCTCTTTGGCTGGTAGGCGGACTGAGAGCATAGCCCCTTGCGGTAAGTCCCACATTAAGCGGCCGCGAGTTGCAACCAACATCAGCGCATCTTCTAAGGTGAATACACCCGCAATACAGGCGGCGACAAATTCGCCAATACTGTGACCAATCATGGCTTGAGGCTTAACTCCCCAACTTTGCCACAGTTGCGCTAAAGCGTATTCAATGACGAACAATGCTGGTTGGGTAAAGCAGGTTTGCCGCAGGAAGATAGCCGCAGTTTCGCGCTCGCTTGCGACTGGATACAGTATTTCTCGTAAATCCTTGCCCAACAAAGGTTTAAGAATTTCAGCACATCGATCTACTACCTCCTGAAATACAGGTTCGCGGTTGTAGAGATTCAGTCCCATGTTCACATATTGCGACCCTTGTCCTGGGAACATGAAAACAACGGCTGGATTGCGGATTTCTGTATGCCGGGTACTTACTTGATTTGGATCTAAAGATTGTAGCGCTGCGATCGCATCTGTTATGTCGTGACAAACTACACTGCGCCGATAGTTGAAGGCTTTGCGTCCTCGCTGTAAGGTATAAGCTACATCGGCTAAGTTAATTTCGGCGTTGTACTGTAAATGTTGCAGTAAATTCGCTGTTGCAACTTCTAAGGCTTTATTAGTTTTTGCTGAGAGCAACAATAGCTGCTGTGGGCGCGAAGCACCGGAATTTGTAATTTGTGGGGCTTCTTCTAGCACTATATGAGCATTGGTACCGCCGACACCAAAAGAACTCACACCGGCTCGTCGTGGAGTTTCACCCTCCGACCATTCAGCTAGTTTGGTATTGACATAGAAGGGGCTGTTGGCAAAGTCAATCTTGGGGTTAGGAGCCTCAAAATTTAAGCTAGGTGGAATCTTTTTATAATGCAGGGCGAGAGCGGTTTTAATTAACCCTGCTACTCCAGCCGCAGCAACTAAATGTCCAACATTGCTTTTAAGAGAGCCGATCGCACAAAATTGTTTAGCATTTGTATGTACACGAAATGCTTGTGTCAGCGCTTCAATTTCAATTGGGTCGCCTAAGGGTGTAGCTGTACCGTGAGCTTCAATATAAGAGATAGTTTCTGGGTGAAAGTTGGCATAAGCTTGCGCCATTGCAATGGCCTCTGCTTGTCCATCTACACTGGGAGCCGTAAAGCTCACCTTATCAGCGCCGTCATTATTGATACCAGAACCCCGAATTACAGCATAGATGCGATCGCCTTCATGAAGTGCATCTTCTAAACGTTTGAGGACAACCAGCCCTGCACCATTGTTAAACATTGTGCCCTGAGCGCTGGCATCAAAGGGACGACAATGCCCATTCCCAGACAGCATACTACCTTCTTGAGCCACATAGCCGCTATTTTGGGGCGTAGTCATCGATATACCGCCAGCTAAAGCCATATCACACTGATAGCTGCTTAAAGCTTGGCAAGCTTGAATAATTGCTACCAAAGAAGTAGAACAAGCCGTATTAACGCTGACAGCCGGGCCTTTGAGGTTCAGCTTGTAAGCAGCACGAGTGGTCAAAAAGTCTTTTTCATTTGCTAGCATCGTCTGGAACTCGCCGATGCGATCGACAATTTCCATACGTCCAGAAATGTGGTTAGCAAAATAAGTATTTTGACCGCAACCAGCGTACAAACCAATCAAACCCTCAAAAGACTCTGATTCATAACCAGCATTTTCTAGGGCTTCATAAGCCAACTCTAAAAACACTCTAGACTGTGGGTCCATAACCACAGCTTCGAGTGGATTAATACCAAAGAAAGCAGCATCAAAGGTTTCTCCCCCAGAAATGATTCCTCTAGCTTTCACGTAGCTAGGATCTTTGCAAAGGTTCGGGTCAATACTGGGATCTAGTTCTTCATCTTCAAAAAAAGTCGTTGACTCTAATCCCTCAGCCAGATTGCGCCAAAACTCATCGACATTTCCAGCGCCAGGAAATCTTCCTACCATACCAATAATGGCAACACCATCAATAGGATCTTGGTTATCGGATGCTTGCATATTCACCATTTCTTAAACACTTTGTTGATGATTACGGCGACGAGTTCTAGCTGCCTGTTGGCGTTGAGCGCGGTTTTGCAGCTTGTCAGAAGATGGTTGGCTATTCTGGTTTGAATGCAAATAGTTTGCTAAAGAGCCAATCGTTGAATACTGAAATAACTTCACAGCCGATAGCTTAATACCAAGTTTTTGTTGCACTCGCACAGCAACTTGCAGAATTGAGATTGAAGTTCCTCCCAAATCAAAGAAATTATCATCAATCCCAACGCGATCGATTTTGAGTAGTTCGCACAAAATACCTGCAAGCAGACGTTCTAAATCGGTTTGGGGAGCAATGTACGCTTGTTCCAGTTGTGGACGTTCTTTACTTGGCGCTGGCAATTTATGTCTATCTACTTTGCCATTTGCAGTCAAAGGCAGTGACTCTAAGATCACAAACGCTGATGGCACCATGTAATTAGGTAGTCGCTGTTGTAAAAAACTACGCAATTTATTGAGCGTGTCTCTACTGTTATAGTGAGGAACAATATAAGCTGTCAACTGTTTTTCACCTATTTCATCCTGACGAGCTAAAACGACAATTTCCCGAACGTCAGGATGTTGTGCGATTTCCCGTTCAATTTCCCCTAGTTCAATTCGGAAACCGCGAATTTTTACCTGATTATCAATGCGGCCTAAGAACTCGATATTGCCATTTGGAAGATAACGAGCTAAATCTCCAGTCTTGTATAGGCGCGTTGGTAAATTGCTATCAAAGGTGTGAGAAATAAATTTTTCAGCAGTCAAGTCGGGACGGTTTAAATAGCCTCTAGCTAATCCATCACCACCAATGTATAATTCGCCAATTTCTTCAATTGATACTGGTTGGAGGTTGTTATCTAATATATAAACTTGGGTATTAGCAATTGGGCGACCAATAGGAATAGAAACATCTAATTGCAGTGGCGCTGTGATAGAATGGCAGCAGGTAAAAGTTGTATTCTCAGTTGGACCATAGCCATTAATCAGCTGACAGTTATCCACTGTTTGGAGAAACTTCTGCACATGGGGAACAGATAAGACATCGCCACCGGCTAAAAGTTGACGCAAGGGTTTTAAAGCATCAATTTTTTCATCTACTATGAGGTGAAATAAGCCGGCTGTCAGCCAAAGAGTAGTAACTTGATATTGTTGAATAATCTGCCCTAACTCTTCTAAAGATGGTGTATGAGGAGGGCAAATTACTAGTCGCCCACCGTTAAGTAAGCAACCCCAAATTTCAAAAGTTGAAGCATCGAAGGAAATCGGAGCCAGTTGCAGAATTACTTCTTCATCTGTGAGGTAAACATAATTAGTTTCTTTAACTAACCTAACTACACCACGATGGATAACGCTAACACCTTTAGGTGTACCTGTAGAACCTGAGGTATACATTACATAAGCCAAGTTATCAGCAGTGATGCTAGTACTTAGATTCTCTTTTTTATTTTGGGCGATTTTATTCCAATCTGCATCTAGGCAAATTACAAATGCTGTATGAGTAGGTAATTTAGTAACTAGTTCTTTTTGAGTTAATAGTACTGATACCTGAGTATCTGACAGCATGAAAGCTAAACGTTCTTGTGGATAGCCTGGATCTAGTGGTACATAAGCTCCACCTGCTTTGAGGATAGCTAAAAGTGCTACAACCATTTCTAAGGATCGCTCTATGCAGATTCCTACAAGAGTTTCTGTTCCTACCCCTACTGTTTTGAGATATTGTGCTAGTTGGTTAGCACGACTATTCAAATCTTTATAAGTGAGATACTGATTATTAAAGATTAGTGCTATAGCATCAGGTGTTTTCTCTACTTGTGCTTCAAACAACTGATGAATACATGCTTGCTGAGGATAATTTGTTTGAGTGTGATTCCAGCTTACTAATAGCTGTTTTTCTAATTTTTTCAAGTTAGGTAATGTTAAATTGTTTCGTTCTAGATTATTTTCTAATGATAAAATTATATGATTCTTCATTACACATTATGCTAATTTTGCTTGATAAAACCTTGGAAACTTTGCTCTTCAATAAAAATGAAGGCTTTTTACTAACATTTTAGGGTTTTGGCAATGATTTGGGCTTTTGACCTTTATTTTTAAGCCAAGTTTTGATTTTTAACTAATAATTTGGCATAACAGGTACTGAATAACCAATTATATATTCATTTGTCAATTATGGCTCTTCCCTGGGTGTTATGCCAAACTTTAAACTAAAATTAGGGATTTTCCTTTAAGATTAAGGGTTTCAGGCAGTTACAACCTGGATTTTATCCCAAAATCTCAAACGTCAAGATTAAAAGCTGTATCTATTGCCAAGCAAGGGATATGAACTAATTTATAGACGTTTTTAGCATAACAAGTAATGAAGAACCATAATTATTTTGATTTTGATTTAATTAATTAGTTATTAATTTCATATTTAACTCACGATTTGTTTTGTAAATTATTAACTAATAGAGAGAGCTGAAATAACACGCAAGGATGTTAAAACCTTTATGCCTTTAACTATTAGCTTTTTTAGCTTTTAAATTTTATTTAAAGACTAATTTACCAACAAATTTATGCCGAAATCTTACAATGTTTGTATGAAAGGGCACTTACTCTAAAATTTAGTTCTCTCATTTTGACCTATTTACTTAAAATCGTAGTGATTTTCAATACATCTTCATTGAAAATTAAAATTTTAGAGATGGTTTGCAATGGGAGTGTTAACTCGGATTTATTACAAACTCAGAAAAAAGCGGAGCTTAAAACTGCTAAAGTATATATGGTAAGAATTTCAGTGGTTTAAACCGATAAATCGTTCTGGTAGGTAAATACTCACAGACCTGTTTGAGTTGCCAAATTCAGTAGACTAAAAAGTTTTGCGATGCCAACGCGGGCGTAGCCATCGCTCTGTCAAGAATAGCTGCTCCAGTGTATTTTTTCGAAAATCTCGTGCTTTTAGATACTAGCATATCATCTCTCACTTTGAAGTTTAAACATAAGTAAAGCTAATAAATCAGCTATCACGGTTTCAACTAAACTACACCCGACACCTTACACCCTCGGACCTTTTGCACATAACGTGAAAAGTTAGGTACGTCTGTGGTATGCGATTGGCTGGTGAGGGTGTAGGTCATCTGGCTGATTGTTGCACCGCCGGCTGTTGTTGTGGAACAGGGTATATACACAGTTTGTATGATTATTTATGACTAAATACTAAATATCGCTCGTTTGGTAGTTTTATGATTTAAATAAGAAAATGTATACATTACTCGTGTAAGCTAAATCAGCTGATAATCTCAGCCATCGTATCAAGTAAAAATATAGTTCTATTAGATATGCGATCGCATATCTTCTTAAAATGCCAAACTCTAACTTCAAAGATGACCCCTTATGGTTCAAAAATGCAATTATCTACGAACTAGGTGTTCGCACCTTTGCGGACAGTAATGGTGATGGTGTTGGTGATTTTCAAGGGCTGACAGAAAAACTAGACTACTTACAAGACTTAGGTATTACTGCCATCTGGTTGTTACCTTTTTTTCCTTCACCACTCAGAGATGATGGTTACGATATTGCCGATTACACTAGTATCAATCCTATCTATGGCTCTTTGGAAGACTTTAAAGCGTTTTTGAGGGCTGCTCATCAGCGCGGTATTCGTGTAATTATTGAGTTAATTATTAATCATACCTCTGACCAACATCCTTGGTTTCAAAGAGCACGTCGCGCACCAAAAGGCAGTCAGGAGCGAGATTTTTATGTTTGGAGTGATACTCCTGAGAAATACCAGGAAGCGCGAATTATCTTCCAAGATTTTGAGACATCTAACTGGGCTTGGGATTCAGTTGCCCAAGCTTATTGCTGGCATCGTTTCTATTCCCATCAGCCTGATTTGAATTATGACAATCCCTTGGTGCGCCAAGCAGTATTTGATGTTCTAGATTTTTGGTTGGAGATGGGTGTAGATGGGCTACGTATGGATGCTGTGCCTTATCTCTACGAACGGCAAGGAACGAACTGCGAAAACTTACCTGAAACCCATGCGTATTTGAAGGAGTTGCGATCGCACATCGACGCCAAATTTCCTAACCGGATGTTACTAGCTGAGGCGAACCAATGGCCTGAAGATGCCGCTCAATATTACGGTGCGGGTGATGAGTGTCACATGAACTTTCATTTTCCTCTAATGCCGCGCTTGTTTATGGCACTACGGATGGAAGATAATTTTCCGATTGTAGATATTCTCCAGCAAACTCCATCCATTCCTGATAACTGTCAGTGGGCATTATTCCTCCGCAACCATGACGAACTGACTCTAGAAATGGTGACAGATGAAGACCGCGATTTTATGTATGGGGCCTATGCACAAGATCCAATGATGCGGGTAAATTTAGGCATCCGTCGCAGATTAGCGCCGCTTTTGGGCAATGATCGCCGCCAAATTGAGTTACTCAATAGTTTACTGTTATCTCTGCCAGGAACCCCCGTACTTTACTACGGTGATGAAATTGGCATGGGAGATAATGTTTATCTAGGCGATCGCAATGGTGTTCGCACACCTATGCAGTGGAGTTCTGACCGCAACGCTGGTTTTAGTCGCGCCAACCCGCAACGCTTGTATCTACCCGTCATTGTTGACTCAGAATATCACTACGAAGCGCTCAACGTCGAGGCACAACGGACTAATACCAATTCTCTCTGGTATTGGATGAAACGTTTAATTGCTACTCGCAAACGGTTTGCGGCATTGGGTGAAGGGCGTTTTGAATTGATACAGTCTAATAATCGCAAAGTTTTCGCCTTCAGTCGGGTTACCTCTGAAGAAGATGTCTTGGTAGTAGCAAATTTATCTCGTTACGTGCAAACGGTGGCATTAGATTTATCAACCTTCAATGGGCTAATACCAATAGAAATTTTTGGTTCGACTGAGTTTCCAGCGATCGCAGAATCGCCCTATTTCCTTAGCTTAAGTCCTTATGGGTTTTACTGGTTCACCTTACAGCGTAAACTTAGTTCAACTCAACCTCTTAAACCCCAAGCAGATTTAGCAACTTTGCTGGTAAATGGTTCATGGCAGAATGTGATTGGGCAACGAGAGTCAAAAAGCATTCTAGAATCAACACTGCGGGATTACCTCTATACCTGTAGCTGGTTTGGCGGCAAAACTCAGACTGTACAATCAGTACAAATCATTGAAGCGATTTCTTTACCCTATAACCAGCAGATAGCTCAAATTGTTTGGTTGCAGGTAGATTATAGTCAGGGAAACCGTGAAACTTATCTGTTATTTCTGGCCTATGCAGAAGGTGAGCAAGCAACACATCTTTTAGCAGAAATGCCGCAAGCTGTAATTGCACGGCTTGGGGTGCAAGGCAAAATAGATACAAATCCACCCAATACTCAAGAAGTTGGAATTTTATTTGATGCTTTAGCAGACAAGAACTTTCTCACTTCACTGCTAGATGGAATCGCTAATCATCACTCTTATAAAGGGATAACCGGAGAATTATTTGGCACTACTACTGATTCATTCTCAGAATTGCGCCAAGAGTTAACTAATAGTGAGCCGACTGTCCTGAATAAAGAAGAACAAACTTATATAGTTTATGGCGATCGCTTGTTGTTAAAACTCTTCCGTAAAGTCGAGGAGGGTTTGCACCCAGATTTAGAAATCCGGCGTTTTCTATACCAGAAAAAACGCTTGCAACACTCAGTTTATCTAGCTGGTGCTTTAGAATACCGCCGTGCAAATAAAACAGGCAATAACACTGCCATACCATCGACTATAGGCATATTACAAGAGTATATTCTAGATAGCCGTAGTGGCTGGGACTATACCCTTGATAGTTTGCAAAAGTACTTTGATTTAGTCACCACGGAACACGCCACTATTACCGAAGTGCCTCTGCCATCAGGTTCTTTGTTAGATTTACAGAGAATTGAAATTCCAGAATTGGCAATTGCAACGATCACTTCTTACCTGCAAAGTGTTGAACTGTTGGGTAAATCCACAGCTGAATTCCATATAGCGCTGGCTACAAATATAGATAACTCAGACTTTGCTCCAGAATCTTTTTCATCACTTTATCAACGTTCGATATATCAAAATGCACGTAACTTAACCGGACAAGTATTTCGGTTGTTAAAAGAACGAGCAAACTACTTGCCAACCGATACTCAACCATTAGCATTAGAAGTTCTTGATAGCCAACAGAAAATCTTAGAACGCTTTCAGTTAGTTGTCGGGCAAAAAATTACTGCATTGCGTACTCGTCATCATGGAAACTACCATTTATCGCAAGTATTTTACACAGGAAAAGACTTTATTATTGCTGATTTTGAAGGCGAAGTAGATCGCAGTTTAAGCGAACGACGCATAAAGCGATCGCCTCTACGAGATGTAGCAGGAATGTTGCTATCTTTCAACTATGCAGTTAACGAAGCTCTGAGCTATCAAAAAGAATCTGGGATGATCCTGCCGGAAAATTTACCCCTTCTAGAACAATGGGGACAGTTTTGGTATACCTGGGTCAGTACTAGCTTTTTGAACTCTTATTTAGAAGCTGCTAATCAAGAATCTTTCCTTCCAAACACAAGAGAAGAACTAAATGTGCTGCTTTTTGCCTATCTTTTAGAGCAAGCGATTGATGCAGTAGGCAATGAACTAAATAATCGCTCTGATTGGGTAAAATTTCCACTCCAATTTATTCTGCAATTATTAGACTTTTCCGGAAATATATAACCCTTTTTGTGTAATGATTTTAGAGAAAATTTATATGTCTCTAAAGAACACAACAATAAGGATTTGATATAGTTTCTCATAGTTTAGAAACAAAAAACAGTGTTCTTCAATTTGGAGTATCTGTCTAATTTCGTATGTAATTTAATTCACGATAGCCTTCTTGGGTATCAATGTGTTTAATTCCTTTGCAAACTTTTGAGATGGGCAAAAGTCTCAAAAGTTTGTAATAACTCACGTTAACTCAATATCAATTTCAGCCAAGATACCGCCAAATTAAAAGTAGAATACCTGTCGTACTTTTAAAGTAAGCATTAATTAAACTAATTTTTGTTCTAACCAAAGATCATAGAAAAGGACATGGCTTGGCGATGCCGTAACCTTGAGCATAATCCACACCAAGAACTTTAATTTTTTCTAAAATAGTATCATTTTCAACAAACTCTGCAATAGTTTGAAGCCCCATAATATGCCCAACATGATTAATTGCTTCAACTATTGCTAAATCAATAGAATTATCTACAATTTGCCTAATAAAACTGCCATCAATTTTGAGAAAATCTACAGGTAGATTTTTCAGATAAGTGAAAGATGACATTCCACTACCGAAGTCATCTAGTGCAAAGCGACAGCCAAGGTTTCTTAATTCATTGATAAATAAAGAAGCTTTACCTAAATTACTAATGGCAACAGTTTCAGTAATCTCAAAGCAGATCATTTGGGGTGGAATTTGATGCAAAGCAAATTGCTCATGTATGAATTCAATAAAATGCTCGTCATTGATACTTGCACCTGAAAGATTAATTGCATAAATATAATTGCAATAATTGCATTCTTGATTCTTTGATTGGCAATCGTTCCAACTATCACGATATTGTTGCCCTTGAGTAGCAAAAAGGGTACGAATTACCCAACGGTCGATTAAATGCATAAGATTATAACGTTCTGCGGCAGGAATAAATGCCATAGGTAATACTAAAGCCCCAGTTTCATCTTGCAAACGCAAAAGGACTTCATAATGTTGTTCTTTCATCTCAGTTTGCAAAACTGGGATAATCGTTTGGTAGTACAGACAGAATCGATTCTCTTCCAAAGCATGAGTAATACGCGTTACCCATTCTATTTCGCCTTTCTGTCGTAATAGATCGATATCATCTACTTGATAAACGTGTACCCGATTACGTCCCCGATTTTTAGCTGCATAGCAAGCTGCATCTGCAAGACTTAATACATGGGCAACACTTTCACTAAGCGTATTAATCATAACTAATCCAATACTGATGCCAATTGTAAAAAGCTTTTCTTGCCAGGCAAATCGAAGCTCCTGAACCTTCTGACGTATGGAATTGCAAACTCGTTGTGCCTGCTCTATTGAGCATTGATTGAGAAGTAAGCCAAATTCATCTCCACCTATACGGGCTAAAGCATCTGTTTTACGCACCTGACTTTGAAATAATGCTGTCACTTGACGCAAAAGTTCGTCGCCAGCAATATGGCCACAGGTATCGTTGACGATTTTAAATTGATCTAAATCTAGATAGCAGAGGACGTATTGTTCGTTATGCATCTTGGCATCGTTAATAGCCTGCTCTAAATGGCGTTCAAACTCGCGTCGATTTACCAGCCCAGTTAAAGCATCATGGCTAGCTTGCCAGGAAAGTTGCCGAGATAAGTTGCGGTTACGGGACACATCATGAAATACCATGACTGCTCCAATTATCTTACCGTTGCTAGCACGAATTGGAGCAGCGGAATCATCAATGGGAAATTCATTACCATTACGCGCAATTAAAATTGTATGGTTGGCAAGGTAAAGAGCAGATAAAGCTGTTTGGTTATCGGCTGCGATTAATGTCTTTAAAATTTCTGTTTCATTAAAGCGATCGCTAACTAATTCAAACTTATGTGTTGAGTCACCTACTAAATTTGCTACCATCTGCTGCCAGATTTTGGCATAATCAATGCAAACTTGATTTTTCAAACTATTGAGTAATTCTAAGCGATGTTCAAGCTTTTGAGCGACGCTTTCTAAGTTCTCACCCGTATAAAACAAAGCACCTGAATAAAAAGCAGCAATATATGAGGCATATTGAACTTTGCCAACTTCTAACCCACTTTGAATCCCCTCTAACATTGGTTCTAATACGGCAGTGAGAGGGTCTTTAAAATGTCGAACATGACCATTAAAAATTTCGCAAATCTCAGCTTTTAGTTCTTTGGCATTGTAGCGATCGAGAAGTTGTAAAGCTAACAAACAAGATTGATACGCAGCATCGATTTCTTCTAACTGACCTGCCAAAATCGAACCATAACAAGCATAGCCATAAGCTGCCATCGCCGAACTTCCATATTGAATGCACAGATCTACCATCGTGAAAGTAATTGAGGTGAATAACTGAGCAGCTGCAAAATAAGTGGCAGGGGTTGCTGCCACCAAAATTCGCATTGCTGCCAGTTTATAATCGTCAGTCATCGGTGGCAGACTACTTAAGCTCTCAATCGTCAATGAATTTTCATACTGTTTGGTTAAGGCATGAGGAGGCTCTTGACTGAGAGTAATTCCCAGCATTTCTATTACTTGTATAATAGCGATCGCTTCCTTCAATTTGTTCTGTGAAACGCTATATTGAATTTGAATTTCATATACCTTAACTTTATCTAAAATATTTTTGGCATTACTTAAAACAATATCAGCTAAGATTGCCGTTTGTTCAAAATTATTATTGAGAAACTCAGATGAGGTTGCTTCTACATACAGTGCCAGCGTTAAATCATAATTTGTCTGCCAACTCTTTTCTGAAAGTAATCCCAATCCTACTTTTAAATACTTTAACGCCAGGTCATAAGCTGTAGCTCTCTTGGCTTTTTGCCCTGCCATCAAATTCAGTACTACTAGTTCATCTTTATGCTTTTGTTGAGTGAGTAAATGAGTGCCAATATTTAAGTGATTAACAATCTCAAAAATGTTCTCTTCAAGTTCCACTTCTGGCGTATGCTCAAGTAATAATTCTCCAATTCTCAAATGCGTTTGGCTGCATTCAGCTTTGGGAATAAGCGAATATGCCGCTTGCTGTACGCGGTCATGCAAAAATTTATAAACGATCGTTGGAGGGCTAGAAACAGTTAAGAGTGAAGTATTTTCATACTTATGTCTCTTACTAAATTTCTCTAGCTCAATAACCAAGGGGATTTTATAATATTGATTTAATGGCAAAATTAGCCCAACTTGTAACGCTTCCCATAAATGCAATGCCGTCTCTGATAAAGACTTTTCATTAACAATACTAAGGACTTCTAAGGTAAATTTGTCACCAACACAAGCACCTAACTTCATAACATTTTGCGTCGCTGGCAATAGCTTTTGAATTCGGCTAACCATTAGTTCAACGACATTATCCGTGATATCAATATCTAACAGATTTTCAATATCCCACTGCCAACAGGCTTGATTAAAGTTGAAAAAATTTAACTTATCTTGATAAAGTGATTTGAGTAGTTGCAATAAAAAGAAAGGATTGCCTTGAGTTTTATTAAAAACTAATTCTGCTTTCAGTCCCAACGCATTTTGATAACGCTCTTCTGCTGTCTTTGCTAAAAGTTTCATTACAACATCAGAAACTGCCTGGGGGATTTCTCTTAAGCCCAGATTTTTAGCAAATATACAAGGAGAAATTGGAGTTCTAGCAATATGGCAATGAACGAGTTCTAGAGGGTCAGTACTTTGAAAGGGCAATTGTCGTGTCAGCATTTCATAGAAAACAATGCCCAAAGAATAGAAATCACTACGGTAATCAACTAAGCGGTTCATCCGCCCTGTTTGTTCAGGCGATATATAAGCAAGCGCATTTTCAAAAATATTCTGATTACTAATTGTTTGCTTTTCTTCATACAAATAGGTTGCAAGGCTAAAGTCGTCAATTTTAACCTGTCCAGTTTGCGGATTGAACAGCACATTAGTAGTTTTTAAATTTTTGTGAGTAATTTTGTATTGATGAAGTTTTACTAGTGTTTCAGCAAGCTGAATCCCAATGTGTAGAAAATCATTTAAATCGAGCGATGTTTGACTCAGGTATTTTGGAAGTGGGTTTCCTCCAAAATCTTCCAAAATCATTGCCAAGAACTGATGGCTATCTTCTAAGATATAGCATTTAACTATTCCTGCAATATCTAGCGACTGAAGAATTTTATATTCATATTTTAACCGAGCAATATCTTCGAGAGTTGGGTACTCTGTTTTAATATATTTTATTAGTACAGGTGTTTGATCTAATCCTTTGATTCCACGATAAAGAACCGTATTATTCTCTTCTCGCAGTAATTCCTTGTACTGATAATCTTCTAGTAGCCTAATCATTATTTCTATTTAAAAATAAAATATAGTTTTTATATAAAACCCAAATTATAAATTATAGAAAAACCTAAACTTTTACCACTCAATTTATTACTAAATCGGTTAAGTTTGTATTATTTCAACCTAGAAGACATTATATATACTACATAAAAATTAAGTCAGCAAGTAAGGTACTAAGTAACTAAAAAAACGATGAATAACATAAAAATTAAGTAATAACCCGTTATCTGTGCATTTTATCTTACCAAATTAACAAAAGAGTTCAGCCGCTAGGTTGTTGTTTGCTAGATAGTTATGTGTTAGACCAGAGTTTTCTGAAAGTTTGTATCGCTTTTCTTAGTGCCATTTAACTAAATACTCCTTTGAATCTCTAGTATCCCTGAGTGGACTTGGCGCAGATGTGTCCAAAGACTTGTGCTGGCAGAAAACTGAGCAGCAACGGAAAACGCTATCAGAAAAACAATTCCTTGGCTGTAAAAACCCTTTAAAAATCAACTATTCTCTTCTTTACAAGCTTTACGCGAACGCATCCAAGAGATATTCGATCAACTTACATTTGAGCAAGTAATTTCTGTCTCTTCTTATAACTTGATCCTAGAAGCTCTTTTCTATGCAGCTTCACATTAAATTGGTATTAATTGGAACATTTTTTACGTCGAACTCAGGTTATTGTTAAAGTTGGTTGGTGTGATTATTTACGGACTGATTACCGTGATTCATCATACAACGAATCGCACTTCCACATCCCATGAAAAGTCAGACCCCAGAAGAGTTGCATCAGGTTTATTTTTATATACTTTTTCACTTGAAACCCTTAATCTTACTGACCTTATTTATACAACAGCGCCCGCTTAAGACTGTAAATCTATCGTCTGTTTGCGTTTCCAAGCAAAATGTAGAATATTTATTCCTAACTCTTGAGCGGTTCTTATGTCAGTTCGCGATCGCTGCAATTCTTCATCTAAACCCCATAATCCGCCCAGATTGCCGATCGCTAAAATAATTCCCCCGCCAGATAAGAGTTGAATTCTAGTTTGATCTATTATTGGCAACGCAGAAAATAGAAACGGCTTTATCCGTAAGGGATGGTCGCGACGGGCTTCTTGTAAAGACTTTAGTGGTGTCTGCAAATGTTGAGCTACTGCCTGGACTGATTGAATCAGTTCTGTACTTTCAATGGAGGCATCGACCAGCAAAGTGCCCCCCGACTTCAGGTAGCTTTCAAGCTTCGAGAATTGATGGTTGTTTAGCGATAAACTCTGATGCCCAGTCACATATAACAGATCGTAGAGATGGATATCTCCATCCCAAGTGACTCGATCGACAGTTTCTGCACCTTTTAAGGATGGATAGATATCTTCAACAGCACGCAGTAAGTAGGTGAGATTGAAAAAATTTCGGCTACAGTCTGGATCATCAGAGTTAATTTCAGCAATTTGAACCAAGCCTTGGGGTCTTGCCTGGGCTTGACGGCGATAACGTAAATCTAAATCGCCGTATCCCGGAAAAAAGACATCGGCAGGTGTGCGGAGCATTTCCTGCTGCGATCGTCGCAGCAGAATCCGACAAAGCTCCACATCTGAACGTTCAGGGGGACGGCTTCTCTCGTCAATTCTGAAGGTTTCCTGTACAAGTTCCTGATCGGGGCTTCCCCCCAGGCGATCGGGATCTCGATACTGAGCAACTAAATAAACAGTGACAGGTTCCGAATCCTTCAACTCGGTTGCGATCCGAAAATTGATTTGATGAGGCACGACAATCGGATTCCCTTCTAAATCGATGGCAATTCCCGGCTGAATTTGCACCCAGCGATTGTCTCGATATTGAGCGGCAACTTCTTCTGGGGCTGGAATTACCCGTACTCCTAACCCGCAAACAATCCCTGGCTGATTGATTGACTGATAGTGAAGATTTTGGCGTTTGCGCTGATAGTCATGGGCACGTTGCCAACGCTCGGCAGTTAGCAGCAAGCCATCTCTAACTTGTTGGCGCTGCATGGGGGCGATAATAGGGTTTGGAAAAGGATGACCCACAAAAATTTCTCCAATTCGATTGAATAAGTTTCAGGTAAATGCTCAGTAATGGTCTGTTTTCATCTAGTCTGTTTCTATCCGCAAGCTGTAAGAGCAAAATGCAGGTTTCTCTTGCTCGATTATTCGCCGGACGAGCTGCTGATCAATTGGGCTATTTGGCTGGGCACGCAAGCGGACATCAAAATGATAGGGCTTGCCACCGCCTATAACCGCATCTTCTCCCACGTAGGCTAGTCCAAATACACATCCTTGATCAAAGGGTTCGGTAATGCAGATTGATTTATCTTCTTCCCGGTCAATTTGTTCATCAAGTGGTAAACCCGTATATAAATGTAGATAAAATCGAAGTCCCTTACGGGTTCCACGACAGCGATAAATTTCTACGGCGCGTCGAATCAGCCGCCTTTGATGGTTTAAATCTAGCTGTGCATCAATTGACCAGTCCACCCAGTGAGCTAGAAACGGCAGGAGCGCCTGAGGTGCCGTTAACGGGTCTAGATGCGCCCACATTGAACTGAAGCTATTGACTACCGGCTCGAACGCTTGCTCAAAGATTTTGATGAAGCGATGAATGTAGTCAACTTCTTGATAAACTATCGGCAAAAAAGCAGTATAGTTGCTCCGTGGTCGAACATTTAGCTCAAAGTTGGATTCTTGAATCGGATGTGGACTTGACCCTTGACTCAGGCTTTGACTAGCATAAATCGACAGACAACCTCGAAAGTTGAGTTGGTTTCCCTTGCTTCCCTGAAGGGCATCTTCACCCTCAAAAAAATTGTTAGGAATCAGAAACCATAAGTCAGCATGTCTGCTTTTCTTGGCAGCCACTTCTAGGGTTATGAGGTTGATAGCAGCCCCCATTCCAGCGCCTGACAGTTGCGCTACTGAGTTCTGTGCGGCTGTCCCAAATTCAGGGGCGCTGGAAGCATCCGTCTGCACCTGACACCATTCCAAAGGGAACGTCCCATCTAACTTTAAGGTAAGGTATTGAGATTGAGACTCCCAGTTTTTAATCTCAAGGGCAACCCGGCAGAGTTCTCCCGGGTAAACCACAATTTCAGATTGCTGTTGCGAGCCTTCGATGGCTTCAGTTCCCAGCATCCGACTGCCTCCTTGGGAGGTGGTCGCAGAAATCTGCATGGGAGAGATGTGAAGACTGGCTGATTTTGAGGTAAGTACTGGCACCATACCCTAAATCCTCATTGCAGATTGGTCTGTGAGAATATTCACACTATGTCCTGTGCGTACCTGCGGATCTGCCCAGGAGCAGAGTAAACCCAAGGAGCCAGGATCTATGTAGTTTACAGGCATTGTTTGCCGCTGCCAAGATTCCCCATTTTTTTGAATAGGAAACAGTAAAATAGCGCCCAAATATTGAATCCCTGCTGTTTGCTGAAGGAGAGCAATTATGTCTGACGGATAAAGGGGGCGACCAAAGGGCCAGCCTGTCATCTCTACGCCACCAGTTAAAGGATTGAGGTAGCGATAGAGCGCGACTTTGAGTTTGTGGATAATCTCGGCTTGAGCGCTTGGATTATTATAGGCAGGCTCTAGGGTAACTTCGGCTTGAACCGATACGCCAACATAGTTGGGCTGCTGTAGCTGCAACTGAATGCCTAGCAAACGTCTTTCATCTAGATAGTGCAAGACCCGATCGCGCAGAGCCGAACTTAAATTGAAGTTGTCTGGAGCAATCCCGTGTCCTAAGTCAATCAGATCGGTATTGGCTTGAGGCACAACACACACGCTGATGCTCCCGGCAGTTTGGCTGGCAGACATCGGTAAGCACAATGTGCGAGCGATCGCACCGCCGCTGCCTTTGAGAGTTAAGGCTTCAAAATCTGAAGCAGTAACGGCTCGATCGTGCGATCGCAGTATTTGAGGCGCTCTCAAGACGGCCCGCTCTAGAGACTCGGCATTAGCACCGTTGACCGCAGCATGATAATTGGTCACGCGGTCTATATAAGGAATTGCCGTCTTCATAAAATTCAGTGTGTTCGCCTGTACGTTTCCCTGTTTCCCGCCCCCGGTACGATAGGTAAACATAATTTCAGCACCACGAGGAGGAATTGCACCATACTGTTGCTCAATCATTTGAGCCTGAAGGTCTTGACTAGGCGAGCGATCTGCTCGCAGCACTTGCTGTAAATAGGCACGAGTTTGCGTTTGCTTCTTAAGCATTTGAGGTTCGCGAATCAATGGCCCAAACTGAATAGTGCCTGCCAATACATCAACGACATAATGCCGATCCTGGGGTTTTGATTCAGCAAAGTCTTCAACCTCCTGCCAGATTTCAGGGGGCTTCCCAAGAGGAAGAACAACCAGTTGCTCTTCTCCCCGGCGCTCCAGAATAGGCGCAGTCTCAACTTCAAAGCTCTGCCCCGGCTTCCCGTCGCTGATACCTAATATTTCCTCCTGGATCAGAACGCATTGGCTAGCTTGTACCGAGCCGCCAATAGCACGCATCGCAATTGTTTTAATTCGAGGAGAATTTGAATATCCCGGCTGGCGTGCGCCAGATTCGATGAGGGTGCAGCGAATCCAACGACCTCGGTAGGCATCAAAACTAGATGTAGGCCAGCGTTCGGGCAGATGTAGAATCACATTACCACTCTGCTGTGAGCTATCTTTCGTATTCTCGTTAAAGCTAAAGCCATTGGTGGTGTCGTCTGCTTCCTGCAAAAGCACTTTTATCCATGACTCGCCATCCCAGGCTTCCCAACTGCGGGGAGGATGGTTTGGATCGATGCCCGTAGGCGTACCTTGCGCTCCTGTGAAGGCGATCGCCAACACATTTCCTTCTAAAGGGGTATCAGGTTCAATCACCAGATAAAAGCTATTGCCAGACTGCGGCTTTTGCGGAAATAGTTTGAATTCGTGAGTCACTGCAAGACCGTCATGTTGACGATGCCATTCCCCGGTGTGGTCATGGAGCGATTGAGGAGTATTACCCGCCTCTGGTGCAGACAATATATATTTTAAGGTCGGTTGAGAGATCAACAGGTCTCGATCTGTGGTAAAAATAATAGCTTCTTGAGTTTCAGTGCGCTCTGTTGCAACTTCTGTTCCGCGTGGAATGGTATAGTTTTCTAGTAAATAAGTGCTGAGGTAGAAAGTCAGCCTAACTTGAGCTGGGGTTGGTGGCTGTAGACGGATTCCTAATAGTTCTAGAAAGGCTATATAGTTTTTACGGGGAACCTGATTGAATCGCATCAGCATCTGGTCGGTGAGCCAAGCAAATAGCTCGACTAAAGTAATACCAGGATCGCTGAGATTGTGATCTGTCCACTCTGGACAATAGCGGGGAATACGCAGTAGGCATTCTTCTACTAAATCATCAAAGTTGCGATCGTCCAGACGAGAACTGGGAAGCCGAGGTAAAAAGTCAAAATTCACGATTACTCCACCTCTGAAGCTAAATAGAACGGGTAGACAAAACTGTAGGGGTCGGGATTAGATTTGAGGCGATAGTCAATGATAATATTGACACGCCCTGCGATCGTGTCGGGATCTGCGCGAACTTCATCAATTTCAATTCGAGGCTCCCATTTTTGTAATGCTTCCAGTATGTAGATCCGAATTCTTAATAAAGTATCTTTATTTAAGGGAGCAAAAGCTAATTCTGATAAGCGACAGCCAAAATCAGGGCGGTATAAACGTTCGCCTAAATCGGTACGCAAAATTAACCAAATAGATTCTTTAACCTTCTGAGCTTCAGAACTTAGCTTGATTCCTCCCTGCACATTGCTTTGCAATGGGAAAGATAAGCCTGTACCTAAATACTTTTGTGGCTGCTCGTTTATTAAGTTTGCCATCCTCATTGTCCCTAAACTTCGCTTATAAAGTTTAGGATATCTAGCGATCGCAGAAATTCAATCAGCCGAAGGTCTATATGCTTATAAAAAGGTTGAAAGTACACTAGAAATGTACCCTAAAACTAAAATCAAAATGCTCAAGCTAAACAAGAATACGAATTAGAAAGAACTATCTAAAAGTCGTACAGAAAGTTCAGTCACTAATATATCAAGGATATTATGGATACTATAAAAAATTGTCTGCCTTGTTTACGCACAAGAAGAAATACAGAAGAATCAAGTCAAGAAGAAATAGATATTTCAAGTCGCCCGCGCACTGAAAATACTCAGAGGAGAAGTGGAAGTATTCGGGGGAGTAACAACCTCCTTTCTGAAATACCTCTAAATGCTCCAGAACAACAAACGGTTGGACAACACTCTAATGTAACAGAGGTGGCAGGCAGGGAAAACGCACCTAAGACACAGGCAGACATAGAAAATGAAGTTTCTACTGGAGCCAATACACCACAGCAGAAATTAGCATTAGTAAAGACGGAGCTAACGGAGGAGCTAGAAAAGGAGTCGTATAAATACGGTTCAGGCAAGGATTGTGGGTATTTGGCGGATAAGGCAGTAAAAATAGCAGAAGAACACGGCTTTAAAGCCTCGCTAGAAAGAGAGACTTCTGCAATGTTGGTAGAAAAGGGAACGATAAGAGGAGACGCCCGACAATCAAATACCGAAGAAAAAAAGATGTGGTTTTTCGGTTCACATTTTTGGTGCAAAATTGAGGGGATTCAATACGACCCCTTGTTCGATACAGAGGGTAGACCGAATATGGATCTTCAGGACGGAATCGAAGAATACCGTGACTACCGTATCTATAAATTTAAATCGGGAAATGCTATGGTTGAAGGGCAAAAAGATACTCAGATCACTGCTAATACAGTATTTCAATCCTATAAAGATGCACAAGAATTTGTTCTAAAAACAACTCCGGACTATAAGTCAGATTCAGATTAATTTCTTTCTCTTCCCCAGCTTTGCCACCTCACAAAATCGCGTTGCTCCCGTAAATAGGTTAGTTCAGCATATAGTTCCTGTACAGATTCTTAATGGCTTTAATTTAATAATTCTGCCTGGAGTCTTGTGAAGAAATGGAATAACCCTGCTTATAGACATAAGTCTATTCACATTTCATAGTTAACTAAACTAGTATGAACTTAATGGAGACTACTCTTGAATATTGTTTCATTATAAGGTGAAAATCATGGAATCAATTGGATACTTTTTTGCTAGAGTTTTCGGCGGATTTATTGATAGGCTATCCGATCAACTGAGATACAAGATAACCGATGTTGCTGAATCTAAAATCAGAGAAACGGTTGAAAAACCATTTAATGAAAGTGCAACAGCCAGCCAGCAAACAACAACCGATAGTCAAGAGCAAAACACCAAATCTTAATAGAGAGTATGTCACTTACTTGAGACAAAACTAGAGCAATGAAAACTATCTATTAGCCCTAAATAGGTAAGGATAGATAGCCGTAAATCCGTAGCAACTCATTATAGCGATGGATGAAATACCAGATACCTACAATATGGGTTTCTAATTTTTGGGAGAATGACAAAGTTTCTCTAATCAAACGTGAAACTCTGTGACCTAAAGTACAGTTAAATCTCTCAATACCGTTAGTTTTAGCACTGGTTTTGCTAACGGCTTTTTCAATGACGAAATTATTGCAAAGAACAGAGCGATCGCTCTGTTCTTTACTGTTTAATAATATTTTAAGCGCCCTGGTTTCTGTTTTATCTAAGAATAAAGTTACAAAACTAATGTTCTAACTCTACATTCACCCGCTAACTAAACAAAGATGAGTTTCATGCATCGCGATTTAAATTGAATTATGGATCAATTCAACTTGCAGGCAAATCAACCCATCCTGACCTAGCTGTAATTTATCTCCATGACTCAATGAATGGGGCGCTCCACGAGGTAATAATTTATCATTTAGGTAGCTACCGTTTCGGCTATCATCAATAATCATATAAGCTTGTCGAGCAAGATCCCAGTAGAGATGAGCATGGGTGCGAGAGATGATACCTGCATGGGGCAGTGCTGTTAAATCGATTTCTGGCCGCATTCCGTTAGAAAGATTTTGACGACCGATGACGCCAGATTCCCTAAGTAATAGAAAACTTTGTTCGCTGGGATGAAGCAACTTTAACTGAGGACGTTCCTGATTATTGATTATTGATGATAGCTGGGGCGAAGGAGGCGAGGTTTGAGCATAGCGGGCTGTCGAGGCTACCATAGCAGGGGCTTGTACTGCCTGTGCTAAAGAAGTACCGCACATTGGGCAGATTTTAGCGTTGTGCGGTAGTACCTGATTAAAGAAAGAGCAGCTTGGCTCTGGACAACGATGAGTTTGGATTGCCATAGTAATTGCGCTCCCTAACGATTCAGAATAGATGACGATAAAGTGTAGTTTTTAGGTGGAGTTTGTAGCGGCACAAGACCCGCTTGCTGAAGGAGATACTGCCCATCTTGAGTTTTGAGAAAATTAGCGAAGAGCGGCCCTGATACATTCCCAGGCAAATTATTATCTCTAGGATACGCAATAATCAACGGTGCGCTAAGTGGATAGGTTGCAGTATGAAAAGCCGATATATTAAGTAAGGGCTTTTTCTCCAGACAGAGATTGTCTGATGGAGAAATGGGCTGCATTATGCCGTTGGTGGTCTCTTTTAGCAGAGGCTGTACCGGGTCTAGATTTTCTTGGGCAATAGCTAGGGGGTAAATCTTGCATTGATCCCAGGTTTGGGTCAATAGTCCAAAACTAATTGAGCCAGCCTCGGTTTTTTGCGCCTGCTTTTCTCCAACTGCGATGGAGCGCAAGGTATTAAAGGTTGAACGTTGCTCAATCTTGCTAAATTGGGCAATCAGATTCGGATCGTTGCCTAAAACTTTTTGTTGGAACAGGCGTAATGCTTCAGGTTCCATCGGTCGATAGGGCTTGATCGGCAGGTCAGGAAAATTTGAACCTAGCTGTTTCCAGTTGGTAAGTTTCCCTGTAAAAATTTGCTGCAATTGGGCAAGACTGATCTTGCCTTGCAATGCACTTGGTAGATTTTGACTTTTATAAGCAGGTACATAGACTAAAAGACCATCGTAGGCGATCGTTTCTTGAATTAACCCTTCGGGTAGTTGGGTTGATAAACTACCGATCGCAAAATTTGCCTTGGCGTTCGCTTCGAGAACTTCAGTAAGGGGAGACTGTTGAGGGGCATAAGTTCGGTAGTTAAAAATAGCTGCCATATCCAACTTAGGCTGGGTCAGTAACGCTCTCATTTTGCGATCGCTCGCGGGCTTCTTGTCTAAAACTATTGTCCAAGTTCCCAGCGCTTCTCCTGTATAGGGATACTGTCCTGGCCCAATCCCATTAACATCTGCAAAGGATGGCAAAAGATGCTTAAAGTTAGCCATCTCTGCATTAGAATTTGATATAGATCGGGGCAATAGCAACCACAATAGCCCTCCCAATAGAGGCAAAGCAAGTAAACTCAAAAGCCAATACTTTCGAGATTTCGGTTTCGCTGGAGACTCTGAGCTAAAATTTCCATGAAAACCAGCAGCCGTTTCAGGTTGAGGCAGTTTAATCAAAGCTTGACGCGCCTCTGCCGCAGAGTTGAACGGGGTGTCTAACCCTAGTAAACGATGCAGAAAATCTCTCAGGGGTGGATCGTTCTGGGGCCAATGTTGAGCCTCGCGCGGATTTAGCGGTGCGTCAGAACCAGAAGACATCTCTTGAGCCGTCCAGAGAGCAAAGGCGACCGATCCAAGATCGATTAAGTCTTGTTCCGGTAACAGCACCTGGCGCGGCGCAGGAACAAAAAGCTGCTCCCAGGATGCCAGATCGCAGACATAGACGTAGCCATAGCCGCCATCACTTATAAGCAGGCTGTCAAGCCCCAAGTTGCCGTGGGCAGTTCCTATTGCAACAGATGCAAAACTTGATGGCTGACTATGGAGGAAATGTAGCGATTGGAGCATTTGATTTAGGACTTGTCGCACTTGTGATGCAGAAAAGGCTCCCGTCTCTCTCAAAGTCTGCTTCAGGGTAGGAAGTGCCGCGATTTCGCCTGAAAAAATCAGATAGACGCGATCGCTCAATGGATCTGCAATGGTTTCTGATGGACTGACCAATCGAAATTCCCGACCCTTCGCGGTGGTCAAATTACCCTTTGCTACTTGACTCAAGGCTGTTCTGCGCTGTTGTGCTTCTACAGCATTAAAATATTGCTTAGGTAGTAAATACTCTTTCACTACAACGGATTGACCATTGCTGATCTGAGTTCCTCTGTAAAGCCGTCCCATTCCCTGAGACCTAAGTATTTCAGAAATGCGATAGGTGCCTAAGCTGCCCCGGAGTTCAGTTTGAATTGGTAATGTAGTGGGGAATCCGCATTCCAGACAAAACTTAGCACCCGGTATTTTCTCAGTAGTTTCTATTGGCTTTCGACAGCCCAGAGGTGCATTTTGGGTACATCGGTAGAATTTAGCTAATGCATTAGAATCAACAATAGGCATAGAATCTTCTCGATAGTTAGGGCTAAACCAAAAGGGAGCATCCCAAATGTGCAAGTTTATTTTTATATGGGATTTTGGCTTAGAACAATAATGAAATAACGAACCGCCTTTCCTTCTCTTCGAGAGGCTGCGCCAACGGAACGCTACGCGAACGCGCAGCGTCTCGTTAGAGAAGGACGCCAAGAGCGCCAAGGAAAGAAGTTTGTCCAGGGTTTTTGTGTCAGTCCTGTACCTTTTGGCAAAATTGGGATGCTCCGAACCAAAATGATTGAACCCAATTAGGACTGAACCAGATTCATCTTGATGGCTGCTACAATAGCTTGTGTCCGACTTGTTACCTGTAGCTTCAGAAAAATATTAGTGATATGAGTCTTAACAGTAGACACTGAAATGTAGAGTTGCTTCCCAACTTCTTCGTTTGAGGCTCCTTGAACGAGCCAATATAAAACATCGCTTTCTCTCTCGGATAGGGTGCAGGGCTGACCGATCTGTGAGGGTAATGAGGCTTGGGCTTTTTGGAATTTTCTAAAGAACCCAGTGGCAACTTCAGGTGGTAAATAGATTTGGTTCTGCATAATAGTGGCGATCGCATCTAGCAACTGCTGTGAAACCTGACCCTTAAATACATAGCCATCCGCCCCCGACTGCATAGCCTGATAAATCCAATAGTCTTCTTGATGACCTGATAGAACAAGGGTTTTACTCGATGCATTGCTGTCTTGCAGTTGCTGTAATAGGGAGAGGCCATCTCCCTCAATTAATTCCATATCAATCAGAATTAGGTCGGGAGTATGCTGCTCGGTAAGGGATAAAGCCAGAGCCGGACGATTCGCTTCGCCAATCACCTTAATGGCTCGATCCTGAATCTGGGAGAAGCTTAGAAAGGTTCTGATTCCAGCCCGAAATTGATCGTCGTCATCGACTAAAAGCGTCGATAGGGTTTTGGTTTGTTCTACTTGGGTTAACATACAGCGTTGTCCTCTGATAAGTTAATGGATGGAATCAATCGAGGTAGGCTTATCGAAAATTCTGCACCTTTTTTGGGTGCATTTTTTGCCCATAGTTTCCCTCCGTGGTCGAGTACAACTTTTTGGGCAATAGCTAATCCTAAACCTGTTCCCTCCGAGCGGCGGGTATAGAAAGGCTTAAACAGCTTCTGTAAATCCTCGGAGGATAGACCGGGGCCTTCATCTCTCAAGGTCAGTAAAATATCTCCCTGCTGCTCTTGCCAATCAATGAAAATTTTTGCGCCTTGGGGACTAAAATGAATGGCGTTACTCAATAAATTGCTGATAGCTTGTTTGATTTGGAGTGGATCGAGTTTTAAAATAAGTGTGCGATCGCTGCAACAAACCTGAATATCTTTCTCCGAAATCCAGCCTTGAAATTCTTCTAGTGTTTTATGGACGAGGCTACGAATATCTTGCGGTACAATCTGCAAATTTTTACTACTTGCACACTGCACGATCTCAGTGAGAGTTTGATTTAAGCCGTGAGCAGTCTTGCAAATGACTGAAGCTTGTTCTTGCTCCTTACTCGCAGCCAGAAGATGACTAAGGTTATGGGCATAGAGACTAATTAAACCCAAAGGATGACGTAACTGATGCCCCACTCGTTGAACAAGATGCTCTAAAATTTGAATCTTCTGGCGGTGTTGCCAGTTTTGTTGATGTTCGTCTAAATATTCACCGATACTAGCAGCCGTTCGCTTGATGAATTGCCGTTGAGTATGAGACAAAGGCCCCTTAGCAAATAATAGTAAGTATTGATTAGGCTGACTTGATTCACCAAAATGACAATAATAGAAGCCTTTTTCTATTGTCTCTGCATCAATCGGCTTTAACACTAGAGCAGATGAAACATTAGCTAACCAACCTTTGTTATCTAAGTAAGCTAGGGTCTCTTTCGCAAAAGAAAAAGGCATTTGAGAGGTTTCAATAACTTGTTGGCGATCGGACATCTGCGGATCTTGATAAACCACTCTCGTCCATTGAATCTGCGGTTGAGCTACCAGTTGCTCGATCTGTAGCTGCAAGAAATGCTTTAGTTTCCGGGTGTAATACTGGGGAGTCCCCTTTTCTGACTGAGGACTCAGATTTTTTAAGAGTTTGAGACCTATGCCTGGGTTATCTGTGAGACTATCCATAACTTTCCTCCAAATTATATGCTCTACTTCTGGTTCTTTTGCAAAAAAGGTTGTGTCGCAAAAGTGAATCAGATGGTAAGGTAGTAAAGCCTTATTGTTGACAATCAGTTTCCTATGAGGGAGCAGTGCGATTTTGTGAAATACTAAAAATTAGGCTATAAATCACCTATTTAATAATATGTAGGCGTAGGTTGCCGCAGACATCGCAGCGATATAGGGCGTTGCATAAATGCGGGATGAATTGGCGGGCGAAACCATTGGAAATATGTTATAAATTGTGCGAAATCATCCCCTAATTCAGCAACCCCCGATATAGCTATTTTTATTGAGAATTTAGCTTGTTAACTGAGAATTAAAATTCGATTAATAAAATCGCATTGTTCTTTTAATCATTTGGGCATTTTCAAGATTTCTTACTTGGAGTTAGTAAAGCAAGAAATTCAGCGAATGCAGTCAGTTTATGTTGTGACTGACAATTATGACTTCAAGCGATGTCATCTTAATTCCGTAATTTTGTTGAAAATTTTGCACCTACTAAAAGAAGCTACAGTAGATCGGTTGTGGGGGGACATTAGGGACATTCCATATCTTGGCTTTTCATAACAGTAGCCAAAGCAGAGAATTGTAATCACCACGGGTGCGGGTACATACTTGTAGGTGATGGAATTCTCAGGGAGCAAGCCTGTCAACCAGGCAAGGCGATAACCCAACTCACATAAGCAGTAAAACATAATCTTTAATTATTTCATTTTAATTTGACGCACTTATGACAAACTTATAACAAAAGTATGACCAGAGATTTTTACTAAACAACCTGTTTAAAATCAGGAAATGAAAGAAACTTATCCAAATGAATATTGGTCATAAAATTTTGACAATAGATAGTTGTTAGCGATGTTCGTGAGCAAGCATAACTAACGGCTTAAAGCCAAAGCCGAACTTACGCTTCTGTATCACTCATTGGGATAACTCAAATCAGAATATGCAGCTTTTAAGATGATTATTGGTGTTTAGGCTAAGAAATAACAAAACGATCCAGAGTGGAATGGCACTAGGATAACGGCAAATCCCTTGTTCATAATCTTCATGTTTTGCCTCAAATGCCACTTATGAATCCAATCAAAATACCTGCATAATTCTATTGATTTGTCAATAACTTCTACTGAACTGGCACTAAGCCAAGGTTTCATCTTTTCTTAGTGCCATTCGACCCAGACTGAATTAGACAGAAGTCTGATCTATTCCAATCAAAGTTGTTATTCAATATTAAAACAGCCCAAATATTTCTCTTTACTATGCTTGCCAGCTCAATTATCGATGCTAGCTTGACTGTGCAAAATATAGCCTTTCGCCCCAGTGGGCCACCGGTTTCTTTTGGTGTCTCGGTGATCAACCGCAGCAATCAGTTTGCGTCGTTTCAACTTGAAATTAAAGCGGCGGGAGCAGGCGAGCAGAGTAACTGGTATCACCTTTCTCCAGATGTATCTACAGCTAAATCACCGGGCGATCGCACTGATTTTCAAGTTGAGATTTTAGACTCTCCCCTCCCTGATTTCGTCGGGATCGTCAATCTAACGGTGCGGATTTTTTCGCCCCAGCTCTCTGAAGAACGACGATTAGTTCTGCGATTAACGTTAGAACCTAGTGGTGAATTAAATCTACTGCGGATCGCACTAGCCGCGAAGCGGTTTCAAGTTTACCCTCGTAACGTCGTGGATATTCCCGTGACTGTTAAGAATGTGGGGTCGCAGCCTTCAGAAGTGCGCTTGCAGTGTGCAGAACTTGAGTCGTCCTGGCTAGTTGGTAGCTCAGAACAGTATATAGAAATTCCAGCAAATGGAGAGACAACAGCAACTTTCCAATGTCAGCCCCCTAGAGCAGATCGAGTTCCGAGCCGCGATTATCTTTTTGTCATAATTGCCAAAAGTCATGTGAGTTCTACCGTTGAAGTGCAAGGGATTTTAGAAGTTCTGCCCATTGGGTTCATGCAGTTTGAAGTCCAGCCTCAGCAGCAGTGTATCCCGGCTAAAAGACCCTGGCTCCCGAATTGGCGATCGCGTAGCAGTACCTTTCAATTGATGTTTAAGAACAATAGTAATCTGTTGCAAACCCTCGATCTTGAAGTACGAGGTCAAGACGCGAAACGATGCCAAATTGGGGTTAGTCCAGAAAAACCCGTTCTGCCATTGGGAGAAATAACTTCCACAAACCTAACCCTCTCTCCCCGTCGTCCCTGGATTGGCTGGTCGCAAAAACTCAAGTTTGAACTCAAGCCTTGGCTATCAGACCCAAGATTAGGGAGTAGCGATCCAGCAACCCAGATTTTATTCTTAAAGGTTTTCCCAATTGTACCTCTATGGTTATTAGTGGCATTGCTCTTAGCAATTGCAGCTGCTGTATTTAGACCAACGCCCATCACTCATCTGGCTGGCGTTAATGCCGTGCGACTCAGTGGCACGAGTGGCAGATCGCCGCTTGTAATGAGTGTCTCAGACGATTGTTCAATTCGCACTTGGGGCGTGACAGATTGGGGAACGCTAACCGCTCAGGGTGCTTTGAGCAAGGGGACGTTAGCCAAAACTTGCACCGATGCTCAACCTAACTCTTCCAAGGGACTTCTTGCGATTACTCAGCAAGCAATCCGATCGCTAGCATTAATTCCGGTGAAAAATAATCAGGTCTTTGCAGGTCTAGAGAATGGAACCGTTCAGGTTTGGGATATCAACACTGGCAAGGGACTCTATACGCTCAAAGACCCTAAAGACCAGACAAGCGATCGCATTTTGGACTTGATTTTTACTCGTAATTCTCTGACGCTATACACCAGCTATGGAAGCGGAACCATTCGGAGTTGGCAAAGACCAAGAGATGTCCGTTTTGACTCAAAGCCTGCTAAGGTTTTGAAAGTACCCGATCGCTTCGCATATCAAGCCTGGTCTTTAGCACTCAGTCCAGATGAAAAGATCCTTGTGAGTGCCGGACAGTTTAAGCGGCTTGTCTTGTGGGATGTCGCAAACTCGCAACCTCGGCAGCTAAAGCTCTCAGAGAATGCTCAAAATCGCGGAGAAAACGACTTTTTCTGGGATGTCAGCTTTGCGCCCAATACTCCTATCCTAGCAGCTTCTGATTCTGATGGTTACGTTACTCTTTGGGACTTAAGCCAATGTCAGAAAGCAGCCCGAAAGGCGTCGCCTAAAGAGCAACTTCCTCAGCAAAGCTGTAAACAACGGGCGAGGTGGCAGGTTTCAAAAACATCGGTTCGCAGCATTTTATTTACTCCAGATCAAAGATGGCTGGTGAGTGCAGGCGATGATGGTCAGATCCTGGCCTGGCGTCTAACCGCAAACTTCACTCCCGATCTGACTCAAAAACCGAAGCAGATCGCAACCCTGTCCAGCAGGATTACTTCCTTAGACTTGATTGCTAAAGAGCAGGGGGTTTGGATTGCCAGTGGCTCTGATGATGCACAAGTTCGCCTCTATCGCTTTAACCCAGATGAATAAAAGTTACTGACAAAAAATAGTCCAGTGCAATGATTGATAAATACCCTAAAAATCTTATAGTCTGCTACTTACCTCTGAGTATGCTTATATTACTCAGCAGTATATCTTTAAGTCCACTGAAAGCTCAGGCTGTTGATACTACACAATTACCAACTAATAATTTCAAGGCGATCGCTTCACCGTTCGTCTTGACTGGGGCGTTCCTTTAGTATCTGTTAACTCATCAAATGGGAAAACATTACAAGAAAACGCTCTATATTTTAGTTTACTTTATAATCCGTTTTAAAATAAAGCAATCAAGAGCTATCTGAATGTTAAACACCAAGAATAAATATTAAGTTGACTGCAAACAAAACATAGTTGGAAACTTGGCGAACTTGAGTATAAATTAGCATTTAAATATGATGTAACCTATGAGTCCAAAGGCAAGCTATAAGACTAATATTTGATTTCTGCAAAAGCTCGGTAAAACTCGAAAAGCCTAACTCTTTATTTCCGAATCCCCACTCCCAGCCTACGCAGATAACTTCAACAATCAAATACGATTCTTATATTATGACTTGTTTGATGCGACAGTAATTAGTTGGAAGAAAACTACACTTGTTAAATCCAAAAGCTGATTTTACCACAACGACAACTATTTTTTCTAATTTCGATAAAGTTGCATTCTGGACATTTTCTTTTTTTATTGTACAACTACCATTCCATTTCAGCAACGCCATATTCCTTTACTGAAGATGCTGTAGAGATGTTGAATCTTATAACACCACTCAAAGTTATACTGAATCCTCCCACCCACCTAGAGGGTTTCCCAGGGGAGAGTGTTACCCTTGACATCAGTTTGATTAATCAAGGCGAGCAGGGAGCCACAATTGATGTGTTTGTCGATCCCACGACTCAAACTCTGCTGTCATGGTGTCCATCTGCAAGAAAGCGGGTCGCTCTCGACTCTCAACAGGCTTGTGAAGTCAGCCTACTCTTTGAAATTCCCTCAGACGCTCTACCAGGAAGTTATCCCTACACGGTAGTAGTAGATGCCCCAGAGCATTATCCAGAAGAGACTCCGATTCATTACCCAACCCGTCTTGAAGTTCTAGTCAAAGAGCAGACTGTTATACGGTCACAAAACCTTACCTTTTCACTTAGCCCAGCAACTAGTCCCGTTCAGCCCTTACTAGTTCAGCCCAACCAGCACCAGAGGCTATCAGTAATCGTGAATAACCACTCCAGTCGGGTAGATCGGTTCCGGCTCTATTGTCTTGACTTGGATAAAACGTGGTTCACGATTCAATATCCTTCTAACGAACTGAGTGAGTTAGGTGTCGTTTCCAGTACCGATGGTTTGGAGCTTAATCCTGGAGGTCAAGGCGAAATCATTATTGAGTTCCATTATCCAATAAACATGCCTGCTGGTCACTATTCACCGACTCTCCAGCTCATTTCTGATAATGCCCCAGAGCAGGTCTTTTTGGATCTGGTGTATTTAGAGGTAAAGCCAAAATTTCACTTGAGTGTTGAACTGGAGACTATTCTTGGAAAAGTCAGCCACAGTCCAGGACAGTATCGACTTACACTGACAAATCACGGGAATTCAATTCGAGAATTAGCCATAAGTGCTAGCAGTCGAGATGAAACGGAGTTGTGCAACTATGTTTGCAGTCCGTCTTCTGTCAATTTGTTGATTGGCGAAACAGCAACGATTAGTCTAACCATTTATCCCAAACAGAAATGGCGACGTCCCCTCTTTGGGTATGGCTTAGAACTACCGTTTCAAGTCAATCTTCAAGATATTCAAGCATTACCGACGCCAGAAAAGTTACCGATAGGGTTATTAGTCTGGAAAGCACGTCCTTGGTGGCAATTTCTGCTGTTACTGCTAGCAGGGGTTGGTGCATTGTCGGGACTCGGCTTTTTGATTTGGTTTGTGTTTCTTAAACCCACTCCCTCGCCAATCGTGGCAGAATTCAAACCGGATAGCGCTAGCTATACGGAGGGAGGCAGGGTACGCCTAAACTGGACGATCTCGAATTCAGATCGGCTTGAGCATCTGGTGATTTATGTAACCAAAGATCAAATTGCGAGCAGTCCCCAAGTTTACGACTTTCGTCAAGGCTTACCGACAGAACTGAACCGTTATTGCCAAATTAGCGATCGCAATTTAACCTGCACTAACGTCGATACAGGTGCCCGACTGGCGGGAAAATACACCTTCCAACTTCAAATTAAGGCAAAATCAGCAGAAAACCCTATTCAGCAGAAACTTGATGTCGTAATTCAACCTAAGCCACTGCCACAGGTGGTAAGAATTGTAGCACGCCAGTCTCAACTTGAAAAAGGGAAACCCTTAACCCTTAGTTGGAATATCAAGAATTTTAGCCAACTTGGTCAGCTTCAGGTTATAAGTCAACTCAAAGAGGATAAACCAACGCTCCTCAAGACTTATGATTTTCAAAAACAAATTCCTCCAGAACTAACGAAGCAATGTCAACTTCCAGTCAACGAAACATTGAGTTGTTCCAACGTGGATATAGGGCTTCCAGCTAAACCAGGCGACTATACGATTAGCCTTCAACCTGTGTCTAGTGGAAGTCAAAAACAATCGCCGCTCTCTAAAGCAATTCAAGTTCAGTTAAAGGCAACACCCCTTCAAATTATGGACTTTACGCTCAATAATCAAAGTTCAGAGACGAATCCCTCAATGTTCTTAAAAGTTGGACAAGTTGTGACTCTCAACTGGAAGGTACAGGGAGATGGTGCTAAGGTTAAACTCGAACCTTTAGGTGATGTCCCAGCTAGCGGTTCTAGGACATTGAAAGCAACCACAAGTCTTTCTCAAATTGTCCTCACGGCTGAAACCGAACAAAATCAATCAGTCAAACGTGCGTTTTTGCTTCAAGTTGATACGCCAAAACCGCTTCTGAAGCCGACTAATACCGATTCTTTAAAAATAAAGCTACAGATGACAAAGCAAAATTAACGAGTTCAACACGAATTCTACTTGAGCTAAAATGTCACCTTTTTTGATGGCTGAAATTTGTTCTTTGCAGAGCATTCATTCGTCTCAAAGAAAGTATTTCACGAACGAATAAGCTTTTTCTACCTAAAAATTTTTGGACAAGCCACGCACCATCGCTGCATCCTACTGTACGTTTAAATTAGCGATCGCCCCATAGCACAGCTCTAAGAAGGTTAGACGCAACACCTCGTAGACATCGCCTGATCGATCCTCCGCCCGATGCTCAATGGGTTAAAGCTTCAAATCTCTATTTGTCATAGCTTAGAGCTTTTATTAGTGCCATTCGCAATATGTACTTTTTCAAGTTGGCTACTGGAAAAGTCATGGCTAATTTTCATTGTCAAATAGACTTGACCTATTTGTAATTTAATGCTTTGTAAAATTAATTCCATAATGAGATAAAGGTATCGGCTCAATAATCAGGGGTAGGCAGTTATTCAGTCTGCCACGACCAACCAAACAGATTAGGAGCAGTCTTGTTGCGAATTATTTGGG
>NZ_JBALBZ010000104.1:0-712 GCF_036919495.1 Nostoc sp.
GGCAAACAAAAACAACATACCCTGAAATCTCAATTGGTGATTGACCTGGCAACTTTTGAAATTCGTTGTGTTGTCAACGGTTCGGGTCGAAGACATGACTACAAGTTGTTCGTCGATAGTAAAGTGCGTTTTCATCCCGAAACCGAGAGCTTAGAAGATAGTGGCTACCAAGGTATTAGCAAGTTACATAGGAATTGTCGTTTACCAAAAAAGAAACCAAAAAAGGGCAAGTTAAGTCCAGAAGATAAGGATTACAATCGTTCTTTGGCCAGTCGTCGGATTGCCATTGAACATGTGAATCGACGTTTAAAAGTTTTTCGGATTTTCAGTCAACGTTATCGCAATCGTAGAAAACGGTTTGGGCTACGTTGTCACTTAATTGCTGGAATTTATAATTATGATCTTCAAAAAGCTAATTAGGGCTTGCTGAATAAGTCTCTCAAGCAAATCTAGAAGCCACACAGCTTACAAAATAGTTGTTTCATCGCTCAGGTTCCAAATTTACCCAGCGATGCCTGCGGCGGGCGTAGCCATCGCTAAGGATTGTGCAAGGGTTTTGAGACTTTAGATGTTATAAACTTGCACTTGTTTGTTGGAAAAAGGCTTAAAACCCTTATCTGGTCTATATTACACTTCTATTCAGCAAGCCCTAATTAACTTGAAATTTTCCTAACTCTACATAATACCACAAAACTTTTTTGCAAGAGGTCTA
>NZ_JBALBZ010000105.1:0-51041 GCF_036919495.1 Nostoc sp.
TATCTAAATTTTAACCATTTTTTATATTAAATTGTAGTTGTTAAAATCTAATTAATTTTGATTCTCGCCATAAAAGTAGCGGAAGAACCGGAATTTTTTAGTTTAAAAGAGCGATCGCTCTGCCTTTCTTGGTAACTTTCGGTTCACCCATTTTTCATGAGTTAAGAAAAATAAGAGTATATAAAGATATTTTAAGTATTTTAAAAAGCCAGTACCTCTGAGTTAACTTTGTGCAAACTCCCGGTAAAATCGGCTAGCCGAGAGTTACGTGTAACATAAATCACTATAAAGCTAGAGGGAAGTTTAAGATGGTTGCATTTGCTTTAAAACCAACACAGATACTAGGAGGTATACTAACCACATCGCTACTGAGTCTGATGTCCTTAGAGGTTCTTACCACCGCAGCGTTAGGCAACCCGCCCTCTGCGTCTGTTGATACTAAGCTGAAAGTGCCTAGTACAATGACCTCTGCGCCCTTTAATACTAATCGTTACTTGAAAGTGCCGCCTAATTTCTCTGTCTCTGTTTATGCTCGCATTAACAAAGCTCGCTTTATGGCAGTTGCTCCCAATGGGGATCTTCTAGTATCACAGCCGAGTACAGGTAAAGTGTTAATTGTCCGGCCAAATGGCAGCAAAGACCCAATTATTTCTGACTTCGTGACGGGTCTACGGAGACCACACGACATTGTGTTTCATAAGATTGACAATACCACATACGTTTATATCTCCGAGACTCATCAAATTAACCGCTTCATCTACAACTCTGGAGATATAGTCGCCAAAAATCGCCAAATCGTTGTCACTGGCTTACCAGACAGCAGCACATCAGAACTAAAAGGCCCTTATGGTCACGAGCTAAAAAATATCGCACTTGATGGCAATCACAAACTGTACGTGTCGATCGCCTCTACATGCAATGCCTGCAAGGAAGATACTGTTAGTACCCCAAAACGTGGTGCGATTTACCAATACAATGCGAATGGAACCAATCAACGGCTTTTTGCCCAAGGTTTACGTAATGCCGAAGGATTAGCCTTTTTACCTGGCACAAATGACCTTTGGGTAGTTGTTAATAATCGAGATAACATCGCCTATCCCTTCAACGATAGTACCGGCAATTATGGTAAAGTTATCCTCTCTTACGTAGACAACCATCCACCAGAGGAGTTTACGAAAGTCCGAGATGGCGGTAATTACGGTTGGCCATTCTGCAACCCCAATCCTGATACGGCAACTGGCTTCAACAATATGCCGTTTGACCGCGACTATCAATTCAATGCTAATGGGAGTGTTAATTGCAATGCAATGGACAGGATTAGCAAGGGTATTCAAGCCCATTCCGCTCCCTTGGGACTAACATTCTTACAAAATACCAACTTTCCCAGTCTGTACTCAAGTGGGGTAGTGGCGGGGTTGCATGGTTCATGGAATCGGCAGAAGAAAACAGGCTATAAAATAGCTTACTTTCCCTGGAACAGTACGACAAAAACTCTAGGGGAGGAGATGGATTTAGTCAACGGTTGGCTTGTTCCAACAACGGAAGAAGTTTGGGGGCGACCGGTGGATATGGCAGTCGATCTGCAAGGTAATTTGTTAATTTCAGATGACTACAGTGGTACTATCTACAAGCTCTCCTACACGCCGCCAGGAGAGATTAAGGTCTACAGAGATCCCAATTTGACTGGAGTTTCCCAGTCTTTTCCTACAAGTCCAGGAGTATACGAAGCGATCAAAGGTGACTTAAATGTTGTAGGGAATGACGCTATTAGCTCATTAAGTGTACCACCGGGTATAGTGGTACGTGTCTGCCAAAATGAAACTGGTGGTTTATGTCGCGAGTTTAGTGCTGGTGATTATAAATCTGTTGGAGCTGACTTCGATAACATAATATCGTTTATAGAGGTCAAGTAGCACCACTCACGGGATTTTAGATTTTAAATTTTGGATTTTGGATTGAATAGCTTAAAACCCAAAATTTAAAAAAGTTCTAGAGTAACACCGTTTATTTGTGAAGCTGCATATATTTACCCCCCGGCTACGCCGTCCCCCCTTCACAAGGGGGGACTAATTATGTGCATCTTCATACAGAATTGGTATAAGCGAATTTAAATGCGAGAACAATTTTATGAGCCAAAATCAAAAATTGAGTCACCTATGCTGTTTTTGGCTGATTGTCCTGCAATCAACTAGAAACCGCAATGTCTAGACAAGCTGCGCGATCGCAATTTTTCCCACTGCACGCCCAGTTTCGCTATAACTATGAGCCGCCGCTAGTTCTTGTAAGGGATATGTGCGATCAATCACCACACGTATCTTACCCGCTTCAATCAATTCTTTGAGAAAAAGTAAGTCTTTAGTGTTAGGTTTCTCAAAGAGAAATTTCGCTTTTTGACCGGGAAGGAATGCTGTTAAGACGCTCTCTAACAAGACTTCGGGGCTGGGTAATGTGGTGATATAAATTCCGTTGGGTTTGAGGACTCTTTTGGTTTGTGAGAGCGATCGCTTACCCACTGCATCAAAGATAATGTCATACTGCGCTATATCTTCGGCAAAATCTTGCTGCGTATAATCAATCACGCGGTCTGCTCCTAAAGATTTCACCAAATCCAAATTTTTCGTACTGCTAACTCCCGTCACCTGTGCGCCTAAAGCCTTAGCAATTTGCACTGCAAAAATTCCTACACCGCCCGCAGCACCATTAATTAAGACATTTTGTCCTGTTTGAATATTTCCTTGATCTCGCAGCGCTTGTAGAGATGTGAGCGCTGCTAAAGGCACAGCAGCAGCTTCTTCATAGTTTAGATTCGTTGGTTTGAGCGCCGCCAAGTTTTCTGGGATGGCTGCAAACTCTGCGTAACCTCCTCCAGGGAAGCTAGTACTGCCATAAATAGCATCTCCTGGTTTAAAGCGCGTGACACCAGAGCCAACCTCTACAACTTCTCCCGCCACATCAAACCCCAGAATCTTCGGGAATTTGCTGCCGGTAATCAAACTCAACATCCCCTGACGAATTTTCCAATCAATGGGATTAACGCTACTAGCACGAACTTTCACAAGTAACTGCGTTGGCTCAATTTTGGGCTGCTCCACATCTTCATACTGCAATACTTCAGCGCCGCCATACCGACGAATAATGACTGCTTTCATCGTATTCCTCCTGCTACCCTGTTTGACTCACACAACTTAGACAGCTAGCTTATTGTTGGTTATGACTACAGTGTAGCGATGTCTCTACCATTTCAAACAGGCGCAAGCCTTGATATATCAACCTTTTGACTTTTGACTTTTGAATGCGTGACTTCCGCCTTGCGGTACTTGACCTGATTGATGGCAAAATCTGGATTCAACGCGATGGCACTGAAGAAGGCATTGCCGCCTATTTAGAACGGGCTGGAATTCCCAAAGAACACATCGTCCTTGGCTTTCGTCCACCAGAGTTAAGACCTTACACAGGCTATGCAGTTGCTTAAGGTGCGTAGGCGCAGCCCGTCGTAGACATCGTTCTTTAAAAGTTAACACGGAACATTCTTTTTATTCTTCAGTGGTAAATACAACACCTTCATACAGCAGTTCAATCGGACACTCAAATTCAATGCTCGATAGAGTGATGATATCTCCAGCCGTGTAGGGATAGTAAAGCCACATCCTACCCTCACCCCGACAGTAACGCTCAACGGAGATTTTTTCCGAGTCAATCAAGATATATTCTTGCAAACTGGGTATTGTCAGATAATAAGTAAATTTTTCACCCCGATCTTTAGCACTTGTAGCTGGCGAAAGAACTTCGGCAATTAGCTTGGGATGTTGAATAAATTTGCGGGCATTGAGGTCTTGAGGGTCGCAACTGACAATAACATCAGGGTCTGATTGTAGCTAAATGACACTCTAACTTTTCACGATATCGATAAAACCTCACTTCTATTTCTCTCTCCTTCTCGGCTACGGTGTACACACAAGTACTTTCGTTCAGAACACAAGTCTTTTTTGAGCCTTTAAGGGAATGAAACAGCTTTGCTGCTTTGCTTTTCAAAAGGGGTTGGGGGAATCAGAAGGCTGTGGGGTAACTCTCCAAAACTTGTGTGTACACCGTAGCCTTCTAGGAGAGAGACTTTGAATTTTCCCCCTTAGGGACTTCCAAAAATTAAATTACTCAATTCTTGTATCCAATACGACTATCCGATTTCTTCTCCCCCTGCTTACCAAAACGATTGATTATTTTTTATATTTGGAAGTCCCTTAGAGCATCGGGAAGGGGGTTAGGGGGTGAGGTTTTTTGCTAAGGTTTGTAATGAGCAATTCAGAAAATTCATAGCGATCGCTCAATCATGTTAGATTATAGTTTGTTGTTTCTCTCAAACACAAAATTCGAGACTTTCCTACCCATCTCCTCATTCTGGGAATGAAAAAAAAGAACTGAAAAGTTAAGTTTTTTGAAAATCATGTGCAGCAATACATCTATTCCCACTAGCTTATATGGCTTACCAGACAGGGCTTAAAGGCATAATTGAACATCATTGTCAAAGAAAAATTAAAAGAATATGAAGTGCATTTTTACCCTCAAAAAAATGATATGTTAGATACAGAATTCAATTTCGCGCGTTTATGGAGTAGAACAAGATAGATTACTTCAGTTTTTCACCCTCAAACCCTTGGTATTTATTGCTTTTAACGCAAATTGAGGGCAATATGAGTACACATTTAAATAACCAAAACCCAGCTGCAAGTAGATTAAATTCTTTGCTGGGATTGGCTTGTGGCTGAGTACAAAGAAATCCTGAACCCCTATCTATAAACACTAGAACCCCAGCCAAAAAAGACTAGAACCCCTAACCGAAAAAAAATTTTTTAATTCTTGTAATGCTTGAAGAATTAGGGTTTTTAGTATTTGAGTACAAACGTAATAAATCCAATAAATTCTATCCTAGAGAGACGCAACATCTGGCTGGGAGACGGCTGCTATAAATCTTATATCGCCAATCACCTAACGCTCTGAAACAAAACAAAGCGAAAAGTGAGTGGAGGGATGACATAGCACCATGCCTGAAGTGAAGAGAAGTCGCGGCTGTAAGCACAAATTCTACCCAAGAACCGAACGTTGACACACACCAGCCGAACATCAGATATCTATTGCCTGCCTTACTTGAAAACAAGTCGCCCTCACCCAAGGGTTTGCAGGCAGTGTGGAAGACGCGACTTCAATTCTGGGCATAGAGAGTGGCAACAACATCTCCCACAGTGGCAGCCAAGTCCACCGACCTTTTGCGAAACTAAATGACATCACCGTCTACACGACTCCTCAACTCCAACGCTACGGAATCGACAACCCAAGCAAAATCCGGTGGTTGCGGCTGCGACAGCCCCAGCAGCGCCACCGTGGAAAGGGATCAAAAGCTCGAAGAACGCATTGCTAAACATCCCTGCTACAGCGAAGACGCCCATCACCACTATGCCCGGTTGCACGTTGCAGTTGCACCAGCTTGCAACATCCAATGCAACTATTGCAACCGCAAATATGATTGCGCTAACGAAAGCCGTCCTGGAGTAGTTAGCGAATTGCTAACACCAGAAGAAGCAGCACACAAAGCTTTGGTCATTGGCGGCAAGATTCCCCAAATGACAGTTGTGGGAATTGCCGGTCCTGGCGACCCTCTGGCGAACCCAGATAAGACTTTCCGCACATTTGAGTTGATTGCAGAACAAGCACCAGACATCAAGCTGTGCTTATCAACCAATGGTTTAATGCTGCCTGACTACATCGATCGCATTAAACAATTAAATATAGATCACGTTACGATCACCATTAACATGGTAGATCCAGAGATCGGTGCTAAGATTTATCCTTGGGTTCACTACAGACGCAAGCGTTACAAGGGCATTGAAGGCGCAAGAATTCTCCACGAAAGACAGATGGAAGGCTTGCAAGCTCTCAAAGATGCTGATATCTTGTGCAAAGTCAACTCCGTAATGATTCCCGGAATTAATGACCATCACTTAGTCGAAGTGAATCGAGTCATTCGTGAAAAAGGTGCATTCTTGCACAACATCATGCCATTGATTTCTGCACCAGAACATGGCACACACTTTGGTTTAATTGGTCAACGTGGCCCCACACCTAAAGAACTCAAAGAAGTTCAAGACAATTGCTCCGGTAACATGAAAATGATGCGCCACTGTCGCCAGTGTCGTGCTGATGCAGTAGGATTGTTGGGAGAAGACCGCAGCCAGGAATTTTCCAAAGAGAAATTCTTGGAAATGACTCCAGAATATGACATGGAGCAACGCGCTACGGTTCACGAAGGGATTGAGAAGTTTAAAGAAGAACTTAAAGTAGCCAAAGACAAGGCGCTTGCCGGCAAGAAATTTGCCAACAGTCCTAAAGTCCTAGTTGCAGTAGCAACCAAAGGCGGCGGATTGGTTAACCAACACTTCGGTCATGCGAAAGAATTTCAAATTTACGAAGTGGGTGGGGATGAAGTTCGCTTTGTCAGCCATCGCAAAATTGACCAATACTGCCAAGGTGGATACGGCGAAGAAGCTTCTTTTGAGCATATTATGAAAGCGATCGCAGATTGCAAAGCAGTTTTAGTCTCCAAGATTGGTAACTGTCCTCAAGAAAAATTGCAAGAAGCTGGCATAAAGACTATTGAAGCTTACGACGTAATTGAAAAGGTTGCTTTGGAGTTCTACGAGCAATACCTTAAGGAATTAGAGAATAGGGAATAGGGAATAAGGAGTAGGGAGTAGAGAATTTAAATATTCACCACTCCCCACTCACCACCACTTACCACTCCCCACTCCCCGCGCCCAAAAGGAGAATAAATCATGGCTTACAAAATTCTTACTAGCCAGTGTATTTCCTGCAATCTCTGTCTATCTGTATGTCCCACAAATGCAGTTAAAGTGGTTGACGGACAGCACTGGATTGACCCTGAACTTTGTACAAACTGTATTGGTAGTATTCATACCATGCCCCAGTGTAAAGCTGGTTGTCCCACCTGCGACGGTTGTGTTAAGCAGCCTAGCGATTACTGGGAAGGCTGGTTTGCCAATTACAACCACGTAGTTGCTAAATTAACAAATAAACAAGATTACTGGGAACGTTGGTTTAACTGCTATTCCCAGAAGTTTAGGCTATCAAATAATTAAAAATCCTGATTCTACAAGGTTTAATCACTATCTGCGTCAAAGAAGATGTCCACTAACAGGGAAGCGATCGCCTTCATAGCCATGAATTGATTTATTGAAAACAGCTTTTTGCTCATCAAAATTACTCGAACCTAACTTGTCTACTGGGCAGGAAGATAGCTCATGCCTACCAAAGTATGCAGACATTCTCCGGTATGCCAATCCCAAATCTTAACTGTTTTGTCACGACTACCACTTGCCAAAAGTTTGCCATCAGGGCTGAAACTAACGGTATGTACCCAAAGAGTTTGCAAGCACTCTCCGGTATCTGTATCCTAAATTTTGATAGTTGCATCGTCGCTACCACTGGCTAGAATCTGACTTTGATGCTGAATTGAAATTATGTTGCAATCATTGAGATTTCGGGGAGCAAAGCCGACTGAAGATATCACATTAGTATGTCCTTGCAATGTTCGTAGGGATTGCCCGGTGTTGACATCCCATAGCCTTACCTGTTGATCTTCACTGCTACTCGCTACCACTTGACCATCTGGACTCAAAGCACATAAATAATACTCGATCTTATTGCGATCTAATTTTATTAATTTTTCAACAAAACACCAACAATTATCTATAAAACGATTTTGTGACCTTGATATTTTGTAAAAATAAAGAAACACTCTTTTTTAAACCTAAGCTATCAAGCGAGTGCCAAATTCAATCTTCATTTTGAATAAATTCATTCTTTTTTAATCTCAAACAAAACTGTACTTCTTGCTCAAAGAGCCAGTTAGCCAATTTTACAGAGCAAAATTCTCTGTCACCTAATACATCTGATATTTTTTGAATAATCCTAATACCTAAGAGAATACTTTTGATTGCTCCTCAAAATTACTATTTCCTAATCTAGGTAAAAATTTTCAATATATTGGGATAGCCATTTTGTCATAAATTAAACTAATCATAATCAAATTTTTTCGCTGCCATTTAGTCCGATAAATTACCAAATAAATTCTTTGATTCTCCTGAAAATTTTGGTACGTTAGCAAGCACCGCTCTTATCTGACACAACTTTTAAAGTTTTCAAGATTAGACTAATATCATAAATGATAGACCACTTACGTTGATAGTCTAAGTCCATGTGAACAATATCTTCAAAGTCTTTAATACTGGAGCGACCATGAGCCTGCCATTCACCAGTTATACCCGGTTTGACATTCAACCTTTTCCAGTGATGTCTTGAGTAGTGTATCACTTCATTGGGAGTGGGAGGGCGGGTGCCGACTAGACTCATTTCCCCCACTAGTACGTTCCAAAACTGAGGAAGTTCGTCTAAGCTAGTGCGGCGGAGAAACCTGCCTATACAGGTAATGCGGGGATCATTCTCATTTTTGAATATCTGATCGCTTTGAGCTTCATTCTTAACTAGATGCTTAAGTTTATCAGCTCCAACTGACATCGTGCGGAATTTCCAAATTCGGAAGTAACGCCCATTCAAACCACAGCGAATTTGACTGTAAAAGATAGAACCCGGGCTATCTAACTTAATAGCGATCGCAATAGGAATTACTACCACTACTGTAATCAATAGCCCTACAATAGCACCCAAGATGTCAATCATCCGCTTGGCTTTACTGATTACAGAGGGATGAACTGGAAGTTCAGCTTTAGCAGCATTATGGGGATCATCTATAACTGGCATCTGAAAACGGTTGGAGGTAGAGGTATTAGACATAGTAATTAAAGTTTCGGTAAATAAATTTACGAACTCAATCGTCTGCACATTTTCTTATTTCAATAATTTTTAAAAGCAAGAATGGGATTGTTTAACAGGTTCAGCAAATTAATATGTAGCCATGTAACCAGCTAATCTCTAATCTGTTATTTAAAATATTTGCAGTGACTTAGCAATCAATACTTCATGGTTGAGCATTAAACATCGTTACGACGGCATCATAATTTTCATAAATTTCAAACACTGAATCCATCTGAGTCAGTTCAAAGATCATCCGAACAGGTGCTTGCAGATTGCAAATTACCAAACGACAACCACTTGAACGTATAGCTGAAATCCCCTTAAGTAAAGCGGCTAAACCCGAACTATCCATAAAATCTACTTTGACTAGATCAATTACCCAAAGATGTTTGGGGTGAGCTACTAAGCTAGATAGCTGTTCTGTTAAGGTATTACTATGCTTTGAATCTAAGCGTTGCTGAGGTTGAATCACGATCAGTTGATTTTCTTGTGTTAGAGTCATAAGTTTTATAAATTTAATTAGCTAAAAAACATCAGAGGTGCGTAATGCACTAGATATGCTCGTCTCGACATAATTAACCCAAATATCGCTTAAGTATTGTCACAAGCAGTTTTTAATCCAGGGCAAACGCGTATAAAGTATAAGATTCTTTAATAGCAAGGGTTTCGGCGTTTTTTAATATAGCCTGTTTTTACGACAATATCCTTATCCAACATGGGTTTCAGAGATCCCTGCGTTCGCTTTGGCTTTTAATTAGTCTTGGTGGTGACTTAAAAGTTTAAATCGTTGTTAAGTAAAGACTTAGTGAAGCCTACATATACTTTTATACGCAAATATCACTATAAAATACTATCTTATGGCTACTTAAATTATTTTTTATACAGTATCCTAATGAGGAATAAAATTATCCAGCTAACTATCCGCTTGGCTGTAGCATAAAGATAGTTTAAATTTCATAATAAGTAGGCATGAAAAAACCCATGTATGTTTAATTTTGTAAAAGCTATGAAATGACCAAATTTCTAAGCTATTAACATAATTAGTGTTAAACGCATGATATAGTAATTTAAAATATTTCAAGTAGTGAGAAATTTTGTTTATCTTATCATCAATACAGCCAGTAAATAATAGTAGTCTGTGGACTTGTTAGATTGCGGCTTAATTTCTCATGCTTTTTATGTTTTAATACTTGAGTTTGTCTGAAAAAAATAGATTTTTTATATTTTTACACTTTAACAGATGATTTAGTCCCGCTTATTCGCCTAATATCTTATTTTTATGTCCATTAATTGTTTATAATCATACTTCCTTTGTAAAGAGTAAAACCATTGTATGGTAAGCATTTAGTACTTGCAGATAAGTCGTAAGTATATAAAATTATCTCACTATTCTAAAAAACCATATTTCTTTTTGCAAAATGTTCTTGAAAACCTTAAGTTATAGTTTTAACTTTTCAATAAACTTCAGCTTTGTAACACAAATATTATTAGTGGATAGGTTCATAAATTATATGAAAAGACAACGAATTATGGTTATCGGTAGCAATGTCACTACCGTGCAACGCGTCAGCAGTTATTGCCTAAAACAAAATGCAGAAGTTTTTCCATATTACTCTATTCCCACACTTGAAGAGATAGCTTTGTTTGCACCTCATGTATTAGTGCTATGCCTGCCCATACCTAATAAATTCCAGGATCAACTACTTCAGCCTTACATTTTGTGGTCAGAACAACTCATAAATGACATCTCACCACTGGCGGCTACCACTTTTACAGAATTATCTGCCTGTTTACATAAATTTCTCTAAGCTTAAATCAACCCTTGGCGTACAGCTAAAGCTGCTGCTTGCACACGATCATCAACGCTCAGTTTGTTGAGAACCATACGTACATAAGACTTGACGGTTCCAAGTGAGAGGTAGAGTTGGTTTGCAATCTTCTGGTTTGAGTGACCTTGTGCAATAAGTTTAAGAATCTCGCGTTCACGATTACTGAGAATCGGTTCCGCTATTACTTTAGATACAGGAACATCGGGAGCGACAGAGGTTGATCTAAGCATCCGAGCAACCTTTTGAGCTATTAGAGGATCTAAATAAGCACCACCTTGAAGTATCAATTGAATGACGGCGATGAGCTGTTCCCACTCAATGGTTTTAAGGCAGTAACCATCAGCACCAGCTGCAAGCATCCCCATGACCTGGATATCTTCGTCAAAGGCACTTAAGGCTAGAACACAAGTGTTTAAGCAGCTGCTTTTTATCTGCTGGGTGGCTGTAATCCCATCCATAACTGGCAGATCAATATCCATTAAGACTAAATCTGGTTGGAGTTGGCTAGCTAATTCAACAGCCTGTCCACCATCTAATGCCTCTCCAACTATACTAAAACCGGGTTCAAGGCTAAATTGTCCTTTCATTCCTCGGCGGATTAAAGCGTGATCATCAACTAATAGAACACGCACAGTTTTGTCTTCGTCAATCTTAGGCATTATTCTTGCTACATGTGGTTATATTATGTTCATATTTGCAATTAACGTTATTTATGGCACTTGGGAGAGTAAACCAGAAAGTACTTCCCTCTCCAAGAGAGCTTTCGACACCAATATTTCCTCCGTGAGCCTCAATTATTTGACGACATAAATACAGACCAAGCCCACTTCTTCCACGATGCCTTCGTCCTTGAATAAAGCGGTGGAACAGCTTTTCCTGAGCTTGCGGCGTAATTCCTGAACCGTAATCACGCACCGAAATCTTTACTTGATCCTCTCCATAAGGCGCTATCTCAAGAACAATTTCCCCTTTAGTCTTACTTACCCGCACAGCGTTATCAAGTAAGTTTTGTAAAACCCGTTGAATTTCTAATTCATCACCGTAAACAGTTGGCAGCAATTGAGAAATTTTACAAATGAAGGCTAGCTCATGTGTAGATATTGCTTTTACCTGATTAATTACTTTAATTAAAATCTTTTCCCAATTCAGGTGATCGCACATTAAACAAGCGCTGCGTGCTTCATAACGGGAGATATCTAAGAGGAGTTCCACAAGCTTAAGCAGATCCTCATTAGCTTCATGGTACTCTTCAAACACTTCCTTCCAAGTGTCATTGACTGGGCCAAAAGCTCCTCTGCTCATACAGTCTAGGGTATTACGAGTGGCAAGTAAAGGAACACGGAGGTCGTGGGAAAGTGCAGATATCATGTCTTCAAGCTGTTGGTTACGCACCTCAATGGTTTCTTGATGGTGACGAGTCTCATCAGCGATCGCGTTCATAACTCCAGCTAATTCCCCGATTTCGTCTCTAGAAGGATAGCAGAGTTGTACTTCCATTTGTCCCGCTTGCCAAAGTTTGCTAACTTGTGTCAATTTGTCTAATGGAAGCTTGACACGTCGATGCAACAAATGGAGATTTAAAATCGCTCCGAACAAAATGACTAATGTGCTGAAAATGTTTATCGTAGTGCTAATATCATTTAAATGCTGTACACGATTTTTGCGATCGCTCAAAAGCATCTTTTCGTGCTGAATCAGTTTCTCAATCTCGTTCTGCAAGGAACCGAATAAAGTGCTTTTTACCACACCATAGTTATTGGCAGAACTAGAAACAGGTTTTTCCTGCAACTCTCTTTGCCACTGGTTATAGATATATCTAATTTTATCGAGTTGCTTTATTTGAGCAGGGTTGTCTTGTACAAGATTGTAGAGATGGTTGAAGTTTTTGAGGAAACTAGGCTTCTTCTCACCATAATCTATAGGATTGCTTCCTCCCTGACTAGAATTTTCTAGAGAACCTTTTCCATTATCTATCACAGCATTGAGTAGACGTTCTCCTTCTTGCTCTACCAATAAAGTATGGGTTATCCGGTCACATGCTTCATTATTTAGGTGTGTTATCAAGAGGTTGAAGACTTGCTGTCCAAATACAAACAATACTAGTAATAAAATACTAGTATGAAGAGGAGTTAAAAAATTACCTTTCTTAGATGAATGAATTAGGAAAGGTATCAAGCTAATAGCTATCACTATCTAATATCTCCATCACCTTAATTACAGTTACCTAGCATACTAATTAAAATTCTAGACTCTAGAACTGCAACAGCTCTGCTGATATTAAATTTTCAATGTTGTTATCCAAAAGCCTTAACTGTTTATACATTATATAAAAATATCCTTTATCTTTTTTAATCTCAGTGTTAGCAACTTCATTGTATTAAATGACGCACTTAGAATTTTAGTGCTATTCTTTTTCATTGATAATAACACGACACACAAAAATTAATACATTTTATACAAAATTTCATCCTTAAGCCACTTTAAAGTTTATGTTTATATTAGAGGCAGGGGATATGCATCTAATTTGTTTTGATAAAATGTAACTTATATGAATAGAAAAAAAGGTAAGTGTTACTAGGTTGATATCAATGCAATAGATGTATATGAAGAAGATTTGATGGTAAAATTGGTTTTGTAAGAATAAATAAAATCGGGTGAAGTGGTATTCTCAATTCATTTGAATGAGACAAAATCTAGAAATGAAGCTACCCCCAAAAATCACAAAGGGTGCTATTGTTTACCCATGTTTTTCCTCTGTTGAGAGAGCGCAAAATTCCTTCACCTATGCCAACGGTTTCCCCATACAAATATCAGGGTAAGAGCATCTCAATCCGGCTTGACATAAGGAATCAGAAGAATCTAATGTATTGTTAATGAAACAACAACTGAGAACTTGAATCATATAATTATTATCCATAGCAGTTCGCTTCATTTTTTGACGGAGACTACGTTTATAGGTCTGTTCACTAATGCCATAATTCTCAATATCTTCCCATCCTTGCGCTCCGGCTATAACTGCGAGAATTGCGATTACCAGAATGTCTATAAGTTGATGTTTCTTTGTTCGCTCTACTCTTGGGTCTTTGATATCAGAGAAATGCTCCACTAAACTCTGTTGAATAGCTCCAATGGATGCTATTTCTATAGGCTTTCGCTGATGACGATAACTTTCCTTGGCTTTAGTAGATTTAGTTTCAAAGCCCTCAGATATAAAGCTTAATTCCTTGAGTTTTTCGACGGCAGCATTGTTGTCATCTCACTTATCTTGCTCTTATATCAAGGAAATTTCTCATCCTGTTGCCTATGCTTAACTTGTTTTATTTGTCAAGTCCATTTTCTCTTAAATTAGATGAGTTTACCCTGGGTGGATAGCTGAGTGGATACTTTTATTTCACCCTAGAGGATGCTATCTGCATTGATGCAATCTTGACCAATTTTTGTGGTAAATCCGCAGTTATCAGGTTTAATAAGGTTTTATCTTGTTCACAAATCAGAAATACCCTTAAACGAATACCTGTATATCAGTTACCTCAATAGATGCTATCTTTACATAGTTTGGTTTTCTCGTGCCGATTTACTTGGTATCAAACTGGAAGTGTATTTACTTGGGCGATCGCAAAACCCCACTTAGGCTTAACTGCCACAATTTGTATTAGCTCCAACTATTAATCTTAAGTATTTAGCTTTACAATTAAAGTATTATTGATACATGTAAGTATAGTATCCAAGCGGATAACTTGGTGGATAACTATATATTTGCCTAGGACGGTATCTAGAGATAGTATTACTATTTGAGCTTTCAGAGGATGCTATAGGAGTAAAGATACTTAACTATTTAGTAAAATTCTCAGTATCTTTAACGTAAAAATACAAGCTTAATTAGCAAAGATTTTTACATAGTAAAAAGTTACAAGAAGCTTGGCGAGTTATGCTGAGATTATATAAGTCATGCATAAACCTGTTTTAACTATTTTTTACCAGTTTAATCCTTGGCACTCTACTATTGGAGGAATACAAACACTTATTAATACATTTATTAAATACGCTCCCAATGAATTTGAGGTGCGACTAGTAGGGACAGGAAGCGATCGCAACCAACCAGTTGGTAAGTGGCAAGAAGCGGAATTGGCAGGTAGAGAAATTAGCTTTTTACCACTATTTACCTTGGAAAATGATAATTTTAGAAGTCTAGTACCAACCACGATCAAGTATACTGCGGCACTGCTGGGGCGTAACTTCACCTCGGACTTTATGCACTTTCATCGGCTGGAACCAAGCCTAGCTGCTCTGAATTGGCAGGGAGAGAAAACCCTGTTTATTCATAACGATATTCACTCGCAGACTAAGGCAGCAGGTGATAAAAATGCGATTTTATGGCGCCGATTTCCCGCAGCATACTTTGCTTTAGAAAGCTTGCTAGTTCGCCAGTTTAGCGAGGTTTTCTCATGTAATACAGATTCGGCACAATTGTATAGACAGCGTTATCCTCGCATGGGAGATCGTGTTAAATACATTAAAAATTCATTTGATAATGAGATTTTCTATCCCTTAAGTCCAGCGCAACGGGAAGCACAAAGATATGAATTAGCGAAAAGGCTGGGTTTGAGCGAAGAAACATGCTTTATCTTGTTTGCTGGGCGGCTACATCCTCAAAAAGATCCGATTTTGTTAGTACGTGCGATCGCAGCTTTAAAGGAACCACATATTCACTTATTAATCGCGGGTGATGGAGAATTAGCAGCAGCAGTACGCACAGAAATCGCTCAGTTGGAATTATCTAGTCGGGTGACGATGCTAGGAGCAATTCCGATAGAGGAACTAGCGAAGTTACATCGGATTAGTAATGCTTTTGTCCTTAGCAGTGCCTACGAAGGTCTACCTTTAGTAGTTCTAGAGGCACTTGCCAGTGGAACACCAGTAGTTACAACTAAGTGTGGTGAAACTCCAAAATTACTAGCGCTTGACAACGGAGTTGTTTGTGAGGTGCGATCGCCACAGTGTTTAGCAAATGCTTTGCACCAAGTAATACTACATCCAGAAAACTACCCAAGTGTGTCCTGTGTGCGTACAGCACAGCCTTATGCTGCGCGTAGTGTTGTGAGGGATGTTTACAGCGATATGTTTACTCGCTGGGAGAAGCGAAATTTTCTAGCTATTAGTTAGTTGTAGGAATTAGCAGTTAAACCAAATACAAAGACTGATTGAAGAAAATTAATGATATTGAACTAAACCCATAAAACAACATTAAAGATGTATTCAGTATCAGGTTGTACACCTTTTTTGAGCGTAAATTTTGACTATGAAAATTGCTGTAATCGGTGCAAAAGGTCTACCTCCAAAGCAGGGTGGAATTGAGCATTATTGTGCGGAACTTTATCCCAGGATAGTTGCACAAGGCCACTCTGTAGATTTATTTGCCCGTTCCTCCTACACTCAAGGTTCTTGGCTTGAAAATTATAACTATGATGGCGTTCGAGTTATATCTCTACCCAGTGTGGATTTTAGAGGGATAGATGCTTTTGCCACTTCAGCACTGGGAGCGATCGCGTCTATTGCAAAAGACTATAATATTGTTCACTTCCATGCTTTAGGCCCATCTTTGTTTACTTTTTTACCTAGAATTATTAACTCTGCAAAGATTGTCGTTACCTGTCATGGGTTAGACTGGCAACGTGCAAAGTGGGGCAATTTTTCTACCCGTTTAATTCAAATGGGAGAGAAGAGCGCAGTCCGTGACGCCGATAGAATAATTGCTGTATCAGAAGCATTGCAAACTTACTTTTGGAAAACATATGATAGAGAAACAGTCTACATTCCCAATGCTCCTGCCAGCTACGGTGAATCAGACCCCCATTTTTCCTACGGCAAGCAATTAGGTTTACAGCAGGGACGCTATATTTTGTTTTTGGGCAGACTAGTACCAGAGAAGCGTCCTGATTTGCTCATTGATGCCTTCTCATCTCTCAAATCATCTGGATGGAAACTTGTTTTAGTTGGAGGCGTTAGTGATACTAAATCTTTTGCCTCAAACCTATTAGAAAAAGTTGCTAATAATCGAGATATTATCTTTGCCAATGAACTCCGAGGATCTCGCCTTTGGGAGATTGTCCGAGGCGCAGGGTTATTTGTTTTGCCTTCAGATTTGGAAGGACTACCTCTGTCCATGTTAGAAGCTATGCAAGAAGGTATCCCAATACTAGCGAGCGACATCCCACCTCACCAGCAATTGATTAATCGGGAAAGGGGAGTTCTTTTTGAAGCAGGGAATTTAGCATCGTGCATTAATTCTTTAGACTGGGCAATTCATCACCCCCAACAATTAGCAGCAATGGCTCGAAATTCACAAAAGTATGTACAGATGAATTATAACTGGGGATATATTACTACTGAACATCTAAAACTGTATTCTACACTTTTGAAATTACCGGAGCCATCAATAATTATTGGCTTGAGCAACAGTAGAGTTATTGAGTCTACCAGCCAAAAATAGGCACTGTTTGTCTAATTCCAGAAAAGAAAGGAGCAACTACTTCATCAATAATTAAAAACTACAATTGATATATTTATACAAAACGTCATACATATCAGTTATTATGGCGGAGTGTAAGCTTTCTTTAAGTATGCTTTAGTTATGTACATACTAAGTCGACAAAGGCATTTGTGATGGAAAAAGGCATCTCATCCTTACTAGCAATCTCAAAGCGGCGAAGTTTACCTGCCTTAGCTACTTTTATTGCCACGATTGGCACTTCAGTTGTTTACCTTGCAGTTACCCCACATTCGTATGAAACTTCAGCACGACTGATGCTTGATGAGAAACGGGTAAGCATTTCCGAATTAGGTCGCGACCTGACACAAGTACCTTCAGGTACAGCTGGTGGCCCTAGCCCACTGGCTGACCAAGCAGAGTTTGTTAAGTCACAACCTGTTTTAGAAAAAGCAATAGTACAAGTCAAAAATGATTTACCTCAAAACCAACTCACAGTTTCAGAAATCAGGAGAGGGCTAAAGGTAAAAATTGTTCCTGCTACTAATATTCTAGAACTAACCTATGAAGGTCGAGACTCAAATTTCGCAGCTGAACTACTGAATACTATCTCCCAGACGATGGTTGAGGAAAATGCTAAAGCCATCAGTTCAGAGGCTACCAAAGTACGCGAATTTTTACAAAAAGAAGTACCATTAGCTCGCCAAAAACTACAAAGAGCAGAAATTGCTGAAAACAGATATAGGCAAAAAAGTGGACTTATTTCTATTGATGACCAAACGAAAAGTTTGGTACTCAGTTTAGCCAATCTGGAAGACCAGGAACGTGCTCTAGTTGCCCAACTGCAAGAGGCAAAGTCTCGTGACATATCCTTGCGGCAAATTACTGATGCTAAAACCATAAACAAGGCTTATGCATCTGTACGCAGTGGTCAAGATGAACAGGTCAAGAATTTACGCATCAAGTTAGCAGATTTAGAGACACAAATCATCCAAACTCGTTTGCGCTTTACAGAAAACCATCCTACTGTCATCAAGCTGATTGAGCAACGAAATTCTATTCGCACTTTGTACACTCAAGAATTGGCTCGTGTGTCACCCCGGAATGAAACTATCTCCCCTAGTAAGGTCGCATCCGATTCACTTAGTCAAGAACTCAGCTCCAAGCTGATAGTTAATGAGATTGAGCGCTTGGCAATTGAGAATAAGCTCAAATCTGTCCAATCTCTCCAAGCTAATCTCCAGACTCGCCTTGCACAACTACCAATTAAAGAGCTACCACTAAGCGCGCTTGTTAGTCAACGCGAACAGGCTGCGACCTCCCTAAATATGCTACAAAGCAAGCTGGAAGAAGCACGTATTGCTGAAGCCCAGAAGGTTAGCAATATCCGAATTATAGATGAAGCGCAACCGCCAACATCGCCTACTTCACCCAAAAAAGCAGCTGTGCTGGTGATTGCCACTTTCTTTGGGGCTATTTTAGCCATTGGGGTTGTGCTGCTGCTGGAACTCATAGATAACAGGCTACATGATGGCTCAGAAGTAGAAGAATTGCTCAAGCTACCAGTGCTTGGAGTCTTGCCGCCTTTGCCTGTGACAATGCTTAATCTTGAACCATCTGAACAATTCTTGGATGATGTTGCCTTGGTTGAGCCTTATCGTATGCTTTTGAAAACATTAGAGTTTCGTAGTACTCATAAACCAAGGGTCATTGTTGTTAGCAGCAGCATCTGCGGAGAGGGAAAATCAGTGGTAGTTTCCCACTTAGCTGCTGTCTCAGCCATGTTATCTCGGCGGACATTAATTATTGATGCAGATTTGCATAAACCTGTGCAGCACAGGCTGTTTGATTTAGCTGCCAATCCTGGGATTACTGAGGTAATTAGCGGTAATAAAACCTTATTAGAAGCCGTACAGCGAACAGATATTAAAAACCTGTCGATATTGACTTGTGGGGAACTACATACGCGTCCATCACAATTGTTAGAGTCAGCTGCTATCGAGTCTCTCATAGCAGAAGCCGCAACCAAATATGATTTAGTTATTATTGATACTGCCGCACTCAGGGATTTTGCTGATGCAGCTACATTAACCCAGCAAAGTGATGGAGTCATAATAGTTACACGCCCAAGTTTTACTCACAAGGGAGTATTACAAAAGTCTGTCTCAGAATTAATAGAAAATCGCCTATCTATTCTAGGAGTAGTTGTAAATGGCATAAAAAATCAGACTAGAAAGTCTTACTACTATCCCCGACAAGATTACCAAGCTCAATTTAGACCCAAAAACCATCTTACTTCTCTGGAAAGTCCTCTGAATTATTCTGCAAGAAATCAGATATCTATGTCACCAAAGGGGTTAAAAAATGGTCAGTAATCACCACAAAAACCGCTTCTCTTATCTAGCACTCTCGGTAGGAGTGTTAGGTGTTGGGGTTGGTATTATTGTAGGGTTACTCGCAGGCATTCAGCCCCTTTTACTAGCAGTCGCTTTGGTTGGAGTGGCGACGGTTATCTCATTTTTTACGAGCTTTGAGCAAACTGTACTAGGTTTGTTAATTCTACGTAGCTCGCTCGATCCTTTCTCATCTCAGCAAATACCTGCTGCATTTGCAATTGGGGTAGACATTCTGACTTTGCTTTATGTGACTGTACTATTGTTGACACGCAGGAAGGTATATACAGATGGTTTCTGGTGGTTCTTCGCTGGCTGGATAGCGCTACAAAGCTTGTGGGTTATCCTCCTGCCTTTAGGTGGACTGGGAATGGATGGCTCATATTTACCTAATAGTATGCGCGAGTGGATTCGCCTATTTTCTTGGTTGATGGTATACTTACTGGTGATGCAACTCAAGGACACCATTCGTCCTCAGAAAGTCATTTCCTGCCTGTTTTGGGCATTGGTTATTCCCCTGACAGTAGCTACATTGCAGTTATTTGTACCGTCCATCCTTCCACCTATTTTTGTTGGTGCTACAGAAGAGATTGCCGCTCCGATAACAGAAGTCTCCCGTATCCGAGGAACGTTGGGCCTGGCAAATACCTTTTCAAGCTTTCTTATTCTGTTTATCTTGCTGACATGGTGGAAGTTAGGGCAAGTGAGACAGCGCTTCCCCTGGATTGTTCTGCTGGGTTCGCTAGTTTTTTTCCTTGTTAATACCAAATCACTTTTCGCCTTAATTATGATGGTGATTGCTGTTCTCGTGATCATTACACCCCAGATGAGTGTGGTGAATCTCCTGGGAGGGGTTATCCTGCTTGCAAGCTTCTTAGGTCTGTTTGCTAGTTCAGAGATGGGACAGGAACGCTTGGGATCGATTGCCGATACTCCGTTACTCAATCCGCATATAGACATTTCGCGAGCGATTCTACTGTCTAATGGCGATAACAACAGCTTTAACTGGCGGTTGGCTCAATGGACTTATTTGCTACAAGCATGGCAGCAGTATCCAATATTGGGGTATGGTCTGTTTACTAGCTCTGTATTAACGGTATTACATAATTATGCTCATAACGAGTACGTGCGAGCATTGGCAGAACAAGGAATTGTTGGGCTAATTGCCTTTTTGGTTTTTCTGGGAGCGCAAATATGGCATTTACTCAAATTATTTCATCAGGCACCTGAAGGAAGCGATCAGCAAAGGCTTTGTTTGGCTTTGTTAGCCATGCTGCTCGCCATGATGTTTGGCATGATTACAGAGAATATTTGGGGTCATACTACGCTTTTCATGTACTGGTGGACGCTTATTGCAGTTGCAGGGTGGAACTGGGATGAGCTTCAGTCATCATCAGCTCATTCTATGCCGAGCGCAGCTGTTTCACATTTAACTAATCATTAACAGAAAAAAAGGATAATTTATGTCTGTCAGAATACCGAAAGATGAAAGTAGAACATTTGAACAAGTTAAAGAGCACTATGAAATAGAGAAAGAGTTAGCAAGCAAGTTGCTAAATTCTAATAGAGAGGATAGACAAAAATTATATACTGCCCTTTATGACCAGATGTTTAAGCAAGTTCCGCATCATCCGCAACTAATTCGCAAGGCTGATTTTAAAGCTTCTGCTAAAGAAGTAGCTCGAAAGATGAGATTGATAGTTAAATATTTGCACGATGACTCCACTTTTTTAGAAGTGGGCCCTGGAGATTGTATGTTATCGCTTGAAGTAGCTAAACGAGTGAAAAAAGTTTATGCAGTTGATGTATCTCAAGAAATCACTAAAAACTCAACTCTTCCCCAAAACTTCGAGCTGATAATTTGTGATGGCTGCAATATTCCTGTAACTAAAAATACGGTTACTGTTGCTTACAGTAATCAGTTGATGGAACATTTACATCCTGAAGATGCCTTTGACCAACTTTATAGTATTTATAAATTGCTTGCTCCTGGTGGTATTTATATTTGTATTACACCAAATCGGCTGACTGGGCCACACGATGTTTCTAAGTACTTTGACGAAGTCGCCACAGGATTTCATTTAAAGGAATATACTCACACTGATTTATCTAGTCTATTAAGTGCAGTTGGATTTTCAAAAATGACGGCTTATATTGGTGGTAAAGGAATTTATATAAAATTTCCATTAATTTTGATTAAAGGTTTAGAAAAGGTTCTCAGTCTAATGCCGTTTTCGTTAAGAAAAAAACTAGCTGATACACTGCCAATTAAAGCTTTATTAGGGGTAATACTCGTAGCAAAGAAATAAAGTAGAAAATTATCCTTAATAACCTCCATAACTAAATAAGATTAATTCAAAGCTACTGGGTAGTCTGAAAAATTTAACTTCTTTGACGTTGCCCATTTATCATACTTGAATTGTAGCAGTATGCCTCAAGTTTCTGTAATTATTCCAGCCTTTAATGCCATGCCTTATCTCCCAGAAACTGTGGAGGGTGTTTTGCAGCAGACTTTTACTGATTTTGAAGTACTAATTGTTAACGATGGCAGTTCAGACCATACTGCACAGTGGGTTTCTCAGCTAGTAGATCCGCGAGTGAAACTGATTTCGCAAGCAAACCAAGGTTTATCTGGAGCACGTAATACAGGTATTACTCATGCTCAAGGAGAGTATCTAGCTTTTCTAGATGCTGACGACCTCTGGGAAGCAACCAAGTTAGAAAAACAGGTACACTCGCTGGAATATAACCCAACAGTAGGTCTAGTTTATACTTGGTCGGCTTTAGTCGATCATACGGGGAAATCTACAGGGAGAGTATTTGCATATTGTGCCGAGAATGATGCGTGGAAAAAGCTGATCGAGGAAAACATAGTTGGGTGCGGAAGTGCGGCTATGGTTCGTCGCTGCTGTTTTGAAACTGTCGGGGTATTTGACAGAAATTTACGCTCTGCTGAAGATTGGGATATGTGGATTCGCATTGCTTCTCGTTATCCGTTTGCAGTAATAAAAGAACCTTTGGTTCAATATCGACAGCATTCCAGCAGTATGTCTAAAAACTGGCAAGTGATGGAACAAGCTTTTCGTATAGTGATTGAGAAAGCATTCCAGTCAGTACCGCCAGAACTGATGTATTTAAAAAACCGCAGCTATGGTTATATAAATCTCTGTTCAGCTTGGAAAGCTTTGCAAAGTAGCGATCGCGATTATAAGCTAGCAATTCATTTTCGCGCCGCAGCTATTACCCACTACCCTCAGTTACGCTTCTCCAAAGAATATATTCGCCTAAGCTTGGCGATCGCGGTAATGCGACGGCTCGGAACTGACAATTACGGGAAATTGCTGGCGCTGGTTTACGCTCTACGTCGCCTTACATTCCAACTTATACATTAAGTCATACATTTTCTAAGATGCGAGCGCAAACACGGCGTAAGCATACTTGAAATAATCTGGCTTTCACCCGTCGCGGCTTCCCTTTAGACTATGCCTAAAGTTTCTGTTATTATTCCTGCTTACAATGCTGAACAAACTATCACCCGTCGTGGCTTCCCTTTAGACTATGCCTAAAGTTTCTGTTATTATTCCTGCTTACAATGCTGAACAAACTATTAGGGAAACCATAGCATCTGTTCAACAACAAACTTTTCAGGATTTTGAGTTAATTGTAATTAATGATGGCTCAAAAGACAGGACTGGAGAAATAGTTCAGAGTATCAAAGATGAGCGATTGCAGATTTTTTCCTATGAAAATGGTGGGCTTCCAGTAGCTCGTAATCGCGGTATCTCTCATGCCAATGGTGAATTTATTGCCTTTCTTGATGCTGATGATTTATGGACAACCGATAAGCTGGAACGACAATTGATGGTCTTGGAACAGAATCCAGGAGCAGGAGTTGCTTATAGCTGGACTTGCTTCATGGATGTAGATAAGCAAGGAAAACCTTTATCCTTTCTGCCATCACCTAAATATTCTTTTGCAGGCAATGTTTATGAAAAGTTATTAGTTAGCGATTTTATTCACAGTGGTTCAAATACCCTAGTACGTCAGCAAGCAATTGATTCAGTGGGAGAGTTTGATCCGACACTGAAATCTTGCGAAGACTGGGATTATTGGCTGCGGCTAGCGGCTCGTTGGCATTTTGTCGTAGTACCTAAATACCAGATACTCTATCGTCGAACACCTGGGGCAATGTCATCTAAAGTTGAGGTGATGAAAGAAGCTTCTCTCATTGCGATGGAAAAGGCATATCAAGCAGCGCCTCCAGAACTTCAATATCTAAAAAGGTATACCTTCACTAGCTTTCATATTTATTGTGCCAATCTATATTTGCAACATTGTACTAATCTTGGTGGAGCAAGGCTTGCTCGGCAACACTTATGGTCAGCTATCCGCCTAAACCCTAAAACTGTACTAGATAAAACAACTCAAAAATTATTCATCAAGCTGCTTTTGCAGTTAGTTCTGCCAATTAAAGTTGCTAATTATTTTTTGCAGTTGATCAAAAAACCTCTTGCTTTAGAAGATCCGAGGTTAGAAGTATGAACAAGTTCTCTAGTTTAGAAATTACCAAGCAGCATGATAGAAATGAAAGAGAGTTATCTTATTTGAGTAACTCCTCAGAGCCTACGATCGCCTTACTGCATTGTTACGATTTAATTGATGATTTTTTAGATAGCATCAACATTTCTTTCGAGACTTTCTGTAAGGAGTTTGTCGGTAGCTGGATGTTTGGCTACATCAATGCTCTCAAACAAGTCGGTGTCAGGACGGTACTATTTTGCATTTCTGCTCGTGTCGATCAACCATCGCGTTTTACTCATGTACCTACTGGTGCCTTGATTTGCGTGCTGCCTCCTTCTGGCATTTATAATGTTTATCGTGCTGTGCGGCGTAATTTGCTGAATCTTTATGGTGCCAGGGAGGCGCAATCTTTTAAAGACATTCAGGATGACAGTACAATCCGCCGTTCCCTACTTACACCCGTTAAGGATTTAGCTAAGAGCTTAGGAACTTACCTATCTACACCTTTGGGATCATTAGCTCGCGAACTGCGGCGTGAGAACTGTCAAGCGATATTGTGTCAAGAGTATGAGTATGCTCGCTTTGACAGTTGTGTACTTCTAGGGCAATTGATGCACCTACCAGTATTTGCGACTTTCCAAGGAGGCGATCGCACCCAAAGCTTTCTGGAAGTTCTTATACGAAATCTGGCGTTTCGTGCCTGCACAGGTGCGATCGTTGCAACGCAAACTGAGATTGGACGAATCCAATCTCGTTACGGGATACCCTCTAGCAAAATAGCTCGTATTTTCAATCCAGTAGATGTAGCAGCTTGGCAGCCAAGCGATCGCACTGAGGCACGAGCAGTACTTGGTATTCCCCTTAAGGCTAAGGTGGTTGTATGGCATGGACGAGTTGAGATAGAGCGCAAAGGACTAGATATCTTATTGGAGGCTTGGCAGCAAATGTGCAATGAGCGTCCTGGAAAAGACTTACGACTGCTAGTAGTGGGAACGGGCAGCGATGCCGAGCAATTGCGCCAGCGTATTGCCACCATGCAGCTAAAGGGTGTGATATGGGTCAATAAATTTGTGAGCGATCGCAATATTATTCAGCAATACCTTTCAGCAGCTAACGTTTATACTTTACCTTCCCGACAAGAAGGCTTTCCCGTAGCACCGATTGAAGCAATGGCCTGTGGCCTGCCTGTCGTAGCTGCTGATGCTCTTGGTGTATCCGACATTCTTGATGGGGGCGAAGTTTCCGGTGGAATAGTCGTGCCACGCGAAGATTCAACAGCACTGGCGCTAGCGCTTGGTCGGATTTTGGATGATGAAGCTTGGGGGCGTGAGTTGGGCAAGCGTGCTAGATGTCGAGTAGAGAGTTGCTTTTCGCCTGAGACTGTTGGTAAGCAACTGCGTGATGTTCTGCTGACTCAGAGCTTGCAAAACAATGATGTAATTGTAATATACCCGTATTCTGATGCTAATAAATAAGCTCAAACAGATATCATCCGATCACTTTATTCGCAATGTTGGCTGGCTGGCAGGAGCAGAGTTAGTAAATCGTATCTTCCGCTTAGGAACAACAGTTACTCTAGCTCGTATATTCAGCCCCCAAGACTACGGGCTAATGGCAATCATTTATACCATTTTTGACTTTGCGACCGTTCTCACCCTCAGAGGTGGAATTGGAGCAAAGATTGTTCAAGCTGATGAACAAGATGTCAAGACTCTATGCAATACATCCTATTGGTTGAACTGGATACTCTGTGGGTCAATTTTTATTATTCAGTGTATTGCTGCCTTTCCAATTTCTCAATTTTACGGAAATAATCAGTTAATTCTTCCTATCTGTACCCAGGCTTTAGTCTACTTAATGTTTCCGATTTTTATGGTTCATTTGGCAATGATTGAACGAGAAAATCGGCTAAAAGCAATAGCATTATGCAATGCCACACAGTCACTACTCAGCAATATCATTATTGTAATTCTAGTAATTTTAGGTTTGAGGGTATGGGCAATAGTTTGGTCTATGGTTCTGACAACTCCAGTCTGGATTGTCATTAGCTGGATGAATCATTCTTGGCGACCTCCAAAATCCTTTAAATTAGAGCGATGGCAGGAGATTCTCAATTTTGGCAAAAATCTACTCGGTGCTGAGTTTTTGAGTAAACTAAGGGGAAACTTAGATTACTTAATTATCGGCAGATTTCTGGGTGTCGATGCATTAGGAATATACTATTTTGCCTTCAATGCTGGATTAGGAATAACTATGAATGTTATCAATACATTTATGGTGGCTTTATTTCCCCATATTTGTGCTTTTCGTGCAGATTACATCCAGTTAAAAAAAAGCTATTTTAGCAGTCTTAAAAAAGTTTCATTAGTTGTAATACCTTTGATTATCTTACAATCTCTTTTGGCTCCAGTTTATGTTCCAATCATATTTGGTCAAAAGTGGATAACAGCAGTCCCAATTTTAATCATGGTCTGTCTTTCGGTTTTACCTCGAACCTATAACTGGGCTTCTTCTATATTACTAAATGCTGTCAATAAAACTCATATTACGCTTTATCTAGACTTAATTTTTACCACAATATTTGCAGTTTCCATACTCATAGCAGTTAATTGGGGAATATTTTGGGTAGCCGCAGCAGTTTTGATTTCTCATTTACTAATATTACCTGCTTTTACGATCTGGACTCACCAATATGTATTTAATAAATACGTATTTTCTACTAATTTTATGGATAATTAATAGTTAAATACCAATTTAATAGACTGCGTAATCGGAAATTACGAAAGCCATATTCAAGTCTTTTAATTAACTTTCTCTTGTCTAATTCATGCAACAAAGCTATGGCGAACAATATTTTGGTTACTGGCACAGCGGGTTTTATCGGTCGCTATGTTGTCCGGCATTTTTCAGAATTAGGTTGGTCGGTGATTGGTATTGATAGTTCTCAGTCTGAGAACGCACCCCTGGCGAATTTGGCAGCTTACTATACAGTAAAATTGCCTAATCCACTGTTGAGTGAGATTATGCAAAAGCACCGCCCCGATGTGTGTATTCACTGTGCGGGTCGTGCTGCACCAAGCTTATCCATGTCGGAGCCAACGCCTGATTTCTATACTAATACTGTTGTCACTTATGAAGTTTTGAATGCTCTCCGTTTAGCCGTGCCGGGTTGTCGGTTCATTTACCTTTCCAGTGCAGCAGTTTATGGTAATCCGGGGTTACTTCCAATCAGCGAAACTCAAATTCCAGCGCCCCTTTCTCCTTATGGCTTTCACAAGTTACAAGGTGAGACGCTATGCAAGGAATTTTCACAGATATATGGGTTGCCAACTGCTAGCGTGAGAATATTTTCAGCCTATGGACCAGGGCTACGTCGTCAGGTGTTATGGGATATTTGCCAGAAAATAATAAGTGGAAGAACATTGGTTCTTCAGGGTACAGGATATGAAAGCCGTGACTTTGTTCATGCTCTAGACATTGCTAAGGCCTTTAGAGTGATTGCTTGTGATGCACTGATGCAAGGTGAGGTTTATAACCTAGCTAGCGGGCGAGAGGTAACAATTAGAGAACTTGTTACCTCAATTTCAAACTCTCTAGAGTCTAATTGCATACCTCAGTTTGATGGCGTAGTTCCTTCTGGAACACCGTTGAATTGGAAGGCAGATATCTCAAAACTAGAAGAATTGGGATTTACCACTTCTGTTGCATTGGAACGTGGTGTTAAAACCTTTGCAAATTGGTGTCTTGCAGAGTTAGTGGGTGTATGACAGAGATTGCTTATTTCCCCATAACTACAAATACATAGATATAGCAGTTGACAGGGCGGCTACGACATTGAGGATTCATGTAAGTCTTAACAGTTAAGCATTCTCTCTCTGAATTCTGACTTCGGCTATAGATTATTTCTGAATTAGGAACCTAGATTTGATGAACCAGGCAAGAAAGAAAATACTATTTCATCTACCAGTACCACTTACGCCTTTACATTATGGCTCTCAGCGTAGGATTTTAGGGATGCTGAAATATTTCAATAATCGAAAAGATTCTATCAGTATAGATGTTGTTGCAGCCAATCAGTTTAGAGATACATGGGTCAATCCAAGATGGGGCGTAGAACAAACGCAAGAAGCTCTAAAATTTGTAGATAATGTATTCGTATACGAAGGCAGATACAATTTGTATGATCAGTTATCGAGTCGCAGCAAATCTTTGTACTATAACAAATTACTAGGCGAAGAAATACCTGTTGATTCAGATTACTATGCTCCTCCAGGCTATGTGAAATTTGTTAATAATTTAGTTAATCGGAACGCATATGACTTTATATGGATCAATACCTTAAATTTTGCTCATTTAGCAGCAGATATTAAATCCCCTTTAACTCCTCACACTATAATTGATACTCATGATATTTGCTGTAGACTGCATGCGATGATCAAAGACCGTTCTACTTTTAATGGTTTGAAGTTTGATTATGAATCAAATTTTATAAAGGAAGTAATTTTACTGGACAAATTTAATACTATTATCTCTGACTCTAATTATGAATTCTCTATTCTTGCAACACACTTGCCATCCCACAAAATGCAATCAATTCCCCATCCAGTTGATAGCCTCATATATAATTCAGAGCAAGTGACATATCAAGATAGAACTTTCAAGTATGACTTATTATTTGTTGGTAATCATAATCCACCTAATGAAGATGGAATTAAATTCTTTCTAAATTCTATTTTTCCCCTTGTTGTGCAAGCTAGACCAAACATTCAACTAGCCATAGCAGGTAAGATTTGTGAATATATTCAAGTTGATGCAAACTACAGTAAAAATGTTAAATTGTTGGGATATGTTCCAGACCTTTCAGAACTTCATTTGCAGTCCAAATTATTCATTTGCCCTCTGCTAACTGGAGCCGGAACGAAAGTCAAGATTATAGAAGCAATGTCTTACTCATTACCTATTGTAACTACCCATGTCTGTGCTTCGGCTCTATTTTTGCAGGATGGTATTAATGCTTTAATTAATGACAATCCAGTCCAATTTGCAAATCATATTCTAAGTTTACTAACAGATTTCCACTTCGCTACTAAGCTTTCGCGGGAAGTAAAAATAACCTTTGAGCAGGAATACTCAACACCAGCGATTTATTTAAAGCTTGATGAAATGTTTGGCATTAATAATTTTTTGTAGTTTAAAAGCAAGACCTCATTTAAGGATTGTAAGGACGGACAAATTCTAAGCAGAATGGAATTTGCTGAACTCATTCTTTCAGATTGACACCGATCTCCCAAATTTTAATTTTACTATTGAGTCTATGCCTCAAATACTCAAACATAATGAAATAGTTAGTCAGGAGTTGTCACTTACGAACGCTAAACCGCAGCCAACAATTGCCTTACTGCCCTGTTGTGACCTATTCGAGGACTTTTTCGACACGATCGGAATGTCGCTTGAGACATATTGCAAAGAGTTGACTGGCGGCTGGCAGTTTAACTACATTGAGTCTCTTCAACTAGTTGGTGTACGAACAGTTATCTTCTTCTTCTCAGCCCATGTTTCTGAAACAACGCGCTTCCTGCACGTACCAACTGGCGCTACGATTTGTGTATTGCCTCCTTCGAGGGTTTATAGAGCCTATCGTACTGTTCGACGACAAGCAGGCAACATCTGGAAGAGGTGGAAAGGCAAGTCAAGTCAGGCCAATGCTACTGGGAGTATTCAGGTCAACAGCACTCAGAATACCCGCCCTTCCCTACTTCAAGTCCTAAAGGATGGAGTTCTGAGCTTAGGCTCTTACCTATCTACACCATTGGGGTTACTCATTCGCGAATTACGGCATCAGGGCTGTGATGCTATTTTATGTCAGGATTACGAATATGCCCGTTTTGACGTTTGCGTGCTTTTGGGAAAATTCATGCGCTTGCCAGTGTTTGCCACCTTCCAGGGAGGTGACAAGCTACCGAGTCCATTTGAGTACCCTTTTCGCTGGGTGTCATTGCGAGTCAGTTCAGGCTTAATTATTGCTTCGCAAATTGAGAGGCAGAGAGTACAAGCCTTTTATGGAGTTTCACCAACTAAATTAATACCGATTTTCAACCCAATGGACGTGACAACATGGCGGGCTAATGACCGCGATGAAGCTCGCTCTGCACTCGGTATTCCAAGCGATGCTCAGGTAGTGGCATATCATGGACGCATCCAGATATGGCAAAAAGGGCTGGATATCCTTCTAGAGGCTTGGGAGCAAATCTGCGATGAACGTCTTGGTAAAGACTTGCGGCTGTTACTGGTAGGAACTGGTAGCGATGCGAATGAATTGCATCAACGCATTGCAACCATGCAGCTAAAAGGCGTGATATGGATAGATGAATATGTACGCGATCGCAGCGCCATTCTGCAATACCTCTCAGCTGCCGATGTGTATACTCTTGCATCCCGGAAAGAAGGCTTTCCAGTAGCTCCTATTGAGGCAATGGCTTGTAATCTGCCTGTAGTAGCAGCAGATGTTGCAGGTATATCTGATATTCTCCAAGACGGTGAGGCGTCAGGTGGGCTAATCGTACCTCGTGAGAATGCGAAAGCCCTGGCATTAGCCCTTGGATGTGTCCTAGACGATCAAGCTTGGGGGCGTGAATTGGGCAAACTTGCTCGGCTTCGAGCAGAAGAGTGCTTTTCATTTGAAGTTATTGGCAAGCAACTCCGTGACACGCTCTTAAACTAGAGGACGCTGAACCGAGAATATTCTGGATGGGTACAGTGGTTCTTAATTTCTCATCAGTTATTTAATGATAAACAATTTTACAGGTTGTGTACAATTTATTGAAAAGCCAAATTATGCCAACTATATCTGTTGTTATTCCTGCATATAATGCTGAACATACAATTTTTGAAACTATCAAATCCGTTCGAGAACAAACATTTGCAGATTTTGAAATAATTGTCATAAATGATGGCTCCACAGACAATACTCTTGAGCTAGCCCAGAGTGTTCAGGATCAGCGCATCAAATTTTTCTCTTATGAAAATGGGGGACTTCCAGTCGCTCGTAATCGCGGTTTATCTCATTCTACTGGGGAGTTTATTGCATTTCTTGATGCTGATGATTTGTGGACTCCAGATAAATTAGAGCTACAACTAGCAGCTCTAAAACACCATCCAGAGGCAGGAGTTGCTTATAGCTGGACTTATTTTATGGATGAGCAAGGAAAATCTTCAATTCCTGGAGTTTCCATATTCTTTGAGGGTGATGTCCAGCCTAATTTATTAGTTAATAACTTTTTGGCTAGCGGTTCCAACCCATTAATTCGCCGACAGGCAATTGAATCTGTGGGAGGCTTTGATCCTGTCTGTGCAGGTTGTGCCGACTGGGATTATTGGCTGCGGTTATCAGTTTCTTGGAATTTTGTTGTAGTCCCGAAACATCAAATTTTTTATCGTCAATCTTCAAATTCAATGTCATTTACCAAAGTCAAACATATGGAGGATGATGGTCTTCTGGTCATTAAAAAAACATTTCAAACAGTTCCAGCAGAGCTTAAACATCTAAAAAAGCAAAGTTTAGCCTGGATCTATCAATATGTTACACAACAATATTTAAAGCAGGATAATAGCATCGATACGATCAATCAGGCTGGTCAAAAGCTATGGATGGCAATTTGTCTGCATCCGCAAATTTTATTACAAGATTACGCTCAAAGTCTTATTAGGTGGTTGATCAAGAAGTGGATAATAACACTGCTACAACAGGTACGACTTGCAAAGAGTAAAATGCTACTGTTGAGTAGCAAAGAGTAATGATATGCATGTCAAAAAAAGAGCCTTTCTGCTCTGTCTTTTAGGCTTTTAACATGATTACTCTGCCACCAGACCAAATTCGTCGTAACCCACCGCCAATTTAGTAGAAGCAAGTTTAGAAGCTAAATTTGCAGGATAAGTTTCAGTCCATTCTCAGCGAGACGCTACGCGTAGCTTGCTTAAGCAAAAAGGTACAAGGAATTCTCTCATTTAAAATTGAAGACCCCACAGATAAATCTTGGGCTTGAATAATGTTGCCTTACATTTTTTATTCTCCATAAATAAATTAAGTCGCAGCTCAATCCTTTTCTTTTTGGTCATATTTTTTTCTCCCCAAAGTCAGTCACAAAAGCGATCGCTCATGAATGGCTAGCTTGAAAGCGCTGAGTACCAAGCCATTTAATAGTACAAATGTATTTTAACTGTATCAAATATTCCATTTGCATAATTACTATTCAAATTGCCATATAAAAGATGCTATGTTACAAAATTGACTACAAATTATACATACGACCTTGATAAAGCCAGAATTGACACTTAAGTTTAATTTTCCTAAAATTAAATTTTTGCTTATTTCTCTATGCGTCTTTACTACAATACTTACTAGCAGTTTTCCCTACAGGGTAGATTCAGAGACACCCAAACCAATCAACTCTATTGAAACTATCATTTACGATATGCAACCACCTCACGAGGGCATACCACATGGGATTCCTTTGTACTGGAATTGGGCTACCGGGCCACGTTTAGGTAGTACTAATCCAGGTACTTTTACAGCAATGACAGCATGGGGACAATTATATGAAGCAGCCGAAGGTAACCCTGCAACTAACACCCGTGTGCAGATAAAAAATATTAAGGCTTACTATCTGAGTAAAACAGATAAAAAGTGGCATATTCTGCAAAGTTCTGTGATGGTAGAAGGGGCTGCCTATAGAGAAGATTTTTCCGGTAATGTTAGTAGAGGAGCAGATATTCGTTATGAATCTGACGGAAGTATCTCTGTCAAAGCAGGTAATGGTTACAACTTCCACTTTTGGCCACCTAGTCGTGCATCTATTAATCCCCTTGATGTGATGGGGATGTTTACCACAGTTCAAGCTCGACTTGTAGTAGATAATTTTAACAAGCCTGACGATCGCTCTAAAGCTCGCTACATTCTTAGTGGGGGGGGTGATTACTGGTTCAATTTAACTGCACGGTGGAATAAATTTGCTACTAATAAAGACTTTGGTATAGGGAAATTTAAGTACGTTCAAACCAACTGGCAGGCTTTCAATTTGATTACTCTGCCAGCAGACCAAATTCGTCGCAACCCACCGCCAATCCAGTAGTGACAAGTTAAGACAAAATTAGTTTTGTCAACAGTAATTATAGTTAGAATTTAACTTAAATAATGAGCACATCAGTGAGAAGTTAAGGTAATTGCACATTTGTCAAGAGGGTGTAGGGAAAGGGGATAGATCCAGCCTAGAGACTGCGTTTCGGAAATATTTAACCACGCCTAAGTCTTGATTCTCTGGAGCCGCAAAGTACTTAATCGGGTCATCCGCTTTGCCTTTCTCATTTGCGACACTAAAATGGTATAAACAATCGAATTATCATCTCCAAAGAAATGCGGTCAAATGGTAAAGCTAATTCATCAGCTACCGCATCTCCCAAATCAAGTAAGACAGCATAAAATAACCAAGTTGCCCACACCTGTAATTTGACACCATTAATAGAACCAGTCCACAGATAGCACAGTCCCAATAAACGTTTAACCGTATAAAAAGCAAGATTCAATTCTCCATCTTCTGCGATATAAATCTGCTACAACGTATGGTGGTAATATTTGTGGGTCGAGAACAGAAGTAATGTAAGAATAACAAGTTTTACCGACTTTGATTTCAATTAAACGTAAGGTAAGCATTGGTGCCCCACCACGAACAGTACCAAGTTGAATCAATCGGTCTTTAACAGAATGGTCATAACTGAAAATTTTTAAGTATTTAATGGATGCTTTCGCTTTTAAACGAGTAATACAGCACTTCCCGGTGTTAAGAGGTACAATAGCAGCAATTAGTAAACCAGTTTTTTAAATGTTGAGGATTTATTAAGTCGAGTGCAACTGAGATTACTGTGTCAACCATTTCTGTTGTAGTTGGAGCAAAAATGCGTAAAAAAGATTTGAGTTGTGACCACCATAACTCGATTCGATTAAAATCAGGAGAGTATGAGAATAAACAAATAACTTTTGCACCTACAGCTTCAATCATTGGTTCAATTAACGCTACTTTATGAGCAGATAAGTTATCCATAACGACTACTGCTCCTGTCCATAATTTAGGCGCTAAAAACTTCTCAATGAATACATCCATCAAATGCTTGGCTATCCATTGAGCCATTCATCGTCATTAATGCCACTAATTTTTTAATACTAATTGCTCCAATTACTGTGACTTTTGCGCCTCTGTAAAATGGTTTTTGGTCATAAGCTCTTGTTCCTTGTTGCGAACGCGCATGAGTTCTTGCCAGACCTAATAAAACTCCTGTTTCATCTAGAAATACTAAGTTATCTGGATCTATATCTCTGACCTGTTCCCAATCTTCTACTCTTAGTTTTTGGACTCTTTCTGTTGCTGCTTGACTACTCCGCAATGTTTTTTTTGCGATTTAATCCCAATTTTTGTAAGCAGCGGCACATCGCAGTTCGACTTACCCAATTTCCAGTCTTCGCTGCAAATAATTCACATAACTCTACTATTGTTGCATCATGATTCTCTACAACCAGTTCTCTTAACTCTACTTCAGCATTTGTGAGATGACTAAACTGCGGCATAACTCGCTGAAAAGGCTTGTAAATTCCCATCCACTTGTTGTTGCTTTACCAGCTTTTGGACTAAACTTTTGCTAACAGCAAATCTGATTGCCACTTTCCGAATTGATATTTTCTCGTTAATATATGCCGCAACTATTTTTTCTCGGAGATCGATTGAATATGCTTTCATGAAAAGATAATATTTTTATTCTTACTAACTATACCTTATAACAGCAGGAAGTGCTGTAAAGAAGTTACTCTTAAAATTTGAAAGTTTATTCTAATTTGTACTTATGAATACTCAAAAAATTTTTGATTTAAATAAACTTAGATGTGAAGTTGCTATGCAATAAGCTTTATAGGACTGGCAACTACAGCTTAAAACTTATGGTATTGAATGTCCTAGTGTCCTAGGTGCAATTCCACTCGGCTTGTGAAACTTGGTAGATCCAATGACGTACAAAAATATCTATGTAATGACTGCGATCGCTCTTTTCAAGAAAGACCACGCTTTGTATGTGAATGTTTAATTCCAGGTTATCAGCTAAATTGTCAGTCTTGTCCTCAATTCAAGGAGTTTTTAGGTCTGGTCAAGCAAAAGATGAATGAATTGCGTTTTTTGAGCTTTCAGGAGTTACAAAGCCTCAAATCTTCTTATACCGTAGCTGAAACACTTGATTAATATAGTTGCTCAAGTACAATTTGTTACCAAATTTTTTGAAGTCGCTGCATAAAACTTAATTCTTCAACAGGGTTGCATATCCTCACAAAATTTTTGCAACACAACTACTTTTCTACCGTAAAACTGCCACATTGCTCTATCTCAACTGCTTCAGACCTTTTTTACCTCTTCACTTCCTATATCTAAACTACTTTTGAAATTTTGTTGTCTCAAAACATTCTTATCTCAAGCGACTAGTTTGCGATGAACAAAAAAAATTTCAACTTTCGCTATTCTCAAATCAACGAACAATGATGCTTATGGTTTACGAATCTTGGTCACAAGTGGTAATTCGCACAGTTATGGAATGGGAAAAACGTAAAGCCGAGCTAAAATCTACCTCGGCTATTCCAGAACAAAAAACAAAGTCCAAACACAAAACTGCCTAGTAACGGTACTCAATGGCTGTAACAAACTTCCCATCTACGCATATCTTTTTGATGCAGCCGTTGAGTATTGCTCGTTTATCTTGAGCTTCAAGTTCTTGCCAGTAACTTTTATTAGAAAAAGCCTGTATAATTCGTTCCTTAGCAATAAGGGATTGTTTGGATGCATTATTTGTTGTTCCCAGAGCGATCGCAATCTGTTCTTTGAGGTCATTTTTTATTTGTTCGATTGCTGAACTGGGTGGCAACGTTTCCAGAGTATTCAGCGATGCGCGAAGAGTTTTTACTTCTGGGGCTTCCTCCACAACAGGTTGCTCATCTGTTTCAACCAAGTTCGCTAACCGTTCAGCTTCTTCTGCTAAGAAATTTACCACTTGGATGTCTAATATTTTTGATGAAATCATATTTTTATTGCTACAGTTGCCAGCTTTATACAAACGGCACTGAAAATAATAGATAGCTTGCCCATCCTTATTTACCCGTTTTGCATGGCGCGTCATTGAACCTCCACAATGAGCACATTTGATTAAATTAGAAAACGGGTTTACTTCGTTATCGTCTCTTGAAGCCCATCGGTTATGTCGATTGCCTCGGATAATCTGTTTTATTTGTTCGTGTTCGGCGCAGGTAATGATTGCCTCATCGTCGTGGGTTCCCCATTTTACCTTCCACTCATCAAAATGTTTTCGCTTCCCCTTTGATTTAACGTAAGTATCAAAAGGCAAGCCTCCTGCGTAAACAGGGTTTACTAATAATGCTTTTAAGCCTGCAATTGACCATCTCAGCCCAGACCACGGATAACGCAAGGGGTGATTAGCTTTATTTGGTGTAAATACAATTTTATCTAAGTCGTCATCGTTGATAATCCGTGAAGTTGTTTCAGGCTTATTCCAAGCAAAAGCTTTTGTTTCTATACCAAAATCTGAGTGTAGCTTACGAACAGTAGCAGCTACTGAACCGCACTCAAAAAAAGTATTAAAAATATATCGAGCTAGGTCAGACACCATTAATTCTCTTTGCCCTTCCAACAAACAAACGCATGGTGAGTCATCGCGTACATATTTATCCTTATGGATACGATATCCCAATGGGGCAACTCGGTGACTTTTTCCTTGGTCTATTCTATGACGACGTTCACTCTTTAACCTCTCCGTCACCATTCTTACCTCAAATTTGGCAGCAGCAAGCAACATATCAATCGTTAATTCCCCGCCAAGACTCTCTGGGTCAACACCTTGATCTAGGGCTATTAGTTTAATTCCCTTGGAGCGCAATACCTCCAACAATGAATAAAACAAACGCGATGATGAGCCGATACGATCAATCCGGGTAAATTGAAGTGATTTTACCTTACCCTTTGAAGATGTCTTCAAGTCATTAATTAATTGTTGTAGTCCTTCCCTGACTTCGGTTGTCCGTGATTGAATATCCCAGTATACTTTTGAACATCCAGCATCCTGCAAGCGTTCTATTTGTTTACGCAACGCACCTTTATCTGTCTGCTGCTCCTCACCGCTAACTCTTGCGTAACCCCAATTTTCCATAACAACGCATTGACACAACCTTTATTATATTTGATAGCGGATACTGCTATTCCCAGAAATACTCGGAACAGTTACAAAAGCGCCAACCCCAAACAATGGCAGCAGAAGCTTAAATAATTCATAATTCTTAATTGAAGACAACAATGCAAAATAACTGCATCTATCTCGATAATAATGCCACCACTAAGGTAGACTCAGAAGTTATAGAGGTAATGCTACCTTACCTGACGGATTATTACGGCAATCCCTCCAGTATGCATACCTTTGGTGGGCAAGTCGGTAAAGCAGTAAGAACAGCAAGAGAACAACTTGCAGCCATCCTGGGAGCCGATGAGTCAGAAATTGTCTACACAAGTTGTGGAACTGAGGGAGATAACGCGGCGATTCGAGCCGCACTGTTGGCGCAACCAGAAAAGCGACATATCGTCACCACCCAAGTTGAACATCCAGCAGTCCTCAATGTCTGCAAACAATTAGAAACCCAAGGTTATAGTGTTACCTATCTTTCAGTAAATCATCAAGGGCAGCTGGATCTAGATGAACTAGAAGCTTCCTTGACGGGTAACACCGCCCTGGTGACAATTATGTATGCTAATAACGAAACCGGCACGATTTTCCCGATTGAACAAATTGGGTTGCGCGTCAAAGAATATGGTGCTATCTTCCATGTAGATGCGGTGCAAGCTGTGGGAAAAATTCCCTTGAATATGAAGACTAGCACCGTGGATATGTTAACCCTGTCTGGTCACAAGCTGCACGGGCCTAAAGGAATTGGTGCTTTATATATCCGGCGCGGAGTTCGGTTCCGTCCCTTTATTCTTGGGGGACACCAAGAACGCGGACGCAGGGCTGGAACAGAGAATGTTCCAGCAATTATCGCCTTGGGCAAAGCTGCGGAACTAGAACTGTTACACTTAGAAGAAGCGATCGCAAGAGAAAGAAAGCTGCGCGATCGCCTCGAACAAACTTTACTAGCTACAATTCCCGATTGTGTCGTTAACGGTGACGTTACGCAGAGATTGCCAAACACGACCAATATCGGCTTTAAGTACATCGAAGGTGAAGCAATTCTACTGTTATTGAACAAATACGGTATCTGTGCGTCATCCGGTTCTGCTTGCACCTCTGGTTCTCTGGAACCTTCCCACGTCCTGCGGGCAATGGGCTTACCCTACACAACTTTGCACGGTTCTATCCGCTTCAGTCTTTGTCGCTACACCACAGAAGCCGAAATCGATCGAGTAATAGAGGTAATGCCCAGTATTGTAGAACGTTTACGCGCCCTCTCACCCTTCAAAAATGATGATGCAGGTTGGTTGCAAGGACAAGAACAAGCACTAGCGCATCGTTAATTAAAGAGTAGGGAATAGGGAATAGGGAATTAACTATTCTCCACTCCCCACGGGCTAAACGCCCCGCTACCGCTAACAGCATTAAGCACTCACCACTCAGAACTTAATAATATGTGGGACTACACCGATAAAGTATTAGAACTGTTTTACGATCCCAAAAATCAGGGAGAAATTGAAGAAACGGGCGAAGCTGGAGTTAAGGTTGCAACGGGTGAAATCGGCAGCATTGCCTGCGGCGATGCTCTGAGATTGCACCTGAAAGTGGAAGTAGAATCTGATAAGATTCTAGATGCCCGCTTTCAAACCTTTGGTTGTACTAGTGCGATCGCATCTTCTAGTGCATTAACCGAAATGGTCAAAGGTTTAACCTTAGATGAAGCTCTGAAAGTGTCCAATAAAGACATTGCAGATTACCTGGGTGGTTTGCCAGAAGCAAAGATGCATTGCTCTGTCATGGGACAAGAAGCCCTAGAAGCTGCTATCTACAATTATCGTGGCATACCTCTAGCTACCCACGATGATGATGATGAAGGTGCATTAGTTTGCAGTTGCTTTGGCATCAGCGAGTCTAAGATTCGTCGCGTGATTCTAGAAAATCATCTCACTGATGCTGAACAAGTAACAAATTATGTAAAAGCTGGTGGCGGATGCGGTTCCTGTCTGGCGAACATTGATGATATTATTAGATCAGTTCAACAGGAATACGCCTCACCTGCTCTCAACAATTACGGCGTAAAAGTTGCCACAGAAATTGTTACGTCTAAAGAGCGATCGCTAACCAATGTGCAAAAAATTGCTCTAATTCAAAAGGTTCTTGATGAAGAAGTCAGACCCGTACTAATTGCAGACGGGGGAGATGTAGAACTCTATGATGTAGAAGGCGATCGTGTTAAAGTTGTACTGCAAGGTGCTTGCGGTTCCTGTTCTAGTAGTACAGCAACTCTCAAAATTGCGATCGAAGCCAGATTACAAGATCGTGTCAGCAAGAGCCTTGTAGTCGAAGCAGTTTAGGAATTGCTGTAGGACTTAACGTACTCTACAAATACGCTCTAATATGCATTCAGCCAGGAACAGAAAGTAGGATTTGAACCATATAATTGTCTCCACATCAATGCTTCAATCCTACCGACAACCGATAGCTTTATTAGCTATGACGGCTAACAGCATATAGGCTTCATAGATTAAGCACCTACTTGCAAATTTCATCATCCAACTCGCTTCAAAGGAACAGGATATGAGCACATTGTACGACAACATTGGTGGACAACCAGCTATTGAACAAGTAGTAGATGAACTCCACAAACGCATTGCCACAGACAGCCTCCTCAATCCTATTTTTGCTGGTACAGACATGGCGAAGCAACGCAATCATCTAGTTGCTTTCTTATCTCAAATATTTGAGGGGCCAAAGCAATACGGCGGTCGTCCAATGGACAAAACCCACGCTGGAATGAATCTACAGCAACCACACTTCGATGCGATCGCCAAGCATCTCGGTGAAGCAATGGCTGTGCGTGGAGTCTCAGCAGAAGACACCAAAGCTGCACTAGATCGCGTCACAAATATGAAGGGCGCTATTTTGAACAAGTAATAGGACTTATGCATTGATTGTTGACAAATAACAACATCAAGTCCTATTGAATCTTGCAAGCTGAAACACATTATGACGTATTTGTAAATCGCGTAATTTTCTTTGTTCTTTGTCAAAACAAATGACAAAGGACAAAGGACAAAAAACAAAAAGAAAACAATTTAACCACGAAATATATGTACCTACTCTCAATCATTATGGCTGTGGAGCGATCGCCCCCAGCAGGCATTTATGCCAACGCTACCAACGATGCTCTACACGCGCTCACTACTGTCGCTCAACTGGCGTGAACGCAACTGACAAACGCACAGACCCACCAACCAACCAATTGCAGGGAAACAAGAACCATGACAGACGAAAAAATAAGACAGATAGCTTTCTACGGTAAGGGCGGTATCGGTAAATCTACCACTTCCCAAAACACCTTAGCAGCTATGGCAGAAATGGGTCAACGCATCCTCATCGTCGGTTGCGACCCTAAAGCTGACTCCACCCGTTTGATGCTGCACAGCAAAGCTCAAACAACCGTTCTTCACCTCGCCGCAGAACGTGGTGCAGTAGAAGATATCGAACTTGAAGAAGTAATGCTAACCGGTTTCCGTGACGTTCGTTGCGTAGAATCTGGTGGTCCAGAACCCGGTGTAGGTTGCGCCGGTCGTGGTATCATCACCGCCATCAACTTCTTAGAAGAAAATGGTGCTTACCAAGACCTAGACTTCGTATCTTACGACGTGTTAGGTGACGTTGTGTGCGGTGGTTTCGCAATGCCTATCCGTGAAGGCAAGGCACAAGAAATCTACATCGTTACATCAGGTGAAATGATGGCGATGTACGCTGCTAACAACATCGCTCGTGGTGTTCTTAAGTACGCTCACACTGGTGGCGTGCGTTTGGGTGGTTTGATTTGTAACAGCCGTAACACAGACCGGGAAATCGACTTGATCGAAACCTTGGCAAAACGGTTGAACACCCAAATGATTCACTACGTACCCCGTGACAACATCGTTCAACACGCAGAATTGCGTCGGATGACTGTTAACGAGTACGCACCAGAAAGCAACCAAGCTAACGAATATCGGACATTGGCTACAAAGATCATCGACAACAAGAATCTATCTATTCCTACACCCATCGAAATGGAAGAACTAGAAGAATTGTTGATTGAATTCGGTATCCTCGAAAGCGACGAAAATACCGCAATGCTAGTTGGTAAGAGTGCTGCTGAAGCTCCTGTAGTATAAATCGCTGCTAATAAATAACGCTTTAGCACAAGGAAAAAGGAAGAGTTCCATATCTTACCTTTTCCCCTCTCACTTGCATCTCCCCCCTAATCTTAGAGGGGACTCCTAGTCCCCCTATGCCCCCGATCCTTACAAGTCACAGAGGCTAAATATGACACCTCCAGAAAATCAAAACATCATCGAAGAAAGAAAAGAACTAATTAAAGAAGTTCTAAACGCTTACCCCGATAAAGCTAAGAAAAAACGGGAAAAGCACTTAGGCGTATACGAAGAAGGTAAGTCCGATTGCGGCGTTAAGTCTAACATTAAATCCCTTCCTGGGGTAATGACCGCTCGTGGTTGTGCTTACGCCGGTTCTAAAGGTGTGGTTTGGGGTCCTATTAAGGACATGATCCACATCAGCCACGGGCCTGTAGGTTGCGGTTACTGGTCTTGGTCTGGTCGTCGTAACTACTACATCGGCACCACAGGTATTGATACCTTTGGTACCATGCACTTCACCTCTGACTTCCAAGAACGAGATATCGTTTTTGGTGGTGACAAGAAACTTACCAAGTTAATCCAAGAACTTGATGTACTTTTCCCTCTTAACCGTGGTGTTTCCATTCAATCTGAATGTCCCATTGGTCTAATTGGGGATGACATCGAAGCAGTTGCTCGGAAGACATCGAAAGAAATTGGCAAGCCAGTTGTACCTGTGCGTTGCGAAGGCTTCCGGGGTGTTTCCCAATCTTTGGGACACCACATTGCTAACGACATGGTTCGTGACTGGGTTTTCACCAGATCCGACCAAGCTAAGAAAGACGGTACACTCAAGTTTGAAGGTACTCCTTATGATGTAGCCATCATTGGTGACTACAACATCGGTGGTGATGCTTGGGCTAGCCGCATCCTGTTAGAAGAAATCGGCTTGCGCGTAGTCGCTCAGTGGTCAGGTGATGGCACCATCAACGAAATGTTGATGACCCCCAATGTGAAGATGAACCTCATCCACTGTTACCGGTCGATGAACTACATCAGCCGTCACATGGAAGAAGCTTATGGTATACCCTGGTTGGAATACAACTTCTTCGGCCCCACCAAGATTGCTGAATCTTTACGGGAAATCGCTTCCAAGTTTGACGAGACAATCCAAGCAAACGCTGAGAAGGTAATCGCCAAGTATCAGCCAACAATGGATGCAGTAGTCGGTAAGTACCGCCCCCGCTTGGATGGTAAGACCGTTGCCATCATGGTTGGTGGTCTACGTCCTCGCCACGTTGTCCCAGCCTTCCAAGACTTGGGCATGAAGATGATTGGTACAGGTTATGAGTTCGCTCATAACGATGACTACAAACGTACCACTAACTACATCGAAAACGGCACCATCGTTTATGACGACGTTACCGCTTACGAATTCGAGGAATTTATCAAAGCGCTGAAGCCTGACCTAGTAGCTTCTGGTGTGAAAGAGAAGTACGTCTTCCAAAAGATGGGTCTTCCTTTCCGTCAAATGCACTCTTGGGATTACTCCGAACCTAGCGATGCCTACGGCGGGCTACGCGCCAACGCTCCTCAACATCATATAATGCAAGGTTTTTTAGCGGTGGGAGAAAAAAGAGTCTATTTCTAGCCTAAATGCAAGTTGCAGCGTTATCTAGAAACAATCTGTTTTGATGCTTTAGATAGTATAACTCTTATAGAGTCTGGTTTTTAGATTTTGCTTGCATTTTTATCAAAGAAAAACTGTAAAATGAAAGACTATTTTAAATGACGTTTTTTTAGATTAAATGGTGCGATCGCTTCTACTTGACAACAAGCTACTAAATATTAGAGTAATTGTAGAAGATGCAATTCTCCCAACTTTTGTCTGACGTTAAATTGAATGACGGCAAATAATATTTAAAACTGCACTAGGATTTGTTAGTTGCCCGCTTTAATATACTGTCATGTTGCTTGCTTCTCACCGATAGCCCAACGCTTGTTATTAATAAATGTTACCTGATTATAAACAGTTTCTAATGTCCGGTAAACTCCGTTCTTTTCTGCGAATCTTTTCAATAAGCGATTGCAACCTAAATCCCAGCTTACTACCTCAATTTGCCAACCATGTTTGTGTGCTAGTTCCAACTGTTTAATAAAGCCTTGATCATTATTGTAACCACTACCATCACCTGTTAGAAGTACTATGACACCTGGTGGGTTTACACCAAGTACCTGATTAGCCATCTTAAGTTGGATGATTTCATCTACAGCAACTTCACCACCACTACTTTGCCCTCGCTCTTGCTTATTGAACTTAATTCCTAAATTTGCAAATCTCTGCCATAGTGGATCGCTATCTGGCGGGATAGAACCGCCAACAAAAGCATAATCTACCTTGCGATTATCTACAACAAAATCGAACAGATTGGAAAAGTGAATACGGAAACTAATTTGATCGCTAGGTTCCTTTTATTGGCAAACATTACGACCAACTAACCAAATATTTGAGTTGTCCCAGAAAATATGAATTGACATATATGCTAGCTAGCAATAGATAGGATGAATATAGGTAAACTGACGATGTTTTTAACTATCGGCTCTAATCGAATTGTCAGACTGCTCACTACCACTATAATTGGCTAATGAATTTAACTTACTTGTCTCATTTTATTAGACTAAATGATAGCGATCACTTTTACTCAACAAAAAACTATTATCTAAAATGTGATCACATGACAGCAAACACTATCACTAAAAGCAGGAGTAATATATAGGCGAGACTCAAGTTTGCTAATCTAGTTTTGCTAGTTCTGCTAAATGTTTAGCAGCATCAGCTTTATGCAGAAATTTTTTAGCTTCGTATGTATTGCTTCCGGGTCTTAACACAAACCAAATATCATCTTGCTTTATAACAATACCTACTGAAACTCCCTTAAATAAAACTTGGTATTGATTGCTGTCAGTGTCTTTATCGGTGATATCTATATATAGAAAACCCATACCAGTGACCCTCTTCATTTGCATAACCATATTTTCTCTGGCATTTTCAGCAAGTTCCCTAATTCGAGAATAGAAGGCATCCTCAAAAAAAGTTTTATTATTGTCCAGAAAAGCCAAGCAAGAATTTAAAAGCTTTGCAGCTGTATCAAAATCTCCAATATTTGCGAAATCCATTGGAATATGTTCATAAAAGGTTATAATGCCGAACGGAGACATACCTTCTTCAATCAATGATTGTTCTGCTGAGAAAGCTCTTTGTTTAGCTTCATCAAAATTACCTATACCAAGGTTGAACCGAATCGCTGAAACTTTATTTACTAGTTTGTTTTGTTGCTGTTCATTTAGGGCTGTGTGCTGAGACATCTTGATTAGTTATTATAGTTCATTTAACAATATCAAAATACCTTAACCTCAACTTTATTTTATTGCGACCGAAATATTACTTAGACGTAAATTACATAAAATTTCATTTTTAAGAAGTTTCCGTAAAAATACCCTTAAACAAAATCAGCCTGCGATCGCCCCAATTCGACAAAACGCGACTTTATATTTAGAGATTGTGTGTGGGATGGACAAGGAGTAGACTGTTGTAGCGATCGCTCTCACTCGACAATAAACTAGGCGATGTCTACGACGGGCTGCACCTACGCATTAAACCGTCAATCCTCAATTAACAGTCCGGCTACTTTGCTGAAATCCCGATTATTGCGTGTTAATAAAACTAATTTATGAGATAGTGCGATCGTCTTTAAAGATTATCTGTGAGATGGATAAGAAGTAGACTGTTGTAGCGATCGCATGATTGAAAACACAATCAATACACTTAAGTACACTTTTATAGACTGCACAATCAACGAGAAATAGATACAACTTGGTTTTCTTGATTTAAATTAGCAGCGTTACTGAGAGTGCCGTTTTCCAATTGATTCCAGATTTCGCCTGCCATCCTTCTAGCGATCGCTGATCCTACGAAGAAAGTCAGAGGTGAATGCCCTACTCTCGAAAATGCTTCACGTATACGATTTAGTGCTGCTTGTGCAGTTTTCCAATGCTCATCTGCGCCTGCGGGATCTATACCGCCTTTAAGTTCACCACTCTCAGCTTGACTAGCAGCTTCTTTAAGTGCCCTTGCTTCTGCGACGAATGGCGTAGCACGTCGATTTTTCTCCAGTGCAAGAGCCACAAAACCTGCACGAATTGCTTCATAAGTTGTTATAAGATCATCAATGGATTGAAGATGATTTTGATAGGAACACATAGGAATTAAATTTATGGCTTTTTCCATACATAAACGCACTTCCGCAATGGATCGCGTCCATGATTTCCCATTTGCTGGCTACTATTACCTTTATCACTTGGCAAAACAAGAATATTTTCAATAACAAAACCTAACTGTTCGGCGAAATCAGAGAGAATCATATCTACTGAAATGCTTGCGCCTGCATAACGAACGTTGTCGTTAACCATGAATAAAAGTGCCCCTGGTTTAAGAACACGAAAACATTCTTGTATTACACACGCCATCTCATAAAAATATCCTCTGACCATTCTTGGTATACCATTGTTGTTTAATGCACCCTTTGCTTTTTGGTTATCTAAATATTTCAAGATAGCCTGCAACAAATTCTGTGAATCAGCAATAGCTAAGGCTGTTTTCCAATCTGAGTTGATAGTCAATAAATCTTTGGGGCGATTTTCAACTGTACAACTTAGCATTTCCTGACGAAGGTTAATTAACTCCTTTTCAGAAATACCAAGTAAAGCTAGTTCCAGTGCATAAGTGCGAGTATAGTCGTATCGATTGCAATAGGGTGGGGATGTAATAATTGCATCATATACGGAATTGCCTAGGCGCGGCATAATTTCAAGACAAGATCCACCATAAAGATGAATTTGACCTTGAGGATTTTTAATTGGGAAAAGCTCAATTTGTTGTGTAGAAGGCAGTAAATCATCAATAATTTCACTTATTTTATTGGCGAGCGCATTATCGAACTCTAGAATTTCGCCTTTATTGAAAGGTTTCTTGCTCTGTCCACGACCGGAACGATAATCCCAACGCAGATACTGTCCATCTTTACGTGTATAACTTATAGATTCTAAAATGCACAGTAAGGCAAAGTTTAAAACTGCTTGGACTCTATAATTTTCTCGTTTGCAAGCTGCAAGATACTGCTCAATTGCATTTATAGTTAGTTCAGTATAAGCTCCTTTTGTGATTCTCAATTCTGGTAAGTCTTGTTTCTGCTCACACTGCTTCCAAAGCTGTAACTTTGACCAATTTTTGGTTCTATCAAAATCTTCAGGAGTGAATTCAGAATCTAAAAGCTTTTTAGCATTAATTATTTGTTGACCAATGGACAATAATTCAATACCGTCAGCATCAATTACAGCTTCACTAGCAGCAAACAGCGCAGTTCCACTGCCTGCAAATGGATCTAAAACCTTACCTCTAGTAATTTTATATCGTTGTAATAGATATTCTATAAGAGATGCAGAGAAAGCTTCTTTATATTTATACCATCGATAGATAGGTCTAGTTTTGTTAGCTTGAAAACTAACTATAAGTCGTGTCAATGAAGGATGAACTAAAAATTTACTCTGGAAGCACTGATACAGTTGCCTATCAAGATTGTCAATTTCACCTAAACCATCACTTTCCACTTCGGACACGGTATTAGAAACAAGAGAAAATAGCCAAGCTATCTTGGCTGAGATCGCGACAAGCTAGTAAAATCGGTACAATAATAAATTCGCTCCGAGCCTTTTCACTAATCAGAGCTAATTGGGTTCGCTTTCCTAAAGTTTCATTTAACCACGAAGGAATAGAAAGAGGTACAAGCTTGGGAAATAGGTCGGCTTCTTGGGTAGTGATTCCCAAAACAGCCGAAACTTTTTCTAGAGTAAAATCGCTGTACGCCATAGTTTTGACTCAGGAATGTTCCCTAATACACTTGAGGGACAAAGAACTGCTCATTGCGGGGGGCACGAACATAATCTTCAGCCACGGGTCTAGACGGAAGGTCTAAGGGAGGAGGTGTCATGTCTTCGTAAGGAACTTTGCTCAATAAATGATGAATGCAGTTGAGCCGCGCCCGTCTTTTATCATCTGCTTCAATCGTAAACCAGGGGGCTTCTGGAATATTTGTGTAAGCAAACATGGTATCTTTTGCTTTGGAATATTCTACCCAGCGATCGCGTGATTCCAAATCCATTGGGCTGAGTTTCCAGCGCCTTGCTGGATCGTGACTGCGAGAGAGAAAGCGTTTTTCTTGTTCTTCATCGCTGACGGAGAACCAGTACTTGATTAAAACAATGCCCGATCGCACCAACATTCGTTCAAATTCCGGGCAAGATTGCATAAATTCTTGATATTCTGCTTCAGTACAAAAACCCATCACCCGTTCAACTCCGGCTCGGTTGTACCAACTGCGATCGAAAAGGACGATTTCGCCTGCTGTGGGAAGATGTTCCACGTAACGCTGAAAATACCACTGAGTTTTCTCACGATCAGAGGGGGTTCCTAGAGCAACTACACGACAGCCACGAGGATTAAGTGGATCGGCAATACGTTTAATTACTCCTCCTTTGCCTGCAGCATCGCGCCCTTCAAATATGACGACAACCCGATAGCCGACGTGCTTAATCCAGTATTGCATTTTGACTAGCTCAATCTGGAGTTGCTTTAGTTCAGTTTCAAAAGTCTTTTTAGGAATTTTCTTGGCAAAAACTTCAGTGCTACCATCAAAAATCCGTTTTGATTTTTTAGATTTTTTCTTGTCTTTTGCCTTTACTAGGCTTTCTATTAAGCCTGTAGCGGGTTGAGCTAGATCATTATTTTGCTGGGTTTCAACTTCATCAATTGACATTGCAGTGACTCCATGCCATTGAATCGGCATAATTATCTATCTATAAGGTATATATTTTAATGCAGACTGAGTGTAAATATACACTTTTGCAAGTATGACAATACCAAATATGTAAAATTTTTATCCATATCTGTTATAGTCAATTTCAATTTTTAGTTTAATAACACAATGCAGCAAGACCTATCGAAAAGCGATGGCTCACCGGATGAACCTTTTAGCTATTTATTTTGTTGTAGTTGTTTAATTTTTTCTATCAACAGACGAACTTGAACAGGTTTGTTACGAAACCAGTCTGTTGACCAAATGCGGTAAATTTTCCAACCAAGCCTTTCAAGCACCTGTTGTCTAAGGCGATCGCGATCTCTGGCAGTAGGTGAACTATGGTAAGATGCACCATCACACTCAATCCCCAGTAAAAACTCACCAGGGCGATCGCTATTGACTACACCAAGGTCAATCCGGTATCCTGAACATCCAACTTGGGTGCGGATAGTGTATCCCTGCTGGACTAAAGCATGGTAAACATCTTCTTCAAATGGCGAGTCAAAGTGGAGAGTATCTGTGTAAAAGTTACCTTCTAGTCTTTCTCCACCACTCGCCGCGTATTCCAAGTAATCATGCAGTAATTTTACACCTTTGCTTTGGGCGCGTGTTTTGTCGATGTCACCAGCCACAATGGAAGAAACGAGTGTAATTTTACTTTTTGCCCGCGTGACAGCGACATTGAGCCGTCGTTCTCCACCTTGCCGATTTAAGGGGCCAAAGTTGAGAGAAAGTTTACCTTGATCATCACGAGCATACCCAACGCTGAGTATGATTGCATCTCGCTCATCACCCTGAACGTTTTCTAATGCTTTCAAAAAAAACTGAGGTGAGTTATCACTGCAAAATGTCTCTAGTTCGGGATATTCTTTGCCCAAAATTTCAATTTGCTCTCGAATCGCGTCGGCTTGGGCTTCGCTAAAGGCAATAATACCAAGGGATTGTTCGGGAAACCGTTGAAAATGCTCCAACGCTAACTGAGCAACCACTTCAGCCTCGCGTCGATTATCTCTGCGTTTACCGCGATCGTAAACACCATCGGGAACGTGCTTAAACCACACTCCCAAATCTGGATTTTGAACTGGGTTTGGAAATGTAACTAATTCGTTGCCGTAAAAATGAAGGTTGGAGAAAGCAATCAAACGCTCATCCTGACTGCGGTAGTGCCATTTCAACATGTGCACAAACATAAAATTTGAACATTCATCCAAAACGCTTTCATAGCTTCCATCATCCTCATCATCGATATCTTCTTCACTGTCTCCGGTTGAAAAGAATGATGTGGGAGAAAGCTGTTTATTGTCCCCAATCACAATGACTTGATTTGAACGGATAATTGAAGGAACAACATCCTCAGTCCGAAGCTGAGATGCTTCATCAAAGATAAGAACATCAAAATGAATTACATCTGGATTGATATATTGACTAACAGAAAGTGGACTCATCATCCAGCAAGGCTTTAAGGCTTTGACGAGATTTGGTATTCCTTTTTGTGTATCATTGAGAAGTTTACGGATGGGCAAATGTCGGCTTTTCTTAGCCGCTTCTTTTTTCAAATTTGGTATCTCAGCTAGAGCAAGTGAAGTCTTTCCCCAGTTTTGCCAGCGTTGCACATGAAGCTGCTTTAAACGTTTTCTAGCAGTATCTAGTTGGCTAGAATCTAGTTTAGAAAACTCTTTTATTTCGCGTTCATGTACTTCAAAATTAAAGTTCTTTAACTCAGGCTTTCTAGCAAGAATAGCATCAAGACATATTTGATAAATTCGCTTTTCTAAAACTTGAAACCATTGCTCTGGCGTAATTTGATTATCACGGAAATAATCTAAAAACTTATTATTCCCCAGATTTTCGAGTTTCTGGTAAGTTTCTTTATAAGTCAGCCATTCTTGAAAATAAGACAATTCAGATTGAGTCAAGTTTAAGAAGCTTTCTAGCTCGACAAAAGTAATTTGATTACGAGGTAAGTAATAATCTGTAATGTCACTTTCATTAAAGTGCGATAAAAGAAAATCTAATCCTTGCCTAATACTTTGATGGGCTGACTCATATTCATTAACTAATTCAGCCATTTTGCGCCGTTTAGAAGGAGAATTTAGAATACGCTGGACGGAATCAGCAGAAAGCGAAAACTTTTGTAAGCCAATCAACCAATTTAAAGCTTGTTCAATTTCTTTTAACTCCGTTTCACCAGAAACTTCTGGATTAAACAAAGATCCAAAAACCTGACGAGGCTGGTAGTTAATATGACGTAGCTTATTTTGTACAGACTCAAGAGGATTAGGTTTATTGTCGCGCAAAGCTTCTAAGAAATCTTGGACTCCTAAACTTTCTAGTTGATCATAGATTTCTTTATATGTCAACCATTGGCGAAATTCTGGTAAGTCTAATTGAGCTAGATTTAAAAAAGTTGCCAGTTCAGTAAATGAAATTTGATTATGAGGTAGATATTGGCCAATAATATCATTCTCATTAAAGTATGAGAAGAAGAAATCCATACCCTCTTTAATATCTTCAGGAAGGGATTCAAGTTGGGAGCATCCAGTTTTGGAAGATTTACCATTTATGGGAAAATGTAAAGGGAAATAACCCAGTGCGATCGCTGACAATGAACCAAGAAAAACAAG
>NZ_JBALBZ010000106.1:0-4781 GCF_036919495.1 Nostoc sp.
GCGGAACAAGGTTCATCCATAAGTATAACTTCTGGTTGCCCAGCGATCGCTCGCGCAATACACAACCGTTGTTGTTGACCACCAGATAAGGCTAAACCACTTTGTCGCAGTTTGTCTTTGACTTCATCCCACAAAGCCGATCGGCGTAGACTCCGTTCTACCAATTCATCCATGTTATCTTTGTAGCCGCAAACTCTGGCTCCAAAAGCAACATTGTCATAAATAGATTTAGGAAACGGGTTTGCTTTTTGAAAAACCATCCCAATTCGACGACGCACCTCTACAGCATCAATTTCTGGTGCATACAAATTTTTATCGTAAAAATAAACTTTACCTTCGACTCGAGATGACTCAATCAGGTCGTTAAGACGGTTATAGCATCGCAGTAATGTACTTTTGCCACAACCAGAAGGGCCGATAAAAGCTGTAACCTGATTTTTGGGAATATTTAGCCAAATATTCCGCAACGCTAGAAACTTCCCGTAATAAACGTTGAGGTTTTCTGTGCGTAAAACGGTGTCAGTATCATTTACTATGCTAGTGTTATTAACTGTCAAATTGTTTAGCATTGATTTTATTGGCCGCTCTATATGGACTAAGTAAAGCTTTGCGTAAAATTGTAGCGAATTGAGGGTTGAAATTTAAACGCTCCAGGGGCGCAAAGGTACGCAGAGAATTCGCGCTCGTATTAATGAAATATTGTACTAAGTGCCTGGTAAATTCCGCAGATGTTCTGGTAGATGGTAGCGATCGCCCAATACTTGCAGTAAGGGGCCATGAATATCAAATTTGACAATACTGACTGAAGCCACAAGCGTATTAATGCGATCGCGGTAACGCCCTAGATCGATACCTAACAGACTACAAAGTACAATTCGGAGTGTTGCTTTGTGGGCAACTACCAAAACATTACCAGTTGAATAATTTTTTTCAATCTCTGCAATCACTATGGAAGCTCGGCTAGCAACCTGTACAGCCGTTTCTCCCCCTGTGGGCGCGTTCCAAGCGGGTTCGGTTAACCAGCGAAGATAATCATCCTGGTAGTTTTGTTTAACAAACTCTACTGTTTGATCTTCCCACTTCCCATAGCTAATTTCTCTAAGTCCGTCCCGAAGTTGCATTTCTATGCCTACACTATCACATAATGGCTTTGCCGTAGCAATAGTCCGCTTCATCGGGCTGACAAAAACAGCCATCCAAGGTAGAGAGCAATAAGCAGCAGCAAATGCTTCCGCCATCTCTACACCTACTGGAGTTAATTCAGGATCTAACTCGCCGCAATATCCCCCTGTCTGGCTATAAATTGTTTCTCCATGACGGAGAAAATATAAATTCAAGCTCATAAAATAATCCTGGCTAGATAATTTTGCCTCTAGTAGGCACTTTAGTAACTGAGGGTGGTCAGATCCCCGACTTCGCAGAAGTTGTCGGGGAATGTCAAAAACTCAATTCCATGTTTCTTTAAAGCTTCCCATTCCCTGACATAGTATTCCACACCATGAGTATGAAAACTTCCATAAATACTATCTGTTTGTAGGCTGAAAAGATTTAGTTCTCCATCCTCGACAGGTGAGATGATATGTAGCAAAAGACAACTCAGCATTAGTTGCTGTTGCTAAAGACAAGGTTTCTTTAAACACCTGCTGACCAATTTCAGTATCATTGATTGCTACCAAGATTTTATGAAACATTTTTAAAATTCCTCTTCTTAGGTTAATCGCACATACTTGGTAAGACTTCTAGTTTCTCCTGAAAAATCGTCAGGACATCAGGCTGACATTGTTTGACTAGTGCAACGATATCCCTGGCTTCTTCCTGATATAAGTCTTCAACGTAGCCACTTTTATAAAGTTGTGCCTCTTTTTCACTATCAAAAGGGCCAAAGTAATAAATACAGCGCGGAATATTGGTGTTAATTTCTACCCACCAAGCAAACTCTAACTGATTAGATTGAAATAAATTCATCATAGATACCAATGATAAAAAAAATGACAGCAAGCAAGATGTTTGTCCTTCTTCTTGACTTTTGTCTCAAATCCTTTATTTTTCTTCTTGTACCCATCTTGGGAGGGCGGTTGGGAGCTATTCTCACTGCTCCTGAGATTGAGCTTGTTTAACTTTTCTTTGAGCTGCTCCAACTCTTTCTCTAAGAGGCCCAGTTTGGCTTCTAGCTCAACATTTTCTTGCTTCTGTTTCAGGTAGGCTTCATACCAAAAACTTGCCCCCATCTGCTCTGGTTCAAAGTCAGGGGCATTTATTAGGGTGGGTAGTAGTTGGTCATTAATTGCCATGTTCCTGATAATACAGTCCCTGTCAGTTTTTTGTCCATTCTCATTTAATGTTTCTTATTGCACTGACTAATTACGTTTGTCCTTCCCTGCGGGAGGCTGCGTCAACGGACACGCTCTCGCGTTCCCACTACAAATAAATCTGCCAAATCGGGATGCATCCACATAATTTTGTTTGTAGTTGGTGCTTTAGCGCTAAAGCACAACTACAAAACGAACTTGATTGACTCAAACTTAACTAATTCGTAATTCGTAATTACGAATTACGAATTATTTTACCTACACTTTTAAACCAGCCTTGGCTTGAACATATTCTGCTAGTTCAATCTTTACTGGTCCCGTATTCCAAATTTCTTGACAATATTCTTGGATGGCTCGGTCAGAAGAGAATTTGCCCATCCGTGCTGTATTGAGAATTGACATCCGCGTCCAGTGTTCCGGGTCACGGTAAGCTTGATTAACCTGGTCTTGAGAGTCAAGATAGGACTGGTAATCTGCAAACAGCATATACTGGTCTTGGTGCAATAGCGAGTCTACTAATGGACGGAACAGATTAGTATCACCATGAGAGAAAAATCCGGAGTTGATCAGGTCGATCGCTTCTTTGAGTTGAGGATTGTTATGGTAATAATCCCAAGGATTATAACCTTTGGATTTTAAATCATACACTTCTTCAGTTGTTAATCCAAACAAAAAGAAGTTTTCATTTCCCACTTCTTGGCGGATTTCGATATTAGCGCCATCAAATGTGCCAATAGTCAACGCTCCATTCATGGCAAATTTCATATTGCCAGTACCAGAAGCTTCTTTACCAGCAGTGGAGATTTGTTCGGAAAGATCGGCGGCCGGATAAACTCGTTGACCAAATCTCACATTGTAATCTGGTAAGAATATTACTTTCAAGCGATCGCGCACATCAGGATCGTTATTCACAACATCACCAACGGCGTTGATTAATTTAATAATCAGTTTCGCCATAAAGTAGCCAGGAGCAGCTTTCCCACCAAAAATAAATGTGCGAGGTGTAATTTCAATGCTGGGATCGTGCTTGATTGCTAAACTTCTCAGGGCAAAATTCGTAAAAATCGCGGAGAACATCACGCTTAAGTAACTCTGTATGTAAGGCGGCGACACCATTAATCGCATGAGAGCCAACACTTGCTAGGTTTGCCATGCGGACATACTTTTCACCACTCTCATCAATCAATGATAGCCGCGCTAGGCGATCGCCATCATCAGGATACTTAGCGCGAACTTGACCAAGAAAACGCTGATTGATTTCATAAATAATTTGTAAATGCCTGGGCAGTAAACTATTAAATAAGCTTAAAGGCCACTTTTCTAAAGCTTCTGGCAACAGGGTATGGTTAGTGTAGCCGAAGGTGTTTTGGGTGATTTGCCAAGCCTGATCCCAATCTAGCTGATGTTCATCCACCAATAATCGCATCAATTCAGCAACACCGATGGATGGGTGGGTGTCATTGAGTTGCACAGCATAAGACTGGTGAAAGTTATTTAAGCTCTCTTCTTTTCGCAAGTGAAGACGGATCATATCTTGCAAAGAACAAGACACGAAAAAATATTGTTGTTCTAAGCGCAGTTCCTTACCTTGAATCAACTCATCATTCGGATAGAGAACTTTAGTAATATTTTCTGAAACCACCTTTTTATTCACTGCACCGTAGTAGTCACCGACATTAAATACCTGAAATTCAAAGGATTCAGGAGCTTCAGCTTTCCATAGGCGTAAGGTATTGGCAGTGTTGACTTTATAACCGAGTATGGGTGTATCATAGGGAACACCTTTAACAACATTATGGGGAATCCAACGTACCCGATAGTGACCCTTTTCATCGTTATAGGCTTCAGTGTAACCGCCGAACTTGACATCTATGGTTTCCTCTGGACGAGGAATTTCCCAAGGATTGCCTAAACGCAGCCATTTATCAGTGATTTCAACTTGCCAACCATCCCGAATTTCTTGGTCAAAGATCCCAAATTCGTAGCGAATTCCATAACCAATGGCAGGGATTTCTAAACTTGAAAGGGAATCCATATAACAGGCGGCGAGACGACCTAATCCCCCATTGCCTAAGCCTGGTTCCTCTTCAATTTCGCGCAATTGTACAAAGTCTAACCCAGATTCCTCAACTGCTTGGCGCACTTGGTGGTAAATTCCCAAGTTGATTAAGTTGTTACTCAAGTGCGGCCCCAAGAGGAATTCTGCTGATAGATAACAGACAACTTTGACACCTTTTTTCGTATAAATTTCGGTGGTGTTGAACCAGCGTTGTAAAATGCGATCGCGTACTGTGTAAGCCAAAGCCATGTAATAATCATTGGGCGTGGCCGCAGCCGGAAACTTACCCTGAATGTAAAAAAGATTATCAGCAAGCGCCCGTTTGAGGGTTTCTATACTTAACCCTGTGCGATCGTCTTCAAATTGCAAATTTTGCAGTATTGGAGGTTTCTGAAATGTCGTCATAATTATTT
>NZ_JBALBZ010000107.1:0-4475 GCF_036919495.1 Nostoc sp.
CGCTTGATATTATTTTCACCCTGAGACTTGTTCCAGTTGTCTTTCGTCTAGTTTCTTAATTCCGCTCGTAGTTGATGATTACATAGCATAGGTTTGAATTATTACTAACCTAAGTGGTATATCTGTAGTCATACCAACACCTCTAAAAGAAGCAGAGTATACTAAAGTCTGTGCTTCACCTGGATTTTCAAACCTTTGAGAAAAACTGTCAGTGTAGTACCAGGAGTTCCGAAATATTTGAGTTAATTAAAGGGGTGACAATTTTAAAAGTTTTAGTCTTTATGGTTAATATAGCTAGATTGTGGTACTTAATAAGACATTTTTATAAACATTAATTAAGTGAAAATGCTGGGAAATGCACAGTAAAACAACTACCAATTCCCAATTGACTTGTGGCACTAATTAATCCACCGTGATTCTCAGCAATAGCTTGGGCAATAGCCAATCCCAAACCAGAACCACCAGAATTATAAGAACGTGATTTATCTGCTCGCCAAAAACGCTCAAAAATATTTTCTAAATCTCCTGGTGCAATTCCTACACCCGTATCTTGGACATTAACAACTAGATAGGAAATACTACGATTAGCTGTGATTTCTATTGTCCCTTTTGATGGTGTGTAGTGGATAGCATTTTGAATTAAGTTACTAAATAATCGTGTTATCTGATTTGGATCGGCTAACAGATAAAGCTTTTCAGTCAATTGACTTTTCAGATTAATTTGTTTAGCCATTACTTGCGGCTGATATAGTTGCATTAAGTTATTTAAAATTGAACTAAGATTAACAGTTTCTTTGATGTGGTTAGGAATATTATCATAACGAGCTAAAAATAGTAAGTCTTCTGTAAGTCGAGTCATTTGGTTAGTAGCACTAGAAATAGCCTGAAATTTTTCTGCGTCAGTTTCTCGCATTCCCTCTGGATACTTGAGTGCTACCCCTGCATTACTTTTAATCGCCATTAAAGGACTGCGGAGTTCATGGGAAGCGTCAGCAGTAAACTGTTTTAATCGTTCAAAGCTTTCTTCAATTGGTTGCATCGCTTGACGAGTCAGCCAAACTCCACCAGCACTACTAATAATCAAAGCTACAACAATTCCACCGCCTAACCCCAAATCTAATTTATTTAAAGTTTCATCGAATTCTTCTAGAGATTGACTTGCTCTTACATATCCAATGAACTGTTTATCATCACTATTAATAATGGGTAAAGTAACAGATTGAATGCGATTTTTACCAACTGGATTAATTTGTTCTCCTTCTTTTACATGAGTAGGTAAACTTAATATATCTTGTCCCTCTTTGGCGATGAGATTACCTTTAGTATCAAACCAGTTTAATTCTTGATGATTTTTAAACAATTTATCTTGAGGAAAGTCATTTTCAATTCTAATTTTACCGTTATCAAACTCGGCATTAGCAGCACCAACTTGTGCTAATGCAGCAAGTTTTTGTGTTTGTTGTTTATAGAGGCTATGGGTGAAGACAATCCGAACAGCAATTGCAAATCCACCTAAGATTAATGATAAAACGATTAAATAAGACAACAGTAAACGACGGCGAATTTTTTCAAACATCAGCTAAATTTGCATTTATTTAGGACACAGGCGATAACCAAAACCATAAACAGTTTCGATAAAATCCTCTGAACTTCCTACCGCTCTGAGTTTCTTTCTTAAATTTGTTATGTGAGTTTTAACGGTTTCTTCGCCGGATAATTTATCAAACTCCCACAATTTATCTAAAATTGCCGATCGAGTTAAAACTTGAGTAGGATTTTTCAAAAAGCATTCTAATATCATGTATTCTTTATGTGTTAATGATAAAGGCTTGCTTGCATAAGTCACATGATAATTATTAGGGTCTAATCGTAAATCACCGTGAATTAAAATTAGTTGGTGAGTTTCTGGGCTTCTCCGACATAAAGCTCTAATTCGTGCTGCTAATTCTTCTAGTTCAAATGGTTTAACTAAATAATCATCGGCACCAGCATCGAGTCCAGTTATTTTATCTGGTGTTGTATCTCGTGCTGTCAACATCAAAATAAAAGCATTACATTTAGCAGCACGTAACCGTTTACAGAGAGTAATTCCATCTAAGCGCGGCAACATTAAATCTAATAAAATGAAATCATAATTACCTGCTTCGGCATATTCCCAACCTTCAATCCCATCACAAGCAATATCAACAGCATGATGCTGGTGTTTTAAATCTTCGGCTAAGGGTTTAGCGATGCGATCGTCATCTTCAATTATTAAAATTCTCATATCTTTATGCTATGGTCATCCATCTGCTTAAACGCATCACTCAATTGGGTGACGCACTTTTTTCTCCTTTCGCGAAAAGAATAGGACAACTGCCAGCATGATAAAGGCGATCGCCGAAGCATAGCCCCTTGGCAGTGATAGACCGCCATTTTTGACTGGTTTGGTCAGAAAATCTCCGAAGGTGGCTCCAAAGGGTCGCGTGATGATGAACGCCAGCCAGAATAGGAGAATATCGCTCAACTTTGTTACGTAGTGAAGGGCGATGACAACACCAATGACGCTGGCCGTCACGAATGCACCCTGGATATAGCTCAGTCCCAAGTTGCTTGTCAGAAAGTCACCAAAGGCCGTTCCCAAACTGTTGGAGAACACGACAGCCAGCCAATAGGTGGTCTCTGCGTCTTTCCTGATGATCGGATAAACGCTCAGATCCCGATCGCGGTAGTACCAAATGGCAAGAACACTCAACAGACCGGCTACCAGAATAAGTGATCCCACTGCGTAGCCCAGCCCGAGAGATCGATCCATCAGGTCTGAAACTTCGGTTCCGGCTGTGGTTGTCGCAATGATCGCCACCCAGTAAAGGATTGGACGATATCTGTCCGATTGAATTTGAAAAAACAGGAGAATAGCCAGAATGGCGAACGTTATGGCAAAGGCTACGTAATACCCGAGTCCGAGAGACATTGAGATGAAGTCACCTGCCGTCTCGCCGAGCGTCGTGGCGATGATCTTCATGATCCAAAAGAAAATTGTGACTTTTGCAACTTTGTTCATTTCTATTTTCACAAGAAAAAATAGTAAGTCATCATAATTCAGATTAGCTCAGTCTGGTAGAAACAATTGAGATATTAATGGCAGGCTTGAAAAGCTCTAAGCTATGTAGAATAAGCACTACATTGAAAGCTATTGAACAGTCAACACATAGGTTAGGTAATCGCAAATTGCTAACAAAATCGCCTCTTCACAAACAGAAAAATGCCATTCGTTCGAGAAGGCGATCGCTAATCAGTCTTGTCGGTCAATTGGCAGTAAGGCTGGTTTCTTCTGCTTAAGGCAAAAAAGCGCAAGCTTCACAAGAGGTCGCTGCAGAAGGGCCCCCATGAGCAACTGCTGTAACCTTGTTAATTGTGCCTAGCTTGCGTACCATTCCCACATAGGCAGCTACTTTGTGTGCTGCCTCCTTGCATGATGATATTTTCTCTGATGTGTCAAAGGATACTTAGCATGATTTCTTCTGTGCGCTCTTGTCACAGACACTCTTCTACCATCACTAGCTTCTCTATCCCCATCTTCATGACTACTATCACGATCATGAGGGCTATCCATTTCAGCAATTTTGACACCGCTAGCAGACTGTGATGTAGCTAAAAGATGAGATGGTAATTCATGGGCATACGTTGTTTGCATATAACCACCAAATGCCAAAATACTTACAACAACAGTTGACAGAATAGTTTTATGATAATTTTTCATGATGCAAAGCCTTTTGCTCTTTCTCGTCAGTAATTCAACAATAGACATTAAAAGTCAAGAACTGGAAAAGATTGGAATGGAAATACCTGTTAAATATTCACTAGGTCTAACAGGTATTTCTGATTAAAATATTTGGTTTACCAGTTTATGCAGACTCACCGTACAAGGCAGGGGAAACGCATCTTATTTGTAACTGCCTAGCTAGTAGGATTTGAGGAAAGGAAAACAGAGACATTATCAAGTAAGGCATCAGTAATGACTTCCAGAAGATTAAGACCACGCTTAGATGCAGTCGAAAGTGCATAGCGGATATTGGCGAATGAAACCGCAAAATCGAAGGAGCGAAAGCCACCAGAAATTTTCTGCTTACACTTCATCATCCGCAAGTCACGTTCCGCTTGATTATTGGTAAAGGGAACATCCGATTCCGTCAGAAACCGTAAAACATCACCCCGGAAATTTTGGAGCCGCAACAACAAGTTATGACCAACTCGTCGTTTCACCCGACCTCGATGACCTTTACGGTTTAAAGGTGGTTGAGAAGAATGATAATCTTGCCCTCGGTTGAGAATTTATTCATACAGTTGATTAAGACGGGCAATAATATTTTCAGGAATACCTTGAGGATAGCGATGTTTATAATTGCAGGCTAAGAGTAAAACCTTTTTCTTTGAGAGCCGCGATAACAGCCAAAGCGTAGCTTGCCGTCGTAGACATCGCACTTCCTCTAAGA
>NZ_JBALBZ010000108.1:0-2163 GCF_036919495.1 Nostoc sp.
GCTAACTACAACAGCAGCAACGTCTCAGTGCTGCTAGGAAACGGCACAGGGGGCTTTGCCACCGCCACCAACTTCACCGTCGGCGCCAATCCCTTTTCAGTAACAGTAGGAGACTTCAACGGCGACGGCAAGCTCGACTTGGCTGCCGCCGTTAGCGGCAGCAACAACGTCTCCGTGCTGCTGAATACCACCCCTAAAATTACCATCGCCCCAGGCACTAACCCCACAGAAGGCGGTACAGTCGGCAGCTTTAAGATCACCCTCGATACACCTGCCCCAGTTGGCGGCTTAGTCGTCAACTTCAACACCACAGGTAGCACCGCCACCCCCACCACCGACTACACCTTGACAGCAGGCACCAATATCACTGCTGTCACAGCCAATACCTTTGCGATCGCCGCCGGACAAACCACCGCCACCTTAACAGTCACAGCTGCCGCCGATGGAGTCTCTGACCCCAACGAAACCGTCACCGTCAACCTAGAAGCCAGCCCAGACTACATCCTTGGCGTCAACAGCACCGCCAATTTCCAACCAGCGACCAACTTCTCCATCGGCAATTTTCCCTTTTCAGTAACAGTAGGAGACTTCAACGGCGACGGCAAGCTCGACTTGGCTGCCGCTAACAAAAACAGCAACAACGTCTCAGTGCTGCTAGGAAACGGCGCAGGGGGCTTTGGTACCGCCACCAACTTCACCGTCGGCACTAGTCCCCGATCAGTAACAGTAGGAGACTTCAACGGCGACGGCAAGCTCGACTTGGCTACCGCTAACTACGTAAATACTACCGTCTCAGTGCTTCTAGGCAACGGCACAGGGGGCTTTGGCACCGCCACCAACTTCACCCTCGACAATTTTAATTTTCCCTTTTCAGTAACAGTAGGAGACTTCAACGGCGACGGCAAGCTCGACCTGACTACTGCTAACTACGGAAATACCGTCTCAGTGCTTCTAGGCAACGGCACAGGGGGCTTTGGCACCGCCACCAACTTTACCGTCGGCAGTCGTCCCTTTTCAGTAACAGTTGGAGACTTTAACGGCGACGGCAAGCTTGACTTGGCTACCGCTAACTACAGCAACAACAACGTCTCAGTGCTGCTAGGAAACGGCACAGGGGGCTTTGGCACCGCCACCAATTTCACCGTCGGTACTAGTCCCCGATCAGTAACAGTTGGAGACTTCAACGGCGACGGCAAGCTTGACTTGGCTACCGCGAATCAAAGCAGCAATACCGTCTCCGTGCTGCTAGGAAACGGCACAGGGGGCTTTGCCACCGCCACCAACTTCACCCTCGACAATTCTCCCTTTTCAGTAACAGTGGGAGACTTCAACGGCGACGGCAAGCTCGACTTGGCTACCGCTAACTACGGCGACAGCGCCTCAGTGCTGCTAGGTGACGGCACAGGGGGCTTTGCCACCGCCACCAACTTCACCCTCGGCATTTTTCCCTATTCAGTAACAGTGGGAGACTTCAACGGCGACGGCAAGCTCGACTTGGCTACCGCTAACTATGGCGGCAACGTCTCCGTGCTGCTGAATGCTAACCCCAGTGCCACTTTAACAATTGCCGAACCTGTTGCCCCAGTCACCACCCCCACCAACACCGCCCTTGCTTACACCGAAAACGACCCCGCAACAATCATCGACCCTGGCATCACCGTCACCGATGCCGACTCCACCAACCTCAGCAGCGCCACCGTCACCATTACCAACGGTTTTGTCACCACAGAAGACACCCTCGCTTTCACCACCCAAAACGGCATTACTGGCAGCTATGCTAACAATGTCTTAACCTTAACTGGCAGTGCCACCGTCGCCCAATATCAAACTGCCCTGCGTTCTGTTACTTATCAAAACAGCAGCGATAACCCCAGTACTACTCCCCGCACTATCAGCTTTGTTGTCAATGATGGCAGCTTAAATAGTACTGCTACTACCCGCAACATTAATCTCACCGCAGTAAATGATGCCCCAGTCACCACCGCCACCAACACCGCCCTTGCTTACACCGAAAACGACCCCGCCACAGTTATTGACTCTGGTATCACCGTTACTGATGCCGACTCCCCCAACCTCAGCAGCGCCACCGTCACCATTACCAACGGTTTTGTCACCACAGAAGACACCCTCGCTTTCACCACCCAAAACGGCATTACTGGCAGC
>NZ_JBALBZ010000109.1:0-64825 GCF_036919495.1 Nostoc sp.
CAAAACTGCTGCAAGAAGTCACTTACGATTTCTCCAAATTGATTAATTTTTATCGCTTTTTAATGTGAAGAAATATTTCGCCAACAGTGTCTTTCAAATTAGCACCCCCGATGTTAGTATCTGCCAGAGATGCATTATACAAAATAGCTTCACTCAGGTTGGCATCACTCAAATCGGCATAACGTAGCGTTGCCTCACTCAAGTTAGCACCACTCAAATCAACTTTAGATAAGTCTACACCAGTTAAATCAGCACCCCGTAGGTCAGCCTTATGCAGGTTAGCACCCCGTAGACTAGCAGAGTACATTCTCTTTTCTTCTCTAAAGTTAGCACCACGCAGGCACGCACCAGTTAAATTTGCACCACTCAAATTTGCACCACGCAAATCGGCGCCCATCAAGTTACTATCTAGCATATACGCCAAAGTTAAATTGGCATTACGCAAATCAGCACCTTGTAAAGTTGCACCATGTAAATTAGCATCATGCAAGTTGGCATCGATTAAACTTGCCTGATTTAGGTTCGCGCCACTTAGCTTTGTACAAACTAGATTTGCCTTATTCAGGATTCCCCGATTTAGATAGCTAAAAACTAGGATTGCATTACCCAAATCTGCTTTATTTAAAGTTATACCAATCAAATCTGCACCAAACAAATTTACCCCATTTAAGTTTGCTTCAAAAAACTTTGTTTCTCCATTTTCATATCGCTTAAGAAGTTCATCGGCATCCATATTTATTTTTCCCTATCAATTACTACAATCGTTCCAAATTTTACCAGTATCAACAATAGTCAAAAGTTGCCATTATTCTTTGGTAGGGGGTGCTATAAATTGACAGGTATTATTGTCATCCTTAAATGCCATTTTATGATATGGATTAACTAGTGTTTTCGTTTCTAGAGATGAATCGCTGTTAAACGGTTGATATCCGTTGGCACTGGATGATATATTGCCATATAGACCTCGCATAGATTGGATGATTGCACTAGCTGCCTGAATATTTTCATGCGGTTTGCCTAGAGATATAACAGCATTATTTAGTTTAGATTCAAGCTCTCTGATAGTTGGACAAGTATTAAATAATTTCAGCAATAAATCATCAAGCTTTTCAGCTTTCAGTTTCAACCAGTCTTCTTCATTGAAAGTAAATTTTTTATAAAGTGCGGAAAATAGCACTATCTTAGCCCTAAGTGGGTTAGTATACTTCATAATATTTTGCCGTAAATCAAACTGATTATATTGATGTTTGATTTGACTGTTTGGAGATTTATCTATAGGATTTGATGATATCTGCCTAGAATTATAAAAGGTCTGTTCCTTTTGACAAGGTTGATTTAATAATATTCCTGTTAATTCTTCTTGAGGAGATTGATTTAATAATATTCCTGTTGATTCATCAAGTGTTATGTATAGCTTCTGTATTTCATGAGAAATAATACTGGCTATTAGGGCGTATTCGTCTTGTTTATTGAGGGTTTTTACAACTTTAGATAAAGTATAATTTAAGTTATTTATAGTTGGATTAAATCTGTATAATTCTTGAATTAATTCTTGGAGTTTAAACCGTTTTAGCGTATCTTCATCATTCTCCCAGATATTTTTACAAGCTGAGTATATTAATTTTTTAATCCGTTTTGAGTTTTCATGCTGTTCTAAATTTTTAGTTACTGCATCGAGGCTAGATATAGTTTTCATCGGCAAATCTCCGGCACAGGTATCAGGTAGTAATAAATGATAGAACTAGCTCTTTAAACGTGACTCGTAAAATCTCTTTTTCTCTGATTGCTCTCTGTGTGAAAAGTGGTTTATAAGTTACTTATTTAACTGCTGAGGCACAGCAGAAAGTTTGAGGGCAGCAAACCTTCGTTGGCGCAGTCCGCCGTAGGCATCAGGCTTTCTAAGACAGATAATACGGAGAATAGAGATTTATATTATGTCCGCTTGATTACTTCTTAAACCCGAATAACCCTACCCTGCCAAAGCTACACTTTGTCTCCCCTCGTCGCTTGTCGGGAGGGGATTAAAGGGTGGAGTGCAACGGCTCTGGGAACCACAGGACATAATATTAGAGAGGAATTCACTTGCGATAATTTCTACTTATTTTAAAAGGGCTGGTCTTATGTTATACCCTTTTTATCTAGCTTGTGTAGTCATGTCAAACCACTTTGCCCACAGTTGGCTCAACAGCCGAATCCTGATGGTCATTGCCTATGAGAGTTAAATTCCTTAGACCTTACTGCTTCCTATCAAATACAACAGCGCCATACGAACGGCGACACCACTGGTAACTTGCGATTGAATGAGACTAAATTCTGGGTCATCCATCAATTCAGAACTAATTTCGACACCACGGTTAACTGGGCCTGGATGCAAAACTTTGACGTTAGGTTTACAAAGTTGCAATTTTGTGCTTGTAATGCCAAATAGCTGGTGATATTCTCGCAAACTTGGCAGTAAATGAGCCGTCATACGTTCCTTTTGGAGGCGCAAAGTCATCACAAAATCGGCATTCTGCAAAGCTGGTTCTAGTTGCCAATGGAGAAAAAGTTGGGGGGTGGGGGATGAGGGGGATGAGGGGATAATAAACTGCTGATTATTGACTCCTGCCTCTTCCAAGATAAACTCGGCAAATAATTTGGGTAAGAGGGTAGGTGGGGCTGCCAGATGCACTTCGGCACCACTGGCGATTAAACTCCAGATATTCGATCGCGCCACACGAGAATGGAGAATATCCCCAACAATGGCAATCTTTTTACCCTTTAAAAGTTCTAGTCGGGGACTGGCTGGGTCAATTAGAGTACAAATGGTAAATAAATCTAGCAGTGCTTGAGAAGGATGCTCATGTTGACCATCACCAGCATTGAGGACACTAACTTTTACACCTAAACGATCCATTTCCGCAGCGATCGCATTGGGTACTCCTGCCTCTCGATGGCGGACTACCATAATATCAGTTCCCATTGCCAAATAGGTTTTCGCCGTGTCGAGAATTGTTTCTCCCTTAGTCATAGAAGATGTGGCTGCGGCGAAGTTGAGTGTATCTGCACTTAAACGTTTCGCCGCGAGTTCAAAACTGCTGCGAGTGCGAGTAGACGATTCAAAAAATAAATTCGCTACCACTTGTCCCTGTAAGGTTGGTACTTTCTTTGTCCGCCGTGATAGCACTTCCTGAAAACTAGCAGCAGTTTGCAAAACGGTATTATATTCAGCCGCCGTAAAGTCAGCTAGAGAAAGAACGTGATGACGATTCCAGGTGGTAGTAGGCATATTTGGGGAGTGGGGACTGGGGGCTGGGGATTGGGGAGTGGGGGAGATAAGGGAGAAATAATCAATGCCCAATGCCCCATGCCCAATGCCCAATCCTTTCAAGTTGGTAAATGGAAAACGTTTAAAGCTAGAGAAATTAGACTGAGGAATGTTAAAAACCCAATTGTATCTAGCATTGTAGTCACTAACGGGCCACTAACTAAAGCAGGGTCAAGCTTCAGCCGTGTCAAACCCATTGGTAGTAAAGTGCCGAGTGTAACAGCCACAATTGTATTAGTTGCCATTACCATTCCGGCAATTAAAGCCACCCATCGTTCTTGGGGTCGCGCCCAAATTAAGGAAAGCAGGAACATCGTTGTGGCTAAAGCTACGGCTGTACCTAAGCCGGCTAAAAGTTCCTTGCGGAGAATTTTCAAGGTATCTTTGGGTGTTACCTCGCCCACTCCCAAGCCGCGAATTGTCACCGTTAATGATTGAATCCCAACAGTACCACCGGTGTTAGAAAAAATCGGCATGATTACTGCTAGAACTGGCACTGCGGCAATTACAGATTGAAAAGGCGCGATCGCACTGGCAGCACCAATATACAGTGCCATAATCCCCAATAGCCAAGGCAAGCGGTTACGGATGGTAAATAAGGGAGAGGATAAAGCTGCTTCATCACCACTTACACCCGCCAGTTTTTGGATATCTTCTGTGGCTTCCTCTTGCAAAATATCCATGACATCATCAATGGTGACGATGCCTACCAATCGGTCTTCTCGGTCAACTACGGGCATAGCGATTAAGTCGTAGCGCTGCATGATTCGCGCCACTTCTTCTTGAGGGGTTTCGGTTGTCACCTTTATGACGCGATCGCTAGCAATATCTTTGATGAAAACATCGGGAAAGGTAAACAGCAATTGCCGCAGTGAAACTACTCTCACCAGCGTCCGGTTGTCATCTGTGACGTAGGCGTAGTAAATTGTTTCCTTGTCTTCATCCTGACGGCGGATTTTGCTCAAGGCTTCACCTACAGTCAATCCTTGGCGCAACCGGACATATTCGGTTGTCATCACCCGCCCAGCCGTGCCTTCTGGATAGCCGAGAATCGTTGCTGTTGCTTGCCTTTCTTCTGGACTCAATTCTTGTAATAGCCGTTTGATTACCCCAGCAGGTAGTTCATCAAACAATTCTGCCCGTTCATCGGGACTCATGGCTTCTACAAGTTGCACTACCTGGACATCATGCAGAGAATTAATTAGTTCTTCTTGCACTTCTGTGGGCAGATATTCAAATACATCAATTGCCTGAGCTTTATTAAGTAAACGGAATGCGATCGCGCGTTGTTGTTCAGGCAATTGTGTAATGTAGTCTCCCACATCCACAGGTTGCAAACGATTTAAATCCCATTTTAACTGGTTTAAATCGGTAGTATCAGTCAGCAAATCACGAATATCTTGTGTGAGCATGTATATATATCTCCTAAGTCTCCCCCGCGCTGGGAGACTTCCTCGCCAGCTCAGAGGAGGTTGATACTGCCATCTGGTGGACTATTGCCCATAAAATTTCAACAATTCAATATCGATATCTAAATTAAGGCATCGCTAGTCATCATCCTAACCCGGAATAGCGCTCTCCAGGGAATACTGAATATTAGCATTCAGTATTCGTGATATTTACCACTAATAGCTAAGTTAATTACTCGGAATTTTAGGTAATTTTTATCTAGCTTAAAGTAGATTTTACTATTGCTATAAGCTATGTGTCTTCCCAATCAATGACTTTTTTCGCAAACTTTATACAGTTAAAATATTTACAACATCAGTAAGTAATATTTTATATCAAGCAACTTCATGCATAGTCACCGAAGAAGCGGAGGGGCAAGGCGCTCAAAGCTTGGGGAGCAAGCCCTGACCTGGAGCCGTGGAGCGGAGCGGAACATGGGTATGAAGTCCCGCCATAAAGGGCGCTCTTACTGGGGCGGAGTACAAGCTCGTCTGGTGTTTTCCCCCTTGCTCCCTGCCCCCTGCTCCCCTGCCTCTTTTGACTCTTCTGCCTCCTGCCCTCTGCCTTTCTTGATAAATAAGGGTAAAGCTTTCGCGGACTCCTTGATTACCTTGAAAACAAAGAGCAGTCATTTAGTCAACTAAAGGTTTACTTTAGTCGCTCAAGGGTAGAGTGTTTACTCTGAACCCTTTAGCCCATATACTTCAACGTATAATTGCTAATGTTATAAATGCTGCGAGGTTTTCCCTGTCTAAATCTAACTCGTCACATTTAATACATTGAGGTATCAACCATCAGCCATCCTATACCTACCCATCAGCACAATTAATCACGGGATCGCTTGCTGTATTCTTCACAGTTTGTTACAAAAGTACAAAGAACTTCTAGAGACTAAAAACCACATGTTCGGCGGACTTACTGGTTTACAAAATCCTAAAGGCACAGATTGGGGAGAGCGGATGCTCAACACGGTCGCCAGCCAAACGATTCGCCACCTGTTTACGCAAAGCGAGTCAGTAGAAGTCTCTGTGCGCTGCTACCCCTCCAGCAAACTGTTGCAAGGCAGCATTGATAGCTTCAAAATGAGCGGTCGTGGCCTGGTGATTCGGAAAGATTTCGCGGTAGAGGAGATGTCTTTTGAAACCGATGCGGTTGCCATTGACTTCGGTTCGGTTTTAAGTGGCAAACTCAGTCTTAAGCAGCCTACTCAAGCGATCGCCCAAGTAATTTTATCAGAAGCAGGCATAAACCAAGCCTTTAATGCGGAACTGGTGAAAAAGCGTCTGCTTAACCTCACCGTACCATCACTGACAGAATTATCTGGCGGTGAACCCGTTTCCTTTACGGAAGTACAGGTACAGCTATTGCCAGGAAATCGCTTACAGCTTGTAGCAAAAGCAGATTTAAATAATGGCGAACTCGTTCCCCTGAACATGAGCCTAACTTTAGGCATTGAAAGGCGGCGGCGAGTTTCCTTCAAAGATCCAAAAATCGAACTTGACCAAGTACCAGAAGCACAACGGGAAATCTCGCAAACCCTGAGCGTGGCGCTGGTAGAAATTTTAGATAATATGGTTGATCTTGATCGTTTTGACCTCGATGGAGTGAAAATGCGGCTCAACCGATTAGACACTGAAGGTCAAAAACTTATTTTCAGTGGTTATGCTGAAATCGAACGTATTCCACATAGCGCTTGATATGAGATTTTCACGTAAGCAAGGTAAGTAAATTTTTTTAACGTGAGTTCCATGAACCTCTCCCTGCTTTGAACTAAAGTTCAAGTTTTCCCGACCTGTCGGAGAGACGGTTTTACGTAGGAAAATCTCTTAGCGGTCTTTTGATTGGGCTAATTAGACGTACAGTATATGAACAGTCGAATTCACGTTTTTTTTGGGTCTTTGCATGAAGCCCTAAAACAAAATTAAATACCGCCTAAATTGCTTTAGGCGGTATTATAATTCTTTAGGTTTTTAAGATAGTTAGAGTTAGGAGTGATGGATTATGAGTTGTAAGCAATTCTTATCCATCATTGATCGCTTCTAACTCCTAAATCTCTATCGTCCCACCCCTACATATTGGAATCCAGCCCGTACCATTGCTTCCGGGTCAAGGAAGTTACGACCATCGATGATAACGGGGTGGGTCATCAATTTTGCCATTTTCACATAGTCAAGAGTGCTGAACTGCTGCCATTCGGTGACGAGTACTAAGGCATCGCAGCCATCAGCTAGTCTTTCGGCATCGGTTTCTACTAGCACACCAGAAAGCCCATGACGTAAACCTGTTTGGGAAACAATTGGGTCGTAGGCTTTAACTTTAGCTCCCAATCGGTTTAGCTGCTCAATCAGATTGAGGGCTGGGGCGTCGCGCAAGTCGTCGGTATCGGGCTTGAAGGTCAGTCCAAGTAGTCCAACTGTTTTGCCTTTGAGGATTTTCAGAACTTTTTGGAGTTTTTCTAAAGCAATCAATCGCTGGCGTTCGTTGACACTGACAGCAGCTTTGAGTAATTGGGCTTCATAGCCATAATCATCAGCAGTGTGAATCAGAGCAGAGACATCTTTAGGAAAACAAGAACCACCCCAACCAATACCAGCTTGTAAAAATTTGTTACCAATGCGAGAGTCTAGACCGATACCTCTAGCTACTTGGCTGACATCAGCACCGACGCGATCGCAAATATTAGCAACTTCGTTAATAAAACTAATCTTAGTGGCTAAAAAAGCATTAGCGGCGTATTTAATCATCTCCGCCGAACTCAAGTCTGTTGCCAGAATTGGCACAGGGGGTAAAGATTGATCCTCAGCGTACTTGCGTTCCACAATTGGGGCATAGAGTTGTCGCATTAAGGCTACTGCTCTTTGGCTATTGCCTCCTAGGACAATGCGATCGGGGTTGAAGGTGTCGTGAACTGCCGAACCTTCGCGCAAAAACTCTGGATTGCTGATTACATCAAACTCGGCTGCAAACTCAGGTAATTTTTCATTACTTGCAACCCCACCTGCGGGTACTAATGTTTTCTGCCGTTCAGCCACACCATCTAGAACAAGCATTCTTACCCAGTCACCTGAGCCAATGGGTACTGTAGATTTATTTACTATGACTTTATAACCACCGTTGAGATTTTCCCCAATCCCACGGGCTACAGCTTCAACATAACGAGTATCACTTTCACCAGTGGGTAAAGGTGGCGTTCCCACAGCAATAAACAGAATTTCTCCGTGGGAAACTCCAGCCGCAAGATCGCTAGTAAAATGAATCTTTTCTGTTTGAATGGCAGACTGGATAATTTCTGAAAGTCCCGGCTCAAAAATTGGCGACTGTCCAGACTTCATTAACTTAACTTTTTCTTCGTTATTGTCTACGCAAATTACATCATGCCCAATATGAGCCAAGCAAGCACCTGTAACTAAACCAACGTAACCAGTACCAATCACGCAAACACGCATTTTTTAACTCCTCACTTTTTTGGGGTTAGTTTTCTAAAAGAAGTATCAATATGACACTTAAATACTGGCAGTCAACTCAGCCACTAAGCATACTAGCTACCGATAGGGTAAGCTTGCATGAAATTTAGAGCAACGTTAGGCGCTACTCAGGTGGTTGAGTTATTTACATCGCTTTGAATGCGATCGCGAAAATCTTCTATTGTTAGTTTTAACCCCTCTTGCAGAGCAATAGTCGGTTCCCAATTTAACCAAGTTTTTGCCTTTGTGATATCAGGTTGGCGACGCCGGGGATCGTCCGAAGGTAGTGGCTCGAATTTAATCTGCGCGTCTGGATTAATCATATTTTGCACGGCTTCTGCCAATTGCAAAATCGTATATTCACCAGGATTACCCAGATTTACTGGACCTATGTAGTCGCTATTCATTAGGCGGATAAATCCTTCCACTAAATCGGAAACATAGCAGAAACTACGAGTTTGCGAACCATCACCGTAAACGGTTAAAGGATTACCTCGCAAGGCTTGAACTATAAAATTGCTCACCACCCGGCCATCGTTTTCTAACATTCTCGGACCGTAGGTGTTAAATATCCGAACAACTCGAATATCAACTTTATTTTGCCTATAGTAATCAAATGCTAGAGTCTCAGCAATTCTTTTACCTTCGTCGTAGCATGAACGTATGCCAATGGGATTGACGCTACCCCGATACTCTTCAGGTTGGGGATGAACTTCTGGATCACCGTATACTTCACTGGTTGAAGCCAAGAAAAACCTAGCTTTCACACGTTTAGCCAGCCCCAACATATTGAGTGTTCCCATCACGTTAGTTTTAACGGTTTTAACTGGGTTGTACTGGTAATGTACTGGTGAAGCAGGACAAGCTAAATGATAAATTTGATCCACTTCTAGCCGAATTGGTTCGGTAATATCGTGGCGGATCAGTTCAAAGTACGGATGACCTAACCATTTAAGAATGTTCCTTTTGTGACCAGTGTAAAAATTATCCAAGCATATTAATTCATGCCCATCATTCATTAGTCGGTCGATGAGATGGGAACCAATAAACCCAGCACCACCCGTCACCAAAATTCTCATAGTTTCCCAGTTATTTACAAATATTTTCTGTAGCTATTGGACTCACTTTTAGATTACCCAGATTGGGGACAAAAATACAAAACGAAAAAAAGAACAAAGTTCAATCAAAAAAGTATTGTTGAATTTACGTATTTTTTTACGGTTATATTTTTGTTATTTTTTACTTGCTTCCTTAATAACTTAACTAGTAAAATAACAAAATTTGTTAGTCTTCCACCTAAAGTTCATCAAATCTTCAATAATATAAAGTGTTTTTAGGATTACCACTGTTTTCAGTTGGATGCAGGAATAGGTTGACACTTTCCACAGTTAAAGGTCTTAAAATTACCCATATTTGTACAATACTCAAGTTGTCGGATTTACCAACATTCTGCCCTTTATTTAATTGCAGAGACTTATATCATTTCAAGATATTCCTGCTATAAATACATACATAAGTTTCTAGGGACATACATCTATATGCCTCTACGGATGATTCATTTGTTGCAAAGTTTGTTGTCAATGCGATGCCTCCAACGGACTACACCAACGCAGCCTAAGTCCATGTGAGTGGACTGAACTCTGCCTCATATCATACAGCAGAGGTAATGCTGGTAACCGTTTTAGACATAACTAAATTTGTGGTTTGAGTGCGTTGCGGTTCTCCAAGCATGACAATGGAGCAGGTGAGTTGTCTGGCTAACTGAGTTGTGACATCACTAATGGCTAATCCTCCAGGGCTAGTACGATTACGTATAAAAGGTAAAACGACTAAATCATATAATCGTGCTGCCTGCAAAATTGCTTGGGCAACATTCTCATGAGCGATGATTTGAATTTCTGGGGCATTGGTCAAAGCTAATTGAGATACCAATAGGGAGAGGTGCGATCGCCTCCAAGCAATTTTACTAGAACTAGTGCGGCGATCGCACACATTTAGTACAGTAATGTGGCTCTGATTTGCCTCTGCCAGCATCTGGGCAAATTGTACAGGCTGTAATGTCGGTGCTGTTAAGTTTTCTACTGGTACTAAGATGCGCTGAATTTTTTTTGGTGATTCTACTAGACGTGTTACCGCTACTGGACAATGAGATGCCCAAAGTACACCATCAATCACATTCCCAAATAAACGCGCTCGTAACCCAGTCCGTTTACCCCAACCCATAACGATTAAATTAGCCTTTTGTTCGCGAGCCGCTCTGCTAATTCCTTGAGCAAAAGCATCATCAATCCGCAGCATTGGTTCTGCGGCTACGCCCAATCCTCGACTGTGTACTGTGGCTTTTGTTAATAATTGTTCACTCCGTTGTAGAGACGCTTCTAACTGCGGTGCATCCATTTGAGCGGTAGCATTAGCGATCGCAAGCGGTATAATTTTACCTTTACACTGACGCGCTAATAATGCTGCCATTTCAATCAAATACTGCTCAGTATGAGGATTATAGACAGGTACGACTATAGTAAAAGCACTGTCTGTTTTTGGTGCGTTTTGGTCAGGTTGGGGTGGTGCTGGATCTTCGGCGGGTGAGGAATTTAAGCCAACAGCTATTCTATTAGTGATCAATGGTCCCAAGCTTGATGTGACAACCATTAAGACAATCACGCTGTGTAATACTTCTAGTGGCAGCAACCCAGCCCGGTATCCCACTAACGTTGCTGCTAAGGTTGTCGCAACCTGGGGAAGTGATAGCGACCAGATAGTTAGCATTTCTTGCCAGTTGTAGCGGTAAACCAGTTTTGTGAAAAAAGCTGCAATCAACTTACTGACAATCAAACCGACTATCATCAACAGCGTTAACTTGAGCGTGTCTAGGTTGTTCAAAAAGGCGGGTAGATCGATCGTTAAGCCAAGGTCAACAAAGAAAATGGGAATAAATAGCACACTGCCAATAAATACCATTTTTTGTTTGACAGGGCCTTCCCCTAGAGCTTCATTTACCGCCAAACCCGCTAAAAACGCACCAACAATTTTCTCTATCCCAATCAATTGAGCGCCCACAGCAGCCAGAAACACAGAAAGTAACACAAACAAAAACTTGTTTCCTTCGTCGTCTCCAGACCGTTTGAAAAATTCTTTGCCTGCCCAATCAAAGCCTGTCACAACGGCAACAGAGTAAATAATTAACCAACCTGACAAGCTGAGTAGTTTCGCAAAGCTGAATGTTCCAGCATGAGCGACGCCTACACAAACAGCTAAGATAAGTACTGCACCAATATCTGTAAAAATCTTAGCTCCAATAGTGACCGTAACAGCTTCGTTGTTGACCACTCCCAAACGGCTGATTATGGGATATGCCAAAAGAGTATAGGAAGCGAATAAAGAGCCAACTAATATTGAAATATTCCAGTCATAGCCTAAAATCAGCCCTACTAAGGTTCCCATCACCAGGGGTACACTGAAAGTTAAACTAGCAAACCCGAAGGCACGACTTTTTTGCCGACGAAACTGTTCTAGATCAACTTCTAGCCCTGCGACAAACAGCAAGTAAATTAAGCCAATGTCTGATAGCAGGTTAATCATCAGCGAGTCCGACTGAAATAGATTCCAGCCTGAGGGGCCGAGTACTAGCCCTGAGAAAACCAAACCCACTAATCCTGGTAGTCTTAGCCGCTCAAACATGATCGGTATAACTAAGATGACCACCAGCAAAATAGCAAAGGAAACAATTGGTTCCTTGCCAAGAACTTGGGAAGTTGGCTCCAGAGCAAGAACTTGTGATATGAGTTCCATAGGTAGGAATGAAGGGGCTATGGTAAAACTGCGATTCCCTTGGGGCGATCGCTTAATCGATATAAATAAATAGAGAAGCCACCTGAGGAAAAATCAAATATATTAATTTACACTAACTAGGCAATTGTCTCAGAACTAACTACCTACGGATGGATTTGACTCAAAATGAACCGTAAGCGATCGTAGTCATCTTTAAGTAGCACACTTAAGCTACGTCCAGCTTTAATTAGCCATTCTCGGTCAGCTTTGCGTAACTGGTATATATCTCGAATGGCCGCTGCGGTCAAAGACTCTACTGGCGCACCGTTAATACAAAGCAGTGTCCGCAAAAAATCTAGTTCTTCAGTAAATTTAATAATTGCTTCTGGTTCGCACCGATAAACAGCTTGATGAATTTGCGGGGGACGTGGTGGTAGATATTGATATATTCTTTGGTTATAACCTCGATTCTGGGAAGATTGCTCAAATCCTACGATCGCAGCCCTAAATTCTGTTCTGAGCATGGCAAATATCTGGGGCTGTTCTTCGCGTAAGTCTTGCAATGACAACCCCAAAGCTCTAGCCCGGTGTACGGAATCTATGGGCATAGTCGTGGCATAATATACCACAGCATAAACTTGATTGCCCGATTCTTCATCTACAGAACAGACCCAACTACCAAAGGGTGGCATGGAGGGAAAGCTCAAATCGTCTGGTTCCAAACACTGAGCTAAAAATTCTGTACTAGTAGTCTCAATCACCTCCGCAATGTGGTTGGGATGGCGATCGCCAGTAGCAAACTGTGGTAAGGGGAGGCGCATAGTAATTTAGTCATTAGTCATTGGTGAGCCAGCGCGGTCTTGGGGGTTTCCCCCATGAGTGACTGGCGAACCCGTAAGGGTCATTAGTCACTTGTACTGAGCTTTGCCTCTGGCGCAGCCTAAGAAGAGAAGTATTAGTTTTTGCCAAACGACAAACGACAAATGACTAATGACTAATTTTATTTGGCTTTTTTACGTCCGGCTGTGATTTCTACGAGTTCCAATTCGCTTAGGCGAAAGGTAACTAATTTATCCCAGTTACCACCTTCAAATAATACGGCTACTTTGCCATCGGTCAGTCGTTGTACGAGTCCTTCGTAGCGATAATAGGTATCTGCGGGATTGTTGACGCGAACAGTTGCTCCAGGCAGAATCATGTTTTTAGCCTCGCTTGTTTCCTTTTAATAGCTTAATACTTCTTATTAGTCATTTGCTCTTGGTTATTACAAATGACTAATGACGAATCAATAATACTTCTGCCTTTGTCGAAAATTTGCTACTGATTCTACTATTCCCAAGGAAATGAAGTTAGTCAGCATAGCAGAACGTCCATAACTCATCCAAGGTAGGGGAATGCCTGCCACAGGCGCTAAACCAACTGTCATGCCAACGTTGACAATTAGCTGAAACACAATCATGGACAAAACGCCAATAGCCAACAAGGAACCAAAGTTATCTTTGGCGGTTTGGGCAACATGCAGTAGACGGAAGCAAATTAAGCAGAAGGCAAACAGCACTACCAAACAACCAAAAAAACCGAATTCTTCCCCCACTGCGGAAAAAATAAAGTCTGTATGCTGTTCAGGCACGAAATTCAGTTGCGTCATTGGCCCCTTGAACAGACCCCATCCCCAAATTTCACCAGCACCAATAGCAATGCGAGATTGGATTAAGTGATATCCAGCACCGAGTGGATCGTGATCGGGGTTCATGAATACAGTTAGCCGATCTTTTTGATACTCTTTCAAAACATGGTTCCAAGCGAAGACTCCTAATTCGCCACCCAGTATATTGAGAGTCCACGCACCGATAGCACTCAAACCAAATTGACGCCAGGGAAGAGTTTGCCAGCCCACAATAGCCATTGCAAATGACCAAACTATTCCTAATGGGCCAAAAGATAGTTCTTTGAATAAAATTATCGGCTCTGATAAAGGCCAAGATATACTAAACAAAATGGCAGCAACCACAGGAGAAATCATCAGAATTAACCAGCCTGGGTTAGCATTTGCCCAGTAAAGCATTCCTAAAACGATCGCACCAAATACCAGTGATGTTGCTAAATCTGGCTGCAAAAATACTAATCCCCAAGGTATGGCAGTGATTGCCAGAACGCGAAAAACACCTTCGAGGCTAGAAGCAGTACGCCTATGTAGTAAAGCTGCTAAGGTGATGATCATGCCGATTTTGGCAAATTCTGAGGGTTGTACGTTAAAGCCGGCGATACTGATCCACCGTTGCGCCCCTTTGGCGCTAGTACCAGCAATCATCACGGCAATTAAACTGAAATTCGTTAGTGCATAAGTTACCCAGTGCCACTGCATCAAAAGTTCATAACGGATGCGAGCTAAAAACAGGGCTATAAGCACGCCGATACCCGCTACCATCCAGTGCCACCACCAGTCAGTTACTGGCTGCTTCAGTTCCGTACTGAGAATCATGACACCACCAAAGATACTGACAGCAATCGGCAAACAAAATAGTAGCCAATCTACATTCTGCCAAGGCTTAACCCAAGACTTCCAGCGAATTTTGGGGAGCGATCGTTTTAATAACATTGTGTAAGTTTAGACTTTAGCTTTAATTGTTGGGAATTGAAAAGAGGCAGAGGGGCGGGGGGCAGGGTGCAGAGGGGAAAATTCTTCTCCCTTGCTCCCCTGCTTCTTTCCCACTCCCCACTCCCAGTCCCTAGTATTCCCAGGACATAGCCCAGGAAGTAGATAGAAATTAAAATTAATTATGTCAGGGCAGCAACTGATACTTTACCAGCAATGGTAAGAGCGATCGCTGTTAATGCTTTTGCTGAAGCTGAATCTGGATCGCCAACAACTATTGGCACACCACTGTCACCGCCAACTCGTGTGGAAATTTCTAGCGGTACGCAACCCAACAATGGCACTCCTAATTCTGCTGCTGTTTTAGAGCCACCACCAGAACCAAATATGTCATACTGCTTATCCGGTTGATCGGGGGGGATAAAATAACTCATATTTTCCACGATCCCCAATACCGGAACATTCATCTGCTGGAACATCCGCAATCCCTTGCGAGAATCTAACAGAGCTACGGTTTGCGGTGTGGTAACAATTACTGCCCCTGCCATCGGCACTGCTTGGGTTAAAGTTAACTGAGCATCTCCGGTTCCCGGTGGCATATCTACAATCAAATAGTCCAGTTCTCCCCATTGCACTTGATAGAGAAACTGGCGAATTACACCATTGAGCATAGGCCCCCGCCAAATTACTGGCTGATCTCGGTCAATCAAAAAGCCCATTGAAACTAATTTGACGCCGTGATTAAAAGCAGGTTCCAGGATGTCACCTGTTTCACTGGAACGCACAGTAATTTGGGCATCAGCCAGCCCCAGCATGGTGGGGTCATTAGGCCCGTAAATATCAGCATCTAGTAAGCCGACTTTCGCTCCAGTTTGAGCTAGAGCCACTGCGACATTTACCGCCACTGTACTTTTACCAACGCCACCTTTGCCACTGGAAACAGCAATGATATTTTTCACTCCAGAAATGCCAGTGCGATCGGGTAAACTTTTTTGTTGCGGTGTTTCTGCCGTAACTTCTATGCTGACATCTGTAACGCCTGGGAGTTTTTTGACAGCTTTCTTACAGTCTTCAACGATAAATTCACGTAAAGGACAGGCAGGAGTGGTTAACACCAAAGTGAAACTAACTTTGCCACCGTCAATTTTCACGTTGCGAATCATATTCAGTTCCACCAGACTTTTACGGAGTTCTGGGTCTTCTACTGGTCGCAAAACTTCTAAGACAGAACGAGAATCGAGGACATCGTACATAAAAATTCAAAATTCAAAATGAATAAATACACTTGTGGCGAATATCTTAGCTATTAACTCGATGCTTTCTTAAGTAAGGTCAGCTTAGTATTTTCACTGTCAATGCCGTAATAAAACTTAGCAAATTGCATTATCACCTAATAGAATCTTAACTTTCTTTGGGAATTGGGAATTGGGCATTGGGCATTAGTCAAAAATTCTTCCTCATTCCCCTCATCCTCCTCATCTCCCCGATCTCCACCTAAAAATCCAAACAACTATCATTAAGGGATTTTTTCTTACCAGATACCGTTGGTAATGCTGTCTTTTCTACTGCTTCTACTAAAGACCGGGCTACACGGTCTGCATAAGGACGGGATAAAGACCAAATGAGGGGCGATAACCAACCCCGTAGTGTTACAGAATAAGATAAACAAGTACCACAAACCGTTGACTCTACTTGATAAGTCACCCGTTCCTCTATCCCAGGAATCGCCATCACTCGGATACTCAGCATCTCCCTGTGATTGACGCGCTCCACAAAAATTCGGATGGGAATCGGCCAAAAGCGTGTTACAGCATGAAAAATTAATCCTGGCTTGGGTACTAATCCGTAGGGCACGTTAGTACTCTTAAGTAGTGGATGCCAGGAAACATCAGTTAAATCAGCGACTTTTTGCCACAGTTCATCTACAGAAGCAGAACTTATCTCTCGATACGTCCGCACCAGAGAAGCGCAAAACCGACGACGTTTGCGGTGGATGAATTTGGATAACCAACCTTGCATTTTCCTAATCCTCCTCGCTAGACACTTTCTGGTAACTCTGGTATTGTGAGCAACTACCCTCAAACCCTAATAGGACTTACGCAAAACTATATGCACTAAGGGGCAACTCATGTAGACGCAAAGCGGCTTCCCGCAGGGTATTGCCCTAAGAAAAAACTTATTCTTTTTGACTATTGTTTGCCTAAGTCCTGCCTAAATTAAAACTTTCTCAGAAATGCCCTGAACATAGCAAGCCTGTATTCGGTACAGACGCTAACAGATAATATAAGCAATATGGCAAAGAAGTTTTGAGCAGGCAAGTTTTACCCTTGATAATTCAAGGTTACGACTAAAGTCTAGTGTTTATACCAGAATGTTCCAATTAAGAATTTCAAAAAAAACTCAGTCAATATACAAGCCTATACGCATTTGAGGGAAAATAAACTCTAGTGATGCCCATCAATCGTATAAATGCTTAACCAGTAAGAAAAAGCGGGTTGGGCAAATAGAGCTTGATTTTTGGCGCGTGTTTCCCCCAAATTTTAAGATAAGAAATTTGTGGCTTTCTGGAAATTGTAATTTTTTAGGTTCGGGAATCTATGTTGACCAACTCGCAAACACCAATTGTATCAGCAGAATCATCCAAGTCTTTACCAGCACCTGACGCTCAGACTAGAGTCAGTCAGTTTATGAAACAACTGCAAGACGAAATTACCGAATCATTGACAGAAGTAGATGGTGTGGGTAAGTTTCTCGAAGATAGTTGGGAACGCCCAGAAGGAGGCGGAGGGCGATCGCGCGTACTGCGAGAAGGTGCAATATTTGAACAAGCTGGTGTAAATTTTTCTGAAGTTTGGGGTTCTCATTTGCCAGCCTCAATTTTAGCCCAACGCCCTGAAGCCGCAGGGCATGGCTTTTATGCCACAGGCACTTCAATGGTGTTACATCCTCGTAATCCTTACGTGCCAACAGTTCATCTAAATTATCGCTACTTTGAAGCGGGGCCAGTATGGTGGTTTGGTGGTGGTCTTGACTTGACACCTTATTACCCCTTTGCTGAAGATGCAGCACATTTGCACAAAACATTAAAACAGGCTTGTGACAAACACCACCCAGACTATTACTCTGTGTTTAAGCGGTGGTGTGATGAATATTTCTACCTCAAGCATCGTGACGAGACACGGGGCGTAGGTGGTTTGTTTTTTGATTACCAAGATGGTCAAGGTGCTTTATATCGCGGGCCAAATCCTAATGGGGAAGCGGCTATTCATAGCAACCAGGTGGGAACACCAGCAACCCGCAATTGGGAAGATTTGTTTGCTTTTGTGCAAGACTGTGGTAGAGCATTTTTACCAGCTTACGTACCAATTGTAGAACGGCGTAATGGGATAGAATATGGCGATCGCCAAAGGAATTTTCAACTCTACCGCCGGGGACGGTATGTAGAATTTAACTTGGTTTATGACCGAGGCACCATTTTTGGTCTACAAACCAACGGACGCACCGAATCAATTCTCATGTCCCTACCACCTTTAGTGCGCTGGGAATACGGCTACCAACCGGAACCTAATACACCCGAAGCCGAGTTGTATGAAACTTTCCTTAAGCCTCAAGATTGGATCAACTGGAAATAATGGGGAGTAGGGAGTGGGGAGTTAAGAGTCAGGAGTTATGATAATTATCCTGATCTTCCCCGACTCCCTCATCTCCCCCACTCCCCATTCCCCACCCCGCCTTCCCAAAATTTTGCTGAGTTCAACTACTAAAGTTAAGCACTTAGCAAAAAAAAGGTGACAATTTTAGCTATAGCTTGTTAATCTCAAGTGGCAGTATTAGAAAATTCTGTAACTAGCTAATCTTTAGAAAAATGTCACGGGGAGGGCTTTAGTGATTCATATAGACCAAAAAACTTATACAACCCAAGACGGAAACACCGTTATTGTCCTGACACCAGCAGGTCGGCTAGACATTACCACTGCTTGGCAATTCCGGCTGAAGTTACAAGAATGTATTTCCAAACTCAGCCGCCATGTAGTTGTAAATCTGGCTCAGGTAAATTTTATTGATAGTTCTGGTCTCACGTCTTTGGTTGCTGGAATGCGTGATGCTGATAAAGTCAAAGGCAGTTTCCGTATCTGTAATGTACATCCAGAAGCCAAACTCGTATTTGAAGTGACGATGATGGATACTGTCTTTGAAATCTTTGAAACAGAAGAGGAAGCTTTAGAAGGTGTACCTCGTAGCATCGCTAGCTAAAAAATGAGTTAGGAAACGCGATTAATCGTGTATATACAGGAGTTAATTCAAAATTCATAACTCATAACTCATGACTTTATCTTATTGAATACTGGTTTCGCTTTGTGTAGCGATAAGGCCCCATAATCGCTCCCCAAGTTGCGTTTCCAGTTGCTGGATCGATTCCTTTGTCGTAGCTGTAAAATTCTGCCGTAGTAGCTTCAAAACCCAAGGAAACATTGATGCTATTGCCAAGATAAGTAAAGCTGCAACGAGTTTCTGGTGGTGCGGTAGCGGTAAATTTATAGCGATCGCCAGCTAGGGTTTCCTGAGTAACTGTTAGGATACAACCTGGTAGTAAATCTAATTTTTCAGATGTCAGTGTGTTAAGTAGAGCAGCGTTATTGCCTGCGCCTATTAATGCACCTGGATCTTGAGGCATGTAGTATTGTACTTCCAGAGATGTGTCATTGTTGCCCTGACGCAACCGCATAATTCGTTGGCGGTAAGGTTTATCTAGCTTAAGAACGTTAGCCTGTTCGGCAAACAGGGTGATGCTATCTTCTGTGAACAGATTAATTGGTCTTTGCCACAGCCGGAGGTGGACATACCAAATTGGTTCTCCTATGGCTTGTTCCTGATTATCAAATTCACCAGCTAGATACTCACCCAAAGCAATTAACTGTGGCGAGAAGTTCATATAATGCGATAAAAAAATCATTAAGGATAAATATTTTTGGCTATTTTTTTAGCGGAAAGGGTCTTAATCCCTTATGGCTACTAGCTTATAAAATACTTTTGATTTGTCTACATTGTAAATGAAACTGTCACCAGTCAAAAGCTAAACTTGGCAAAGTAGCCTTTAAGCGAGAAAATAAAGATACGTCGCCCTTAACATTTTCTTTGTGAACAACGTCCGTACTGTCTCTGATACAAAACGAACTTTTTACAATCTTCATACCCGTCCGATCAACACTATTTATCGTCGGGTAGTAGAAGAATTGATGGTGGAAATGCATCTGCTGTCAGTAAATATCGATTTTAGCTACAATTCAATTTATGCCTTGGGCGTCGTCACTACTTTTGACCGCTTCATGCAAGGCTATGAACCAGAACGGGATCAAGAATCAATTTTTAACGCCCTATGTCGGGCTATGGAACAAGATCCGCAACATTATCGACAAGATGCCGAAAGATTGCAAGCTGTAGCTAAAGGTTTGCCAGTTAAAGATTTAATTGGGTGGCTAGGCCAAACTACTTTTTTAGATCGAGATGGTGATTTACAAGCTCAACTGCAAGCGATCGCCAACAATCCTAACTTTAAATACAACCGTTTGTTCGCAATTGGTGTATTTTCGTTATTAGAACAGTCAGATCCCGAATTAGTCAAAGATGAAAAGCAACTCACGGAGGCGCTGAAAGCGATCGCTGCTGGTTTGCACCTTTCTAATGACAAACTCACCAAGGATTTGGAGCTATATCGTTCTAACCTAGAGAAGATGGCGCAAGCGCTAATAGTGATGGCAGATATGCTCTCAGCCGATCGCAAAAAACGCGAACAACGTAAACAACAATCAACTACCCCCGTTGCTCCCCCAAGTTCCAACGAATAGTTAGGAGATGGAAGTGAGGAGTGATGAGTTATAAGTTAAGAGTTATTAATAACTCCTAACTCATAACTCTTAACTCCTAAGTTTTGATTTTAGACGCCCAATAATTTGTAGATTAAGCTGTTAATTATAGTCAGCGCAAATGCCCCAATAACGGCACTCCAAATCCCGTAACGCAAGCGAAAGCCCTCTACTAACCAAGCAGCAATACTAAAACAAACCACGGCAATCATAAATGTGAAAATGCTGGATAGTAAGTCCAATGTGAGCAAATTTGGTACTGCAAAAACGAGGCTTAAAATCGGTCTGACTATTGCCGTCACGATACCAAGCACTGCGGCAGAAAGGAAAGCTTTACCAGGAGTATCAATTTCAACTCCTAAAGGTAATTTACTAATTATCAACAGGCTAATAGCTGTTACTAACCAAACAATTAAAAGCGTCACAATATTCATGCCACAAGCCCTGAAACGTGAATGGCAATTGGTGATAAATTACTTCACTTTATCAGTGGAAAAATCTTTAAAGCTCAACCAATTATCTATAAATTAGCAGGAAATTTTTCTTTAAGGGAATTTTATTTTAGTTATCTTTAGGTTTGGGAAAATTTTGAAGGGGAGTGGGAAGTAGGGGAGGCAGGGGGCAAGGGGAAGAATAAAAATTACCTCTTTCCCCTCTGCTCCCTGCTCCCTGCCCCTCTACCTCTTCCCCGTGCCCCTATTTCATCTTTTAAGACTAGGTTGGGTTTTTTTGGGTGCTACAGGCACTTGGGATGCTGGTGGGTTGGAAATACCAGGATTGATCGGGTTAATGCCTTGTCCAGTTGGAGGCTGACTTACGCCAGGAAGGGGTACAGAATTAGGTGCTAAGGGAAATTTCGGGGTAAGATTCCCTTCGGGATTAATGCCTGGGACTGGTGCGGTTGTGGGTATTGGTGTTGCACCAGGATCGATTGGGAAAGAGGGGATATTAGGCTGGTTAAGTGAGTTTGTGGGTGGTTGAGATGGGCCAGGAATAATTCCTAAAGAAACGCGATCGCCTCCTACTTGCCGTAGCAAATCCAATGTCTCAATCACATCATTATAAGTTGCTGTCCGCGAAGCATTCAGCACCACAACGGCACTAGGGTTTGCTTGAAGATACTGTTTTAACCTCGCTCCCAAATCATCCCGTTGTACAGGCTGTTTTTCTATGTAAGTATTGCCAACGGCATCGATAGTTACAATCAGACTTCCACTCTGTGATGTTATTCCAGATACTGAACTGGCGCTGGCTTTGGGCAAATCAACATTTATTGCCTGTTGGCGCGTAAATTGTAATGCCGCTAATAAAAAAAACGTCAGAATACAAAAAACAACATCTATTAAAGGGATGATTTGAATTTGGATTTCTTCAATTGGGGTATGTAGATTAACTTTCATTTTCTCAATTTAAACGCCTATTTCGGGGGTTGAATTTTTAACTAATTAGGTGCATTTGGGGATTCAGGAGGTTCAGGTAACCTAGTCTTTCCTGGTTTGCGGGGTGGAGTGAAATTTTCTGGCACAATTGCTGATGTACTATTACTAAAATCAGGGGGGGACTGACGGTAGAGCAATTCCATTTCATTCCCAGCCTTCCGAAAAACTTTGACTTGGTTGACTACAAAACTTTGAAATAGGCGATAAAATACCAAACTAATAATGGCAACTATTAGCCCAGTTGCCGTACTAATTAACGATTCACCAATACCAGTAGTTACTCCGGCGGTAGATTCAGTTCCCAAATCACCAATCCGAATTGAGCGCAGGGAGCGGATTAGTCCCAAAACCGTGCCCAACAATCCCAACAGGGGCGCGAGGGCAATTACGGCTTCTAAAAGTTTTTCGCCTCGCCGCATTCCAGCCAATTCATCTTCGGCTGTAGCCTCAAGTGCTAGTCGAAAGGTTTCTGCATCAGTTTTTGGAAAACGTAAGGGAGCATAGAGAAAACGCCCGACAGGCTGATGGCTTGCTCGTTTTGCAATGTCAGCAGCTTCTTGCCAATTATCCTGGGCAGCATCCAGAATGCGATCGACTATTTGCTTTTCCTGAGTCAAAATTCGCAACCAGAACCACAAACGCTCAAAAATCACACTCAAAGACAGAACCGATAGAACTAGCATTGGCCACATCGCTGGCCCGCCTTTATAAAATAAATCTAAAATATCCACTGTTTTAGTTTCCTCCCTCCATGACTAAAGCAAATGTGCTAAGGCATTTTAATTCTAGAGATTAATGCAAAATGAGGGACTTCCAAAATATAAATTTACCGAAAACCTAAAAAGATAGTGTAAGCATGGGGTATTGGACTCAGACTAGTGGAAAAACTTGCTGCTGGGTTGCCATAATTCCAAATTAGTACAATCACTGTCTAATTTGTCAAACCCTTGCGGTATTAAACTCTTATAGAGAATTACAAAATAGGTTTTTGATGACAGATTACGAGTAGCGTCTTCCAGACTAATTAGGGCGGTTATTCGCACCAGAAGTTTTTAGGATTATTTGTCAAAATTAAAAATAACTGGAGGTTCAAAATATGAAATTTTCAATCGAATCACTTTACACCTGGTATCGCAATGTGCTTCGTAACCCGAAGTACCGTTGGTGGGTAATTTTAGGAACGCTAGCGTATTTGGTTAGCCCATTTGATATTCTTCCAGATTTTATACCCGTTGTGGGACAAATTGATGATGTTTTCCTTTTGACTCTGCTAGTTTCTGAGGTGTCTGGGCTAGTAATTGAGGGGTGGAAGGCTCGTAAGGGTGAGGTGGGTACTGAAGCATCTAATACTACTGAAGGTTCTACCTCTACTGCAAGCACTAACGCAAGCACTATTGATGTTGATGCTGTTTCTGTTAAGTAGTTTTAATAAAACCCCTGCTTTTGGAATCTGAGGTGGGGGATATTTTTTTTTACGCAGAGGGGCGCGGAGGGAAGCGCAGAGGTTCGCAAAGGAGGAGTTAGAGGTTGTTGGCTACGCGTTTGATGCCTTCTTTGAGGTGGAGGACGTTAAAGTTTAGGAGAAGGCCTAGTTTGCAGTTTGCTAGTTTGAGATAGGTTAGGAGTTGAACTGAGTGAATCGGGTGGAAGGATTCTACAGATTTAATCTCTACAATTATTTGGTTTTCGACAATCAAATCTAATCGATAAACGCATTCTAATTGCACATCTTCGTAAACTAAAGGCAATGGAATTTGTTTACCAACATTCAACCCGGCCTTCTTCAGCTCATAATTCAAACACTCCTCATAAGCCGACTCCAACAAACCAGGCCCCAAAGCAGTATGCACCCTCATCGCACAACCAATAATCACCCCACTCAAATCATTCTCTCTCATCCTCTGCGCTCCTCTGCGTTTCCCTTCTCTGCGAGACGCTTCGCGAATGCGTTCCTCTGCGTTTAAAAATCTTTCACAAATTCCGTCAAGAATCTAAACGCCTTCAAAATATAACTAGCGCAATCTCTAGGAGAGGTATTGTAAAACGATCGCCACGCACTCGCCTTATCCTCGTCATAGCGATCGCTGCGATGAGCATGATTTTCCAGCCACGCCAATCGCACTGCATGGCCAATTAATACATCCAACACAATATATTCTTCAATTTGCAGCTTAGGATTATTGGCAGCGATCGCAGCTAATTCGATTAATGCTTCAATATTAACTTGTCGGTATTCTGGAGCTTCAATTTTATTTAGCAAATGCTCAACCAAGAGAGCAAAATTCCTTTCCCCGGCTGTCATTTCCGAGAGCATTATCTCACTATCTAAACGATTACGGCGCTCTAATTTATCTCCAATAACTAAACCCTTGCAATGTTGCATTAATAGCCAAACTTGCTTAAAAAATTCTTTTGGTACGCGCCCCGTTGCACCCTCGGCTTGGCGAAACCGCCGCCAACCGCCTGGCGGAACTTCTATCTCTTCACCGCTTCCTGGTAGCACCACCCAAGCAATATCACTTTCTTTTTGTTTAACGTGCAGTGATTCTTGCTGGCGCAACAGGTTACTCATACCAGTATATCCAGTTAATACCTGACGCAAGCGCACTTTAACTTCAAAGGGTGAAAGTTGCATTAAGCGATCGTAAGCTTCATCTTGAGTGACATGCAATTCCCGCGCTAGTTCGCTGGTAATCAATAAGATGAGATAGCCGACTCTCAGCGTTAGTAGTCCCTGGAATAATTCGGGTTCTGAGCGAATTAAGATACCAACATAGATTAAAATCTCTTGAGTGAGGACGCGATCGCGGATATCCTCACGACAAAAATGATTAATTTTATCGGCAATTTCATCGTGAGACATGGGTACGCTAATCAAGGACGCTTCACTGTAAGCTTTACCCACAGCAATTTGCTTACCCCGCACCAAAATACTTGTGACTGCATCTGATAGGCTGATATCAACCATTTGCCGTAACCCAGCAGCCCGACGCACTACTGCCCAAATGCCTAAATCTCCAGCTTTGGTGTAAACTTCATCTAGTAAATCGGCTACAGTGACAGGATATCCTGGGCCGCCATATCCCGTATCAAATTTCATTCCCTGCAAGCGAGTTAAAGTTTGTAATAACTCGATTTGCTCGTAGATATTCTCTGATGAACGCAAGCAAGAAAGCAATAACCCCAAGTTAGTTTCGTACTCCATTTGAAATTCTTGGGTATGTCCTAAGCGCCAGTTTTTCTCAGGATGGTAAGCTAGATAATAGCAACGTGGGCTAGCATTTTTTACTGGCGATCGCGAGAATTCTGCATTTGGAAGAAAATCAATTCTTTGGATTCCGGCTGTCAGCATTAGCTGATTTAACCGCCCTAATTTCACTCGCACACCGTTACAAACACCATCTTTCAGTTCTTGCATCAATTCTAGTAATGCTTCCGAACCTGCCTCTAACATGGTGTGCGTCAACATTAAAGTCAAGGTAGGACGACCTAAATCACTCCAATATTTTTGAATGTAAGCTAGTTCGCTTCTAATTTGATCTAGTAAAAAATGGTAATCAAGGGTTAAGTAAAACTGTTGAGAGTCGGAAAATGAAGGCAAAAATACAATTGTTTCACCGCTAATCCGAAATATTCTAGATGTTGTTAAACTCCGCAACCTTCGCACTGGCCGTCCAGTTAAACCAAGTTTATTGTTACGTCCAATTTGGGTATAAATAGCTGAAAATTCTCCAGCTTTTCTCACTTGAATCGGTTCTACTTGGGTGGGTGTTTGCGTTTCAATTCCGTGAACTTCTAGTTTTGTTTGTAAATCTTCATCTTCTGCTAAGAAAGCAATTTGTACCAATGCCTCGCGCTGTTTGCCCACACACAAATGTCTTCCCAAAGGGTCGATATCACCAACTGCTATTAAACCTTCACTCAACATTTTACCGAGAAAATATAAACTCTGCGCCCACACTAAAGGAATATTTTCATTGGGTAAACGTGGCTGCGTTTGGGGTGCTAACTTTTCTGCTTCTATATTTTCGGCTGGAACATAATAGAGTTCTGGTAATAAACGCAAGCCATTTTGTTCTATAAGTAATGATTCTAAAAGAGTTTGGTATTTTTTAACTTGTTCTTGTTCGCCGCGAAATAATCCATCTAGAACTAAATAAGTAAAAAATAACGGCCATTCGCATTCAATATGCTCAAATTGTTTGAGTTCCCACGGTTCGTAGTGTAAACGTTGATTATCTTCTAAAACGGTTTGGTGTCCATCACGCAGAAATCGTTTGCAGCCGTATTTACCTGCGAGTTTATTGATAATATCGTTTAAAGTGCGATCGCGTAATTGCAAATCTTCTACTGCAAAGGCAGGATAACTAATAATACTTAACAGCGCCGCATCAATTTCTTTGGAACCAGATTCCCTTGGTAATAAGGATTCTAAAGTAATCCGGGCGCGGGCAATTTCATCTGGTAGCACATGAATTACCGATGCTTGACTACCACGCACACCAAACAAATCCAGTCCGTTGATGGCTTCTAAAGCAGCTTTTGCCATGCCTACAGAACTGGCATTTAACTCAGCACTACCACGATTTATTTTATTACCGCGTTCCCAAATACCGTAATCTGGTGTGCGGTAAGCTCGTCCAATGTAGTAAACCAAATTTTGGACGAAATTCACCTCATCAATCGTGTAAATTATTTGTACTCCTGCTGCGGTCATTTGCGCCAATATCAGCAAAAATATAGATGTGGCATCAAGTTGCAAATGTCCCCATTCATCATCACCAACAACAATATCACCGGTCGCAGTATTATATTTGGCGTGCAGTCCATCTAGTAGCGACTGAGTATGTTTAAATGTCTCTACTTTATGAGCCTGTCGCATCATTGCAAACAACAACCCGCGCATTAATTTAATAACACTATGTTCTAATTCATAGGTGCGTCCCTGATCGTCATCAATCTTGCGGTATGCAAGTCCTAAACCCCAAACTGCTAAAATGCTGTAAACATTGTCTCGCACCCAGGCATCAGTATAATCACCGTGGGCTGTAATCGCTGTACTCGCAGGCAGTAAACCAGTAATTGGATTCTGCCGAGTCAGGATGATCGTTTTGATTTGCTGGTAGTAATAGTCCAGGCGAGATAGCAATTTAGTAGATGTTTTCATGGCTTGGTTCAGAACAACTTGCAAAATTTGACCCTGTGACTGTTAACTGAATTACCTAAACCAAGTCAGAATAACTTCTGTAATGGTTGATGGGAGAACAGCTAAGGGTGGTGTGAGTTTATTATTATCTCCTGTTAATACGCCTCTGGGTACTGAATTTTAGCGATTCCGAACTAAAATATGATATTTTTCAAACATTCATTCATAAGGGTAATTATTTATACATAAATAGTGATTCTCTTATGGGCTAGACAACAAAGCTTCCTTACCTTGGATCAAGCTATCTCAAATCGCTCCATAGTTTTTTTATTCGTCCAAAAATGGACTCTTTTGTAACAAACTGTAAAGAACACAGCAAGCGATCGCGTGATTAATTGTGCCGATGGGTAGGTATAGGATGACTGATGGTTAGAAGTTGAGTCTGTTAAATGTTACTTTTAATCTAGCGAGTGGGAATACTTGAACTAAGTTATTGCTAAGATTCTCACTAGTACTAAGTATGATACAGCTAAATATTCTAGAACTTGCCAAGCAGGGCGATACCAATGCGATTAACACTCTGGTAAGTCAGTGGTTAAATTTACCCGCAATTACGCCAAAAACTAGTTTAAAAAAAAATTGTCTACAGATAATGCTGGAATCATTTGAAGTTCCAGTACAACAGTTGGTAGTCCCACTTATTTGTGATGGATTAATTAATTTAGGCATGCAATCTTTTAAGAATGTCAAAATATACGGTAGAGTAACAGGTGAAGATTTACCAGATTGGCAACAAGAAATTGAGTTAGAAGCACTAGTAAATTCACATGTATTAACATCTCAAATAAATATTGAAGTTGAATCTTCAATTGCCATTACTAAAACAACAAAAGAGAATAAATTAACTGTAAAAAAACCATCTTTTTGGGATTCATTGTTTGAAGCAGTAGCAGGAACAGCCGAAGTAGTTGGCGGCGTTGCTGTTCAAGCTGGACAAGCTGCTACAGGAGCAGCTATAGGCATGAGTGGAACTATTGGAGGTGCTGCCGCTCAAGCTGGGCAAGCTGTTGCAGGAGCGGCTGTAGATATTGGCGGTGCGATTGGTGGCGCAGCTTTTCAGGCAACACAAGTAGCAGGACAAGCACTAACAATTGTTGGCAATAATCCCCAATTGCAAGTGGCAATAAAATCTCTAAATCAAGATTGGTTAAATCCTTTAATTGAACACGTTGATTTAGTTGAAGCCGAGGCTACTGTCAGAAAGTTACAACAAGAACACCCAAATAAGCAACCAGCACAAATTGCCCATTATCTTATGCTAGAAAAAGCTGTTTTTGCAGGAGGAACAGGGCTTGCTAGTAGTCTTGCTCCAGGATTAGCAGCTGCAATGTTTGCAGTGGATTGGACTGCTACATCTGCATTATCAGTGGAGTTAGTCTATCAAATTGCTGCTGCCTATGGAATGGATTTAAAAGATTCCGATCGCAGAGCAGAAGCAGTAGCAATTTTTGGTTTAGGGCTGGGCGGAAAAACAGCAATCAAAGCAGGTTTGGGTTTACTCCGAAATCTGCCAGTAGCGGGAGCCGTTATTGGTGCTAGCTCAAATGCAGTCATGATTTACGCATTAGGTTATGCGGCTTGTCAGTTTTATGAAGCAAAGCAGAATCCATTAACTTTAGAGGCAACATTAGTAGATGCTCAACTAGAGAGCGGAAAATTTCTCGAAGCCGCTATTTCTCAAGAAAAGATTATGGATCAGATTTTGGTTCACATGGTCTTAGCAGGTAATCCAGATAAATCTTGGGAAGATATTTTACCAGAATTACAAGCTGCCAACCTTAGCCCTGCCTCAATCGATGCGATCGCAGCTAATATCAAATCTCCACCATCTTTAGAAACTTTACTTGAGCAAATTAATAGTGACTTTGCCGTACCTCTACTGGCGCAATGTCAAAAAATTGCTGATCTAGATGGAGTAATTACACCAGCAGAAGCTAAGGTTATAGATTCTATTAACAAAAAGTTAAACTGTGATTTGGCTGCAATCAAGTAACCTGAATAAATATTGGTTTTAAGATTTTTTACCAAAGTGCGATCGCAACCTCTACACAAAGTACATAGACGCGGGCTTGTCGTCAGACATTGCCACTCTGCTAATCATGAGGCTATCTGGTAAATTGCAGGACAATATCTCGGTTCAGGAATTAGTTTTCCCTCCTTTTTCACAGCATCTAACCATGCTTCTTTTGCTTTCAAAACTTCACGAAGCGCTTCTTCTTCAGTTGAACCAAATGCTGAACAGTATTTCAAATCAGGAATATCAGCAATGTAGCGATCATCTTCTTCACTATAGAAAATATAAATTTTGCTCATAGTTGCATAATTGATAATTGAGTTTTTTAACATATCATCAGATTTTCAAACGGATACTGATTTTTCCAACGGTAAGCATTAAAATCTCTGAAATCTATAGACAAAATTCTTCCATGCCCCAGATGTTCTGCCAAAACTACTAACGAAGCATCGGTCAGATCCATTGGTAAGTTCGCATATTTTTCCATCAGTTCACAAATGCGTTTACCATGATGGGGTTGCAAATCAAAAACCGTAAAAGCCCCTAAAAATAAGTTATTAATGAAACTTACTTGGGCATGGTTCCCCATCTTTGTTAACAGTAAATAACAAGTTTCTGTAACGACAGCCCAAGTCGTAATCAGAGGTTTATTGACATTGGCAAGTACTGTTATTGCTTGAGTGTGGTACGAGTCATTGCGATTTGCCAATGCTAACCAAAAGCCAGTATCAACGATAATCATACTTAGCTTTCAAGGCATCTCTCAAAATTAATTTGTAATTTCCAGATAGATCCGAATGTGTCTCACCGCAACCAATAAAGCCTGTTTGGGTGAGCATTGAGAAAGGATTCTTTTGCTCCTGCTGAAGCTGCTGGTAATACAATTCAATAGCAGACTTAATCACATCTGTTATTGCCTGATTAGTCTGCTGTTGAATAAAGGCTAGTTTTTCAGCATACTCGTCATCTAATCGCGCATTAATTCGCATCGTTAAGTTAGTTTGTCATACAAAAGTATGACAAAGATAACATACCTTCTACCTCGTCAACAACTTCCGCCGCAGATTATCCAACGCTGCATTGGCGCTGACATGACGAATTAAAGCTCGACCTCGCACTGTACCAAACTGATACTCAAAACTTGCCACTTCATCCTTTGGCCCAGCTAAACCAATGTAAACTAAACCCACTGGCTTAGTTTCTGTCCCTCCAGTTGGGCCAGCAATACCAGTAATACTCAATCCCCAAGTTGTTGCAAGGCGAGTTTTAACTCCGACAGCCATTTGCTCTGCAACAGTTGCACTTACCGCCCCAAATTTATCTAAATCTTCCTGGTTAACCCCCAGCAGTCTAACTTTCACCGAATTGTCATAAGAAATTACGCCACCCCAAAAGTAATCAGAACTCCCAGAAATCTCAGTCAACATTTGCCCTAAACCACCACCGGTGCAAGATTCTGCGACCGAAAGCGTTTCTTTTGATGCCCGCAATAACTGACCAACCACGGAAGCAAGAGTATCATTATTAACGCCGTAGAAATCCAGTCCGGCAATTTCTTTAAGTTGTTTTTCAATGGGCGCAATTAACGTTTCTGCGGCTGCTTCTGAAGTGGCTTTAGCTGAGACTCGCAATCTTACTTCCCCTTTACCTGCATAAGGAGCTACTGTGGGATTTGGCAACTTCAAATAAAAAGAAACTTTTTCCGCTAAAGCAGATTCACCAATACCCCAAAACTTTAAACTCCGACTGTAAATAATTTCTTGACCCCAACCTTGACTTTTGAGAAATGGCACGGCTGTTTCTTCCCACATTACGTGCATTTCACTAGGAACACCAGGAAAGGTAAAAATCGTGATTTCAGGGCGAGGTTGCCAAATAATACCGGGTGCAGTTCCAGTGGGGTTGGGGAGAATTTCTGCACCTTGGGGAATCAAAGCTTGCTTGCGGTTACTTGGTGACATAACCCGATCGCGTTGGGCGAATTTCTGGGTTATGTCTTCGATGATATCAGAACGTTCTACCAACGGAACTTTAAAAAAATCGGCGATGGTTTCGCAGGTGAGGTCATCTGGTGTTGGGCCGAGTCCACCAGTGAAAATGAGAATTTGCGCTCTGGAAATAGCAATTTCTATAACTTGCTTTAACCGTTCTGGATTATCCCCAACCACTGTTTGATAGTAATGGGGAATTCCTAGCTGCGCTAATTGTTGCGCCAAAAATTGAGCATTGCCGTTGAGGATATCTCCTAGCAGCAGTTCAGTACCAACACAAATAATTTCTGCACTCATTGGAAGGAATAGTTAAGAATTGAGGAGTTAGGAGTTAGAAGTTAGGAGTTAGAAGTTAGGAGTTCAAAACTTAAAACTCATCACTCTTAACTCTTAACTCCTAACTATAATGTCAGGCTAATGCTGGTACAGGAATTTCTAGGTGAGGATATAAGGGGAAGCGATCGCACAATGCTGCTACTCGTTGCCGACAATCTTGAGTTACTACGTCGGAATCTGGAGAAAGGAGGCGATCGCTAATAATATTTGCAATCTCGGTAAATTCTGCTATTCCTAAACCTCGCGTGGTCATTGCAGGCGAACCTAACCTCAGACCACTGGTAACAAATGGCGATTGCGGATCGAAGGGTATAGTATTCTTGTTAGCAGTAATATTCACAGTACTAACTAGCTTATCTGCCTGCTTACCAGTTAGACCGACAGAACGTAAATCTACCAGGATTAAATGGTTATCAGTGCCATTAGATACTAGCTTTAAACCCCGGTTTTGCAGTTGTTCTGCCAAAGCACGAGCATTTTCAATCACTTGGGCAGAATAGGTTTTAAACTCAGGCTTCAGGGCTTCTCCAAAAGCTACTGCTTTTCCAGCAATGACATGTTCCAATGGTCCGCCTTGGCTGCCAGGAAAAACAGATTTATCTAGCTTTTTACCTAGTTCTGCGTCGCTGGTCAAAATTAAACCACCTCTAGGGCCGCGTAGAGTCTTATGTGTAGTTGTTGTCACCACATGACAATGAGGAATGGGATCGGGATGAAGACCACTAGCAACTAAACCAGCAATATGGGCAATATCGGCAAGTAAGTAAGCGCCGATTTCATCAGCAATACTACGGAATTTTTCAAAATCAATTATCCGGGGATAAGCCGAATAACCACAAATCAAGAGCTTAGGACGCTCCCTCAGCGCCAGCTCCCGAATTTGGTCGTAGTCAAGTTGTTCTGTTTGTTGGCTGACACCGTAGTGGCTAACTTGGAACCACTTACCTGAGACATTTACAGGTGAACCGTGGGTGAGATGTCCCCCATGAGACAAATCCATCCCCATAATTTTGTCTCCTGGTTCCAACAGCGACAGGAACACTGCAAAATTGGCTTGTGCGCCAGAATGAGGTTGCACATTCGCATGAGCAGCACCAAATATCTGTTTAGCCCGGTTAATTGCCAGTTGCTCGATTTTGTCGATATACTCACAACCGCCATAGTAGCGTTTACCAGGTAATCCCTCGGCATATTTATTTGTCAGTACTGAACCTTGAGCGGCTAGTACAGCAGCAGAGGTAAAGTTTTCACTAGCAATCAACTCCAAGTGGTCTCGCTGACGCTGTAGTTCCTCGTTGATTAACTCCGCGATCGCTGGATCGGTGGAGGTAAGAAAGTCTGAGTTAGTCTTAGTCACTTCAATTATCCTTGTGGAAATTTGTACAACGGCTGGTTTTGGTTGGACGCAGCACCTAACAGTCCACTCTCAAGAGTCCATAGCCCAAAGTCTATAGTTCAATGATTTTTGACTGCTCTACAGAGGCGATTAATCGTCTCCGTACATTGAGGTTTATTTGTGCCAACTTATTTATTATTAGACGATTAATTATCATAACGTTGCTTTTGGAAGCTGCGCTAAATAAAGCTTGTTGCGACGCCGAATAGCCCGTCGGAGATATCGCTCCTCTGCCAGACAAAAAGCTAAACGCTTCAACAATTGTGGAACATGGCTGCAAAGTTCTACGCGGCAAAACTTAAGCACACAGCATTATCGTTAGGAAGGTTAGTTGTTGTGATTGCTGTGCTATAACCGCAGATATACTTGCAGATGCCTTGTGTGGACAGGCTACCGATGAATGAGCTAAAAATTTAGTTTTTGGTATATTACAATACATATATTTTCGGAATTTATTAGTATAAGAATAAATCTATCTAAAGGTTGTTTGAAATTAATTCAATTTATTATAAGATTCCTCAGTTCTTCAACTAGTCTGAATTCAGGTTAAAACATGCAATTAAGTATCTATTCTGATAAAAATTATCTTCCTAAAGGAATGGAGCCAGTTCCAATGCTTTATCCCTTTTGGACAGAATTTATCCCTAGTGAAAAATACCCTTGGTCTAGATTGTATGGCAAGTATCTAGAGATAAGTAATTCCCTTTTTAAAATGACTTCCCTACAGGAAGCTGACTTAGTTGTAATGCCTATAAACTGGAGAGTTATCAGGGGAGAAAGTTGGAGAAGTAAAATTAATAAAGAAGTAGAAAGTCTATCTATTGAATTTGCAGAAAAAGTAGCTAATAGCGGCAAAGAATTAATTATTTTTTTTGCAGGTGATTGTTGCGTCGAAGAAATTCCTGTCAAGAATGCAACAGTATTTCGGATGGCAGTATATCGGTCGAAAAGGAAGCAAAATGATATTATTATGCCTTCTTTTACTGAAGATTTTGTTAAAGAATATTTAGGAGGACAAATGTCCCTCAGGCATAAATCTGAGAAACCTGTTGTTGGATTTTGTGGACTAGCAGTAAAAGATTCATGGGAAAAGAAACTAAAAACGGTTTTATTTCACGGGGCGATGTTAACCAAATCATTAGAACTTGGAGTTTCGCCTTACAAAGGACAAATTTTGCGTAGTCAGGCTCTGGAAGTACTTGCAGAAAGCCCCTCTTTAGTAAACACAAACTTTATCATCAAAGACAAAACAGTATTTCTAAATACACAAGATGTAGAGCAAAGACAGAAAGCTCGTGCTGAATATGTGAAAAATATAGTTGAGAGCGACTACATTTTGTCATGTCGTGGTTCTGCAAACTATTCTATTCGACTATATGAAATCCTCAGTTGTGGTCGTATTCCAATTTTTATTGATACAGACTGCGTTTTACCTGACGAGTCTATAATTGACTGGAAAAAATATTGTGTATGGATAGATGAGAAGGAAATACCACATATTGCAGAGAAAGTAGCTGAATTCCATGACAATATTTCAGACCAAGAATTCTTAGATTTACAACATGAGTGCCGAAAACTGTGGAAGAGTAGGCTTTCTGCTGAGGGATTTTATACTAATTTTCATCATCATTTTTCGAGAAAGTAATTCATTTAAATAAGTATTATGTCTAGAACGAAATAGCTCTAAGCTAAAACACAAAGGCGTAAAGCAAATTTTAGCACCTTTGTGTTTTAGCTTGAGGTAATTACCTGCCCTTAGGTACAGTCTCTTCAGGGCCAGCAGTGACAATTATCAGACTTTGCGGCTTAATTAAATCTTCAATTGCCTGTTGCATCTGAGCCATTGTAACTGCTTGTATTCTGTGGGGAAAGTCTCGGATTTCTGAGCGTGAAAGTCCTAAAACAGCATTATCCAAAATTATGCTTGATACATCACTAGGATTAGCTAAATCCACAGGATAGCTATTAGTAATTGAGCGTTTTGCTGCGTTGAATTCTGCCTCAGTCACTCCTTGTTCGCGTAACTGTTTGAGTAAAGCGAGAGTACTAGCGATCGCTTTTTGGGTATCAAGAGGAGCAGTCTGCATCTGAATCAAGAACGGGCCGGGATTGATTCCGGCGGCAAAACCACTATAGATACCGTAGGTTAAACCCTGGCGATCGCGTACTTCCGTACCCAAGCGGCTCGCTAAAGTATCACCACCCAAAATTTGATTCAGTACCAGTGCTGCATAATAACGTGGGTCTTTCCGAGAGATACCGTTGTAGCCGATGTAGGTAACAGCTTCGGATTTACCAGGTATCACTTTGTTTAAACGTGTCAAAGTTTGCGGCAATGGCACGGATGGTATTTTCAGAACAGGTGGCTTACCTGTGGCTGACCATTTGCCAAATGCCTGATTTAGCAAAGGTTTTACCTTAACCGGATCAAAGTCTCCCACTAAGGCGATCGTTGTGTTATCTGGTCGGTAGTGTGTCTGGTAGAAGCCAAGCAAATCATCACGAGTAATACTCTTTAAACTTTCGGCTGTGGGAAAGCTGTGGAATGGATGATTTTCTGGGTAAATTGCCTGCTGAAATACTTGTCGTCCTAAACCTCTGGGGTCATCTAGCTGGACTTTGAGACCTGTCAGTGCCCGTTGGCGACTCAGTTCTAACTGATCGGCTGGGAAAGTGGCGTTTTCTAACACATCTGCCAGAGTTTGAATCAATATCGGCAGGTTCACTGAAAGTCCCTCACCGCTAACGCTAACTCCCTCGCGGCTGGCACCAAAATTCAAATCGGCTCCCCGATCTTCTAAGGTTTTTGCTAGGGTAAGAGCATTTTTAGTCTGCGTCCCATTCATTAAGTTGGCCGCAGTCAAATTCGCTAATCCAGCTTTTTGATTGCCGTCAAATTCAGTACCAGCGTCAATTTGTCCACTCAGGTTAATGGTGGGGAGGTTGCGATCGCGCAAGAGCAAAACCCGCAAACCATTATTCAAGGTTAACTCTTCTGGTAGTGATTGTTTGGCTGAATCTGTCGCTGATGTGGCAGGTGGCAGATATTTTGCTAGCTCTGCTGGATCTACAGGCTTACCAGGGCTAAAATTTTCGACAGTGCGACTAGAACCAGCGCTAGAAGCCCCTGGTTTACCATCTGGTTGAGTTGGCTCAAAGAAGCCGATGGTTTGTTTTGCCGGAATTAGGTAAGTTTTCGCTACTTTCTGTACTTGGGCTGGGGTGACTTTTGCGATCGCAGCCAGATACTTTTCAATAAAACGATAATCGCCGGCCACAGTTTGGTTATACCCTAGTTGGGTTGCCTGACTAGTGATATCTTGGTTACCCAAGATATACGAGGCTTGCAGTTGCGTCTTCGCCCGGTTCAATTCTTCAGTAGTAACTCGCTGTTCTTGCAATTTTGCTAAAGATTCCTGAAGCACTTGGCCAATTTTCTCTAATTTTTGACCCGGAGCCGCCGTTGCATTAATTTCATACCAACCTGGTTCGATGAGTTCGGCAGCGTTGCCACTCGCTGAACTAGCGAGTCCAGATTCCACCAAAGCCTGGTAAAGCCTAGAACTACGTCCGCCTGTGAGGATGGCATCCATGACATCAATTGCCGGGACATCAGGATGCTTGATATCTGGCAGAGGATACACCGCTTGCAATAGTGCTGCACTTCCAGGTTGCTTAAGGACGATGGGTGCTTTTTTAGCAATAGAGCTAGAAGCATTCACCTGGGCAGAATTTTTAACCACAGCCGTCTTGGGTCGTTTTGGCAACTTCCCGTAAGTTTCTTTAACAACTTTGAGTACAGATTCTGTGGCAAAATCCCCTGTAATCACCAACGTGGCATTTTCTGGGCTGTAGTAGGTTTGGTAATAATTCCGCACCTGCTCCACCGTGAATTTTTCTACATCAGCTTTTGTGCCTCCTACAGGTAAGCCATAGGCTCTATTAGGGAAAGCATCTTGCATCACTGCTCGACTCAGACGATAGCCCGGTGAATTTTCGTACCCCTGTAACTCGGAGATTACCACCCGCTTTTCACTTGTGAGTTGATCAGGCCCAACTAAGGAGTTTTCCATGCGATCGGCTTCCAGTGTCAACAATGCTTCGAGTTTGTCTCGTTGCACTGTGCCAAAGTAAGCTGTTTCGTCATAACTAGTAAAAGCATTGAACTGGCTACCCAAGGCACTAAATAATCTGCCAAACTGCACAGGACGGTCAGTTGTACCCTTGAACATTAAATGTTCTAGCTGGTGAGAAATGCCATTCTGTCCCTTAACCTCATTACGTGAGCCAACTTTATACCAAACTTGTACACTTACTACTGGAGCGGTATGGACTTCTTTAGTTAGAACTGTTAAGCCGTTGTCTAATACGGTTTTTTGTACCCCTTGGGTGAATGAGACAGCAGATACAGGTGCGACTGCCGTTGGTGTTGCAGCATTGGTGAAATTGCTTGAAAAAGGCACAATACTTAGCAAGAGGCTAAGAAAAAATCCTACAAGCATATATGAGCGTAGCTTCATAAGCAATGGGAAATGCAAAATTTCTAATTATAAAACAAAACCTTAGTATCGCTTTCTGGAAGTCAAAAGATTTACATTCTCGGCTTTTTTACCATTTTTAATGGTAGCTTTATTTCCGCTATGCCGTAATGGTCGGTTTTCAAGTTCACGAGCAATACCCTACAACAAAGGTATAAAAATCTTTTTCCTTATTCCTTACCACTTGTTCTCTAGTTTCAAGACAGATGTAACTCTACCTAGTATTACAACTTATTACAAGTATGTTAACAACGATTGCGATGTATTTGATTTGAAAAGTTTTCCGGAATATCCACTTTTAGAATTGGTTTTATTCCTTGTCATCCCATCAGGGTAGATATGTTCGTTAAACAATTTTGGATTTTGGATTTTGGATTGCCGATAGCACAGTGTAAAACCTACGGCATAGCTTTGCTTAGAGCGAGTCCGCTTACCACTGCGGGAAAGCAGGCTACGCGTAGCGTCTGGTAGAGAGCGTCTTTTGGATTTGTTTTACCCACCATAAAAGCAGAGCTACGGGCATTGCTTGGGGTGGGGCATAAACCGAAATAATTTTTAATCTAAAATCTAAAATTGGCACGGTCAAACTAGCAATAAATTTTTGAAATATGCAAACAAAAAACTTAATTACATCATTGACATTAGGTATAACCTTAGCCGCAATACCTGTATTACAATCTCATGCCCAAATTGCAAGAACACCGAACTTGTATAATTTCACAGGGTATAATTCAAATGGCAATAAAGTCAGTATTAATTACTCAACGTCAAGCTTTACTGGTAAGCCCCTTTTCAACTATCAAGTGCAGAAACAGACATTAAACTTTACGGGAGATGAGATCCGTACTGTAGATACGGAAATTGGTACACTAGTGAGTGTGACTCTTAAAAAGACAGTAGATACTGGCAACACCACATTTACCTTGCTCATACCTCGTGTAAACCTTGGAAATAACATCGAAGCAAAAGTTGAAACTAAAGGAATCACCACAACAAACCGCTTTTCTGTGATTCCTCAATTCAACCAGGGGCAGCAACAAACTTATACTACAATCAATCTCAAGGGGACAGCCCAATCTGTTGCATTTTAAGCACAAGAGGGATAAATAAATTAAACTTCTTGCTCAGATGCAGGAAAGCGGTAAGGGTGAAGGTAAATAATTGTTTCTCTCCACCCTTACCGCTTAAATACACCTTACCCAGAAGTGGAAGCGATCGCGTTTATCGAATTGATGAAGCAGTCAATACTAAGCGTGTTGGGTGAGCGGTATCAGCAGGCGATTTAACTCAAGGCAACAGGTGAAATGATTAGAGACTGTGCCATAGAGTGGTTACAATAAATGGTATCAATATTTGGTTGCACTTCTCGCTATGGAACGCGAAGCCCTAACAATTCGGTTTCCGGCTGATTTACTTGTCAAAGCTAAGAAGATTAAAGAGGGTAGTGAATCCCTGAATGATTTAGTGGTTGAGGTTTTGGAACGTGAGGTAAACCGCCGCAGGGGATGGGCAGCTCATCAACGGATAATTGATCGCAGCGAAACCGTTAAAGCTAAAACTGGGATACAAGCAGCCTCTACAGATTTGATTCGCAGCCTCAGAGAGGACGAAGGGCGACGTGACTAGAGTTTTGTGTTTAGATACCAATAAAATTTTGTGAATACAGTAGAAATTCGCCAGCAAATTAAAGAATATGTCGATCAACTCTCCCCAGAGAGATTATTAGTCGCTGCTGATTTTTTAGCATATTTAGCAGAAAGAGATGATGATGAAGCAACTGAAGAATTGTTGAAAATAGAGGGTTTTAAAGAAGCGCTTGCTAAAGCAAAGAAGAATGTTAAACAAGGTCAAGTAATTTCTGTTGACGAACTGCAACGAAAATATTAAGTATACTGTATTAGTATTGATGCTCAAGAATTTTTCGAGTCGTCTTCTGCTTCTTTACAAAAAAAATTAGATCGTTGTTTTGAACGTTTAAAGATTGAGCCTCGTAATTCTCCTAATATAAAACCTTTGAAAGGTGAGCTATCAGGTTATTATCGTTATCGCGTAGGTCAATATCGCGTCATTTATGAAATAGATGATGGCTTAATTCAAGTAATGATTATTTTGATTCAGCATCGAAGTAAAGTTTATGAATAATTTTAAAATGTATAGGGAAGTTTGACGCTTATGGAAATAATGTAGTGCGTTACACTGCGTTAACGCACCCTACAAAGAAATTAACCCCTAAACTTCAACATTCAAAGTACGCACCAAAAAAGCCCATTTGTCTGAGGCTTCTTCGATAATTTTAGCCGTGGGTTTACCCGCACCATGTCCTGCTTTAGTCTCAATTCTAATTAGCGTTGGCGCATCACCTGCGTGAGCCTCTTGTAAAGCTGCGGCAAATTTGAAACTATGAGCAGGGACAACCCGATCGTCATGATCGGCTGTGGTAATTAAGGTTGCTGGATAAGCTGTATCTGGTTTAATGTTGTGTAGTGGCGAATAAGCATACAGGGCTGGAAACTCTTCTGCATTATCTGCTGAACCATATTCGGAAGTCCAAGCCCAGCCGATGGTAAATTTGTGGAACCGCAACATATCCATCACCCCGACTGCTGGTAAAGCTGCACCAAACAAATCGGGACGTTGTGTTATACAAGCACCCACTAATAAACCGCCGTTACTACCACCTGCGATCGCTAGCTTCTCAGTCTTAGTATACTTATTAGCAATCAACCACTCAGCAGCGCCAATAAAGTCATCAAAGACATTCTGCTTTTTATCCTTCATTCCTGCTTGATGCCATTCTTCGCCGTATTCTCCACCGCCGCGTATATTAGGCATAGCATAGACACCACCCATCTCCATCCACACCAAAAGACTCACAGAAAAACCAGGTGTCATTGAAACATTAAAACCACCATAGGCATAGAGATAAGTTGGATTATTTCCATCTAATTTTATGCCCTTTTTATGAGTGATAAACATTGGTATTTTCGTACTATCTTTGCTATGATAAAAGATTTGTTTAGTCTCGTAATCATCAGCATTAAAATCTACCTGTGGCTGGCGGAAAATGGTACTTTTACCAGTACCCATATCATAGCGATAGATAGTTCCTGGTGTGGTGAAACTGGTGAAACTATAAAAAGTTTCGGTATCATGACGCTTACCTCCAAAACCTCCGGCTGAACCGAGTCCAGGTAATTCTACCTCACGAATAAACTCACCTTTGAGGTCAAAAATTTTAATTTGGCTGTGAGCATCTTTGAGGTAATCAGCAACAAATTGGTTATTGAGTATGCCGACACTTTCCAAAGTTTCTGCTGATTGGGGAATGATTTCTCGCCAATTTTCTGGTGCAGGGTTTTTGGTGTCAATTGCAATAACTCTTCCTCTTGGTGCTTTTAAATCTGTGCGGAAATAAAACACGCTATCATCATTGTCGATAAAGCTGTAATCTACCTCAAATTGGTTAATTAGTTCTACGACTTCAGCATTAGGGTTAGTCAAATCTTTAAAGAAAACCAAATTTTTGGAGTCAGTACCTAGCCAAATTGAAATTATTAAATAGCGTCCATCTTCAGTAACACCACCACTAAAACCCCATTCTTTTTGGTCAGGACGATGATAAATTAGTACATCTTCTGATTGGGTTTTACCTACTTGATGATAATAGAGCTTTTGATAATAGTTAACATCTTCTAATTGAGTTTTTTCATTTGGCTCATCGTAGCGACTGTAGAAGAAACCTTGATTATCATGTGTCCACGATGCCCCAGAAAATTTAATCCACTTCAGATGGTCTTGGAGGTCTTCACCAGTTTCAACATCGCGTATTTTCCATTCTTGCCAATCAGAACCAGAGGCGGATAGACTGTATGCTAAAAGTTTACCATCCTCGCTAATAGACAATCCCGAAAGAGCAACAGTGCCATCTTCTGAAAGTTTATTGGGGTCGAGTAAAACTTTGGGTTGGTTGTCGAGGGTTTTCAGAGTGTAGAGGACACTTTGATTTTGCAGTCCGTCATTTTTGAAATAAAAGTAGCGCTCACTTTCTTTAAAAGGGATACCATATTTTTCATAATCCCAAAGTTTGGTGAGGCGTTGTTTAATTTTTTCCCTGGTAGGAATTTCGTTCAAGTAGCCAAAAGTAACTTGATTTTGTGCCTGAATCCAAGCCCTTGTTTCTTCCGAGTCAGGATCTTCTAACCATCGGTAAGAATCTGCGACTAAATTACCGTGGTAGTTATCGACTTGATTGCTTTTGTGGCTGGATGGGTAGGTGAGGGGTTTTTTAGAGAAGGGCATAATCTCAGGTCAAAAGTGCTTCTTTACATACTACAAAGATAGACCCAAGACGTAGAGCATATACTGACCAAAGCTGCGGGAAAATTCCAATTTAGGACTAGCCCTTTCAAGATAAGTGCTAAAATCTCTTTTTTTCTCTCTGCGCCCTCCGCGTCTCTGTGGTTCAAAAGTATTTTATTTAACCGCAGAGGCGCAGAGAACGCAGAGAGAAGAGGTTAAAGAAGAATTCATAGACTAAAATTTTCACCTACCTTAAAAGGGCTAAAATTTAGGACTAGCCCTTTCAAGGTGGCCAACCAAGATACGTTGTTTCAGTGCTACCATCTTGAATCATCCGCTCAGATTTTCGGCTTTTTGAAGGTTGAAATAACCAATTTTCGTTCTAAATTTCAGCACCTTGAAAGGGCTAAATTTAGGACTTACGAATTGACAGGAAATACCAAATATGATCACTTTCAAAAATCACATCTGTCCTAGGGGTAAAGCGCATTGCTAAACCCCTACAGCGCTGGTCTACAGCAGCATTTAGTAAACTACTTGCCACCAACCGAAGGCTGGGCCAATAAAACGGATGGTTGCCCATGCTACAACCATAAGTCCAATGCCTATCCAAGCACCACGACTTGTCCAATTTACAAATAATTCGGCTTGCTTTTTTGTGATGGGAAGCCAAGGCAAGATGCGAGTATCTTGACCGTATGTTTCCCCTAATGCGGTTTTACGACGCTTTGCTTCACCCATAATCAGCAACTCAAATTTTTACTTAGGTTCTATCTAAATTTATCTTGCCAGGAATCATAGCTACAGAGAGGCAATAAACTGATAATAGTGCTTGCTTTTAGACGATCGCGCTTTGGTTGACAAAATGTAAATAGGGCATTGGGCATTGGTAACTGAACTTTAAGCGGAATTTTCTTCATTGGTATTAGAAAATAGACTGGGGTCGAGATAGTTAATGCGGGCTAGAGGGCTTAAGGCTGCGAGAATTTGAGCGCCGTAACTGCGATTAACTACACGACTATCAAGTAAAGCAACAATACCTTGACTTTCTCGGACTGGAGCGATCGCTCTTTGTAATTCATTTAAAGCTGCTGGCAACAAATATAAACGAAACCAATCTTGATGCGATCGCTTATAACGAGCTACCCGACCAGCTACTAGCGGATTTTCTAAAGATGGTAAAGGTAAAGTAGCAATAATTAACAGATGGGGTGCTGGCAAAACTCGTTGATGTTCTCGCCAAAATTCCCAACCGCTAATCAAAATACCATTTTCATCTAAACAAGTTTTTTCTACTTGCACCCGTGAACCAAATTCTGAAGCCAGAATTGTCGCCACTTGAGCCTTGAGTGGTACATCCCCCACCAAGACAACCGTTAATCCTGGTGCTGTAGCACTTAGACAAACCAGTGTGCGGACTTTGTGAATAAATGCCGCTTGAAATTCTGGCGTGTTAGGTAAGGGCAATTTATAGGGTACATACAGTTGAATTGCTTCTGCTTGATCCGCAGAGAACTTCAGACAAGTTAAATCGTCCAAACCAAGGCGCTGTCGGAAAAGAGGAGCTTCAGTTTCCGGTTCGATAGCGCTGCCAATTAAAACTACTGGTTGTCGCTGCCATAAGGGTGAGAGGATTTCCCCTAACTCCATTGGGGCGTAGTGTAAAGAAAATAAACCTTGTCGATGGGCAATAGTCCCCCAGAAAAGGGCAGGGGCAGCAGGGGAGGAAAGATTTTCATTAAGGGTTTGAAATTGCTGCCAGAAATTTTTCCAATTATCTGGGAGGTTGGCTTGATCTAAAGCTAAATACAGACGACTTAAAATTTCTATTTCTGGCTGGGAAATTAGGTAGCACTGATATGGATTGACAGGATGCTGAAAAAGTTGGTGTGTAAGTTGTATCCTTGCTTCACGAATTATTTCAGCTTGATTTGGGCAAGCCAGTATGAGTTGCTCCCAATCATGGGGCTGAATATCTTGGGTAAGTTGATCGCGCACCCAATCTTCTAGATCGTCTACTCCATCAATAATTGTGGGGATGCCTTGGGGAAAGCAGGAGCCACCAGCAAATTGTCCTTTTAACCAAGCTTCTGGGGAGGTCAACAGTAGCCCTTGGAACTCAGCACTAGGCCAAGCATCACCTGTCCTAATCGGTTTGTTGGCTGGTAGCCACTGCTGTAAACGAGGAATTTCCACCCGCAGCAGAAGTTGTTGCACCGCTTCTTGAGCAACAATAATTACAGGGCCATGCCACATCAGGGCTGATGCTACGAAACTAGTACGATATCGCCCTTGATAGCCACAAACCGCTCCTACTTGAATTAGGGCACTACGTCCCAGGCGCAAGGCGCGTGCTACCAACCGTGCCATCGTCAAATGATGGGGCCAGGAAGGGTACCCCGCTTGCGATCGCAAAAAGTTATGTAGTGAAAAATGAACTTCTGCCTCAATCACACGCTTTTAATTCCATACAAAGTGATTTTTACTTCCAATTGCCCCATTTCTATTATGTTGTCCTTTGTCATTTGTCATTTGTCCTTTGCAATTGATCCAAAACTAATGACCAATGACCAATGACTAATCACCCAATACCCTGAATTATGCCAACTTACACAGGAATTTCCAGCGAAGCCTTCAGGCATCCACTAGACCGCCAAGCCGAGCAAGCTTTACGAAATTTACCAGGATTTGATTTAATTGCTCGTAAATTTGTGGAATTTATCTACGAACGCCCTCAGTTAGTCTATCTAATGGGTAACACCATCCAAGTCGGGCCGCGTCAATATTCCACTATTTACCAGATGTTTCGGGAATGCGTCCGAGATTTGGACATTTACCCAGAACCGACACTGTTTGTCTCGCAAAATCCCCAAGCAAATAGCTATGCACTGGGGCAAGAGAATCCTTACATAGTCATAAATACAGGGATACTAGACTTACTAGACGAAGCCGAGATTCGAGCGGTGCTAGCCCATGAACTGGGGCATATTAAATGTGGTCATACTATTTTAATTCAAATGGCGATGTGGGCGATGAGTGCCGCTTCCGCCTTGGGAGAATTGACCTTCGGCATTGGTAATATTGTCACACAAGGCTTGATTTACGCCTTTTTTGAGTGGCGGCGTAAAGCTGAGTTATCGTCAGATCGCGCCGCCTTACTAGTCATGGATGACTTAAATCCGGTGATGTCAACGATGATGAAACTCTCTGGCGGTAGTAACAAATATGCCAATGAATGTAGTTTACAAGAGTTTATCAAGCAGTCAGAAAATTATCAGGCACTGGATGAAGATGGACTAAATCAGGTGTATAAATTTTTGATCTACAATGGCGCTCAGGGTACCATGTTGACCCATCCTTTCCCAGTTGAACGCCTGCATTACTTACGGGCGTGGGCAGTATCCGAAGAATACCAGCAAATTCGCCGAGGAAATTATCAGCGATCGCCTGCTTCAGGATCGGTAAATGTTACAGCAGAATCTTCCGCCAATGAAACAGAAACTTTACGCCGTCAAATTGAAGAATTACAACGGGAAATCGACAGAATGAAAAGGTCTGAGTAGTTTTGAGTGCTAAATGAAGTTATATGTAGTGCATTAGATTTGCCTAATGCACTATATAATATATCTCTTTTAACACATACTTTGTCTTAGGGATTTCCAGAAATTAAATTTAGAAATTACACGTTGACATATTATTGATATTATGCAATCAAGCCAAATTTTTGTGATAGGTGTTCTAAAATAAAATCACGAACTACTTGCAGGACTTACGCATTGACAGATTAACAGAAATGAGCAATCAAGTGATGATTTTGTAAAAACTTGAATTTGAGTCTGGATTTTAGCAAAAATAATTCAATTAAGTTTGCCATTCTAGTTTTTTTGAATTCCGTTAAAGGGGATAATATTTTCTAGGTGAACTACCATCCTCTTGGGGGTGGATAAATTCAAGATTCAAAATTAAGGCTTGAAAATTGCTTAACTATATCTCAGCATTAAATTAGATGTAGGCATTTCTGAATATGGCAATTCACTTGACAAAACGGCTTTCTGTGTTCGCTGCTATTCTAGCTCTTGTGCTTTCCATGCCGGGAATTGCCTTAGCTGCACCCGTTCAACTCTATACTACTTCTAGTGTTATTTCCGCCCAAACTACTAAAACTGCAACCTACTCCACCTCGTCAAAGATTAACCTGACTCCCCTACAACGCCAAGAACTCCAGGCTGTGCGTCAGCGAAGAAACAGGGAAATTGAGACAGTCTTAAGCACATCGCAACGTGCCCAACTTAATCACAATCTCCGGGCTGGTAATAATATCAATCAGGCTCTACAAAAGCTTAATTTGCAACCAGAACAGCAAGATTTTATAAAGGCGATCGTGCAATTTACTAACTTGAAAATGAAAGCAATTTCATCTAGGCATTCGCTAACAGTAGATCATAAATAAAGGTTTGACTTGTACATTGGATTATTGAATCGTTGTCATAGAAGATATAAATAATATTTTCTATGACAGTCTTTTGGATAAAATGCGATCGAGCGATCGCACTTTTTATTTAAAAAATTTCATACTCAAATTCAGTTACCTAATACGATTTCTCTGTGAGGCTGCGCCAAATTTTCTTTCTTTGCGTTTTTCTTTCTTATACTTCATTCCTAATATGGTTTAGCGCATCTTCATACAGAATTGGTATAACTTATGGAAACAGTTGACTAATCTGAACTTCAATTTCTGGAAATGCAATCAAAGATAAAGTTGCATCCTCCGGCAAAATAAATTTCAGATTGTAGCCTTGCAAAAGTGGTTCGCGGAAAACAAAAGCCTGACGCTGATTCACATCCAAAATCCAGTAATCAGCAATTCCTGCACTAGCATATAAAGGTGCTTTCTGTTTGCGATCCGTGTCTAGCGTTGTATCTGCTACCTCAATCAATAAAAAGATTTCATTGGGTGCAGGATGATGATCAATGTACTTTCGCGCATCAATGCGGACAACGGCAATATCTGGTTCAGGTTCCGAGTATTGGTTTAACTGAATGGGATCTTGCACCCGAACTAAGGCAACTTCTGCTAGCGAACGCTTGAGATAATCAGATGCACACAGCGTTGTTGCTGCATGGGGGGGATTTTTGGCACTCATGGGGATAACTTGCCCATTAATCAGTTCTACCCGTTCATCGGCCGTGATAATACCCGTCTCAAGCATCCGGTGATATTCATCTACATTCCACAAGCGCACTTTAGTTTGTGTCATTGTATTTGGTTTGGCGATATTATCATCTGCAAAGTGCAAATATCTCTTACTCTCAACTTTTGAAGCATCTATAATTAATCTTGCCCTATTTAGTTCGTTACCATGTCGGAAGAAGATATCCGAGCCGCAAGGCTGGAGAAAGTAGAACAACTCAAGCAGCTAGGGACTAATCCCTACGCCTATCGTTGGGAATCTACCCATCATGCAGCGCAGTTGCAAGAACAGTTTGCCGATTTAGCCAGTGGTGAAGAAGTTGATTTAGAAGTTGCGATCGCTGGACGCATTATGGCGCGTCGCGTTTTTGGTAAACTGGCTTTCTTCACCTTGCAAGATGAAACTGGCACAATTCAGCTTTATTTGGATAAAAATCGCATTCAAGAAAGCATGGCAGATATTGATGCTGATGCCTTCAATCACTTAAAACAACTCACAGATGCAGGCGATATCCTGGGAGTTAAAGGTACTATTAAACGGACTGAAAAGGGCGAGTTATCTGTCTACGTTAAACAATATACTATCCTGACTAAATCCCTGTTGCCGCTACCCGACAAGTGGCATGGATTAACGGATGTTGCCAAGCGCTACCGTCAGCGCTACGTTGACTTGATTGTTAACCCGGAAGTCCGGCAAACTTTCCGCCGTCGCGCCCAAATTACTGCTGGGATTCGTCGCTATTTAGAAGAACGAGATTTTCTGGAAATTGAAACACCAGTTTTGCAAAGTGAGACTGGGGGTGCAGATGCGCGTCCATTTATCACCTACCACAACACTTTAGAAATGGAATTGTATCTGCGAATTGCCACAGAACTCCATCTCAAACGGTTGATTGTGGGTGGTTTTGAAAAGGTGTTTGAATTGGGGCGGGTTTTCCGCAATGAGGGAATTTCAACTCGACACAATCCCGAATTTACGACGATTGAAATTTACCAAGCCTACGCCGACTACAATGATATGATGGCGCTGACTGAAGGGATTATTACCACTGTCGCCCAAGATGTACTCGGCACATTGCAAATTACCTACCAAGGGGAACCTATAGAGTTAACACCACCTTGGCGGCGAGTGACAATGCACGATTTAGTTAAAGAATTTACTGGCTTAGATTTCAATTCTTTTCAAACATTGGAAGAAGCAAAAACAGCAAGTAAAAATGCTAGTATTCCTGGTGTAGATGAAGCGAAATCAATTGGTAAGTTACTAAATTTAGCTTTTGAAGAGAAAGTAGAAGCTAATTTAATTCAACCTACCTTTGTAATTGATTACCCAGTAGAAATTTCGCCTCTAGCAAAACCTCACCGTTCTCAACCTGGTTTGGTGGAAAGATTTGAGTTATTTATCGTCGGGCGAGAAACTGGGAACAGCTTCTCAGAACTTACCGATCCCATCGATCAAAGAGAACGCCTAGAAGCCCAAGCTGAAAGAAAAGCTGCTGGCGACTTAGAAGCCCAAGGTGTAGATGAAGACTTTTTGACAGCCCTTGAATACGGTATGCCGCCTACGGGTGGTTTAGGAATTGGGATTGATCGGTTGGTAATGTTATTAACTGATTGTGCCAGTATTCGGGATGCGATCGCCTTCCCGCTACTTAAGCCTGAAGGCAGCGTTATTAAGCAATTTACCTATGAACCAAAAACTCAAACACTGACTATTGAATTTGATAGTGGAAGTGTTTACGAGTATTTCAAAGTACCTCCAAGTGTCAAGGAAGACTTAGACAATGCACCGTCTAAAGGTCAATACTTTAACAAGTTCATTAAAGGTAAATTTAAGTTTGAACAGTTGAGCTAGTAAGTACTATTCACTATTCAACAGTTGGGTGCGTTAGGCGAAGCCATAGCGCACCATTTTTATTACCTATTACATGTCTTAGGTGCAGATTTGTTGGTAGCCGTATTAATAAATCTCGCGCTGCGTTTCTATTGCGCCTCGGAATGAATTCCCAGTCTGATAGCCCAAGTTCACTTAAGTGGACTTTCGCTATCAGCCCTGAACTTCAGTTGTAGGGGATGTCGGTGAGTGTGACAGTTTCACTCTGACAAAATGTGGTTAGAGGATTTTTCGACTTGTGTGTACACTTTAGCCTGCTTCACCTGCTATATAAAAATATTGGGTGGTGCGTAGCTCCACCCAACCTAAAATAATCTAAAATATAACGACTAATTCGCTACTTCAGCCACCTCAATAACCCGCCCTTCATAGTCCTTGACCAAAAAATTCAGGGGCTTCTGGTTGCGAATCTTGAATTTCAAACCGCGCACTTCGACTCGCATTAAAATCATTTCCAGGCAGTCGTGATCAAAACAAACGTGGCGTTGCTGATTTTTGATACCTAAACTCGCCCCAGTAATCACATGTAGCTGGGTGTTTTTCTTCAATTGATACCACAGCCCATCGTTGGCATTATTCATCATTTTGCTAGACAAGCTCGGCCCAGTAGACATATATAGTGGATCAATGCCAGTTGCGCCGATAGTTTGTTCGTAGTTGTAGTAATAGTGCAATGGCACCTCAGCTGCTGGCAAATCTAGCAGCCCTTCATACAACTGTCGGGCAATCTCCAAATCCGACACCATTACAGTGTGTACTTTTGGGGCACTGGTGAGGAACATCCACATTGCCCCAGCGTAAGCTGCTAGCAGCATCACCATAATGCCTTGAGTAGAGAAGAGGCTATCTAAGGGCAGGGAAGGCAGAAAGGAGCCTAAGGTAAGGGGACTGAGGAGGAACGATATCACACTAACTGCTATAACCATGAACAAATAAGGATTCTATAAGGGAGTCGATTTTATGATTGTCGATTAAGACTAAAATTAAGTCTTTGTTTCTAGTTTATCAATATTCAAGTAGTCTGAGTTGGGGCTACAAATTGGGCAACACCAAGATATTATGCGATTAATTACGGGAGTGCAATTCCCAAAACTATTTTAACAACTATCCATCGAAAGGCTTATGCAAATTCCCCATTTTCCAGAAGCTAATCATCCCCTGGTGAAGTCGCTGTTCCATCATAGTGACCATGAACTACTGACTCTGTTTCAGCAAAATCCAGATGCCGGAAAGTACTTCACGGTGATTTTTTGTCGCTATAGTCCCATAGTGTATACCTTAATTCGGCATTCGGCGCGATCGCCTGTGCAGGCAGATTATCTGTTTGCCCTCACTTGGCGACATATCTACTACGAACTCGGTGGACTAAATTTAACCGACTCCGAATCAGGTAAGGAAGCCCTAACCATGCAAAATTGGTTAATTAATATGACAGCTTTCTGTATTAACGAGATTAAAGTACCACCCACAGAAGCAATTCATTATTCTCTGCAAGCGACTTCGCCGCCATTATGGTGCTATGTACAACAGGCATTAGACCAACTACCACCTGTTTTGCGATTAATCGTGTTAATGGCTCAAACTTTCCACTGGAGCGAAACTAGAATCGCCGCCTATCTACAAGCCGAAGGAGAAGCGATCGCTCCAAGCGAAGTAGCCGATTTTCTCCAAGAAGGCTATCTTATGCTAGAGGACAAATTACCCACAGATATCCGCTCTATATACTTTGGGGAAGATTTAGCGCAATCATAGCTTAAGTATAAATACGTATATTATTTGTCTTCAAATTAAAACTTAAAACTTCTTCTTAGACCTTCTACTTAAACCTACAACTTTAGGGATAATTTTTATGAAACAACGGCTTGTATTTCCCAGGCAAAAGGTAAGCTTAATTTGTGTAGGTGCGATTTCTCGTCCCCAAATACTTTTACAGAGCTTTTTACTATTTACTTTTTTGCTGAGTCCCATAGCTGCAAGTGCAGCTGATATTACTCAACAACTCCACCGCCCTTTAAATAGTTCTGTTGGGCGACAATCAAGAGATGAAGCCGATAGCTTGCTGACTATCGGTGAAAAACAATATGCTTCAGGATATGCCGATAAAACAATTACGTCTTGCTTGCGGGCGCTGGAGCTATATCACGCAATTGGCGACCTGAAAGCACAAGGTTTAACTTACAATTTGCTTGCTAAGGCTTATGTGCAGCTTGGTAGTTTAAAAGAAGCGGAAGATGCGTTAAGAAGAGGATTAGCGATCGCTCGTGATACTAAAGACTTCCAATCTCAGGTTTTTGTGCTAAATAATATTGGTACATTTTTTCTGCAACAAGGAGAATTTGCTGCTGCCAGCAATTCTGTTGAAGATGCACTTGCAATTGCTCACGGTGTCAAAAACATTGAAGGCGAAGGACTATCTTTAAGTAATTTGGGTTTGGTAACTGCCAGGTTAGGAGATTATAACAAGGCAATTAAATTGTATGAAAATGCTTTAATTTTCCGCCGTCAGACTGGCGATGCTATTGGTGAAGCAAATACCTTAAATAATTTAGGAGATGCTTATTTAGCATCTAGAAATTATCAAGATACCATTGGCAGTTATGGGGCAGCAATGCGGATAGCTCAAACTAACCGCGATCGCACTAATGAATTACGGGCAATTGACGGTTTAGTTACTGCTCACACTGCTGTCGGACGTTACGAACGGGCTTTTGATTTACTAGAGCAACGTTTAGCACTCGCTAAAGAATTGCAAGATTTGCGAGAAGAATTAAAATCTTTTGAGTCTTACGCTCAGTTATACAAGCAACAAGGTAATTACCTAACTGCTCGCAATTTTTACGAAAGGGCGATTATACTGGCGCGGACATTAGAAGACAGCAAGCAAGAAGTGCAATTGCTGAATCAGCTAACTAAAATGCTTCAGAGGTGAGTAGAAGTTTTGAGTTAGGAGTTATAAGTTAGTAGTAATTCTTTTGTAGGCTGGATTATGGCTTTAGCCTAACGCACTACCATATAACTAATAACTAACTCCTCACTCTTCACTCCTAACTCAAAACTATTTCTAATTCAAAAACACTGAACCGTTTCGTTCGATTCTCATAGCACTTCTACCCTGTGCTGCATTCGTGGCTTCCTTAAATCTAACTTCCAAGGTTCCTGTCTCTGAAGAAGCCTGTGGAGTTACTATCAACTGTCCGCCATCTTCTCGTTCAAATGTCACTGTTATTGGTGCCCTTAGACCTTGCAGTGTTACATTGTATTTACCTTGTAGCGATCGCGGTGCTGTATCGCCAATGACTTGGTAGGTTACATTAGCCCCAGTGTCATTTATTAACCTGACATTAACAGTACCATTTGCCAGTGCGATCGTAGTGCTGGGGGTTTGCCGTGGTTGTAGTAGTTGTTGATCGGTGGAAACCGCCCCGGTTGAAGGCTGTTGACTTTGATCGTTTGGTGCTGGCTGTGATGGTGTGACTCCTGATTGTGGAGCTTCACCACCTACACCCAATCTTGTTTGCTCTTGTGATGGCGTAGCAGGGACGGGAAGAAGCCCTTGAGCAGCTAGTCTTTGTGTTATCGCATTGGGAGGACATCCCTGTGGTACAACAACCTGACTATTATGTGGTTCTTCGTAGAAAATTCTAGGACAAGGGTTAACCTTGGGAGTAGATTGTTGTGTTACTGATTGTTGTGCTAGTGCTTGAGGAATTGCTGGCAGAGTGATTAGTAATCCACCGCATATAGCACCAAATAACTCAGCAGACTTGCGAAATTTTTGAAACTTCATATTCATTCTTAACTCCTGATAGAATTCAATTTGTCTTTCTTTAAAAGAAAAGTTTCCAAACAACAAATTTAATTAGCAGTTAATATATGCACTTTGAATGTAGAACAGCTTACTAATTAATCAGCTAAAGTATCAATAATATAAATATGATGTTAGTAAGCAATTCAAATGCTGAATATTGCAACTGTTACTATATAAATTAGTAAATAAATTCACTTATCTGCATCTATCACAGGAAACAAAAATTTCTTACCGAATTAAGACTCAAGATTTATTGGTAACGTGACAGTGAATGTAGTGCCAATGCCTTGAATGCTTTCAACTTGAATATGACCCTGGTGATGTTCGACAATAGCTTGAGCGATCGCTAATCCCAATCCTGAACCAGTAGCACCATCTGTAGCTGTATTCCCAGTTGTATGAGTCCGTGCCGGATCTACCCGATAAAACCGGTCAAACAAGTGTGGTAGTGCTTCTGCTGGAATTCCAACACCAGTATCACTCACTTTAACTTGCAACTGGGCGCTGGTATAACGTAGTCCAGAAACGCGATTTATTCCTTCTATCCGCGCCAATTCCACTTTCACCCGTCCACCTGCTGGAGTGTAATGCAAGGCGTTAGCAATCAAATTTGTGAACAGCCGCACCAGTTGATCCCAATTGCTCACAAGGGTAAACCAATTTTCCAATAATTCGGGACTAGTTTCGGAGGCGGGAGGATCAACTAAGTCTAGAGAAAGAGCGATTTTTTTCTCCGGGACTAACAATTGTTGTTCTTCAACCACTTCCATCAGCAATGCATCTAGCGGACAAGGTGAAAAAATATCTTTGCTAATACCACTATCTTGTCGTGCTAGAAAGAGTAAGTCATTAACTAACTTACCCAAACGCTGCGTCAACCGTTCCACCACCTTTAACTGTTGCCGATACTGCAAAGAATTAGTCGTTTCTGTCTCTGCTAAATCCAAGTCAGCAAGGGCGACTTGCACATTTGTTTGAATCAAAGTAATAGGACTTCTAAGTTCATGAGAAGCATCAGCAGTAAATTGTTTGAGACGTTGGTAAGACTCCCCTACAGGTTCCATCGCCTTACCCGAAAGAAACCAACCACTTGCGCCCACAGAAAGCACCATTAACCCAATACCTAGCGCCAAATCAAAAATTAGCTGGCGACTGGGTTTAGTAACTTCAAACCAAGGATGGCTAACACGCAGATATCCTAATACTTGCCGCCCCACTTCCACCCGTTGTGTCACTTGCCGCAATAACAGTGGTGAAGGTAGAGGCGCGATTAATCGCGTCTTTAATTTTGAATTGTCACTCTCGCCCTTAACTACGCGCACAGTTTCACCAGTACGATTAGCACGAAGGGGAATATTTAGGGGTTCAGATAGCGTTGACCAAAGTAATTCACCACTCGGACTAAACCATTCTAGGTCGATGTGGTCATCTTCTACGGTGTCTGCATTATCACGAAAACTGGCTTCTACATTAATGCGAAATTTATCTGCATCAGTATTAATTGGCTCAAATATCAGTGTAGACGCACAACGGCTGGTTGTTAGACAGCGCTCCACTATTTCCACTACATGGTTAAGGGTATCATCAATGCGCTCAATCAGTGTACTGCGGACGTATAAATAAACGCCACTGGCAAACAGTAGTAGTAATACAGCAGTAACAGTAGTATACCAAAGGGCGAGACGGCGACGAGTAGCTTGAAACATATTGCAAAGCCGCGAAAAATGCTTTGGTAAGCGAGTTAGCAAAGAAAAAACAGATATGGTATTATCAATTATTTTCCTTGAAAATACTCTTAATTTGGATCTAATTGGGAAAATTTTTATACTAAAATTCTCTAAATAAATAATTTAATATTTTAAAGATTAGCTTCAATAAATTAAGTACTTTTACGCAGGCATCATCTTTTACCTAAGAGTTAAATTCTATTTGCAGTGAAGTTTGAAGGATAGATATAAAATAACATTAAAAATTTCATAGTAACAGCTAATACATAACTCTTTTGTAGATGAATCTATAAAATTGTTACAAAATTTCTAAGTTTTTAGAAAAAAATAAGCAACTTGGTATTTGCAAGAACTTCCTTATCTGGTACTTAAAATTGGTGGTCGATTAACAGTAATAAACTTATTTCGCATTGCTATGAGTAATTTGTAGCCAGTATATATGCTTGAGCTTTACAGAAAATAATAAATAACTATGGCAACTTATACCGGATTCCCCGATCCAGGAAATACCACAGCTACGGCTTTAGATACAACATCTTCATCTTATATTGGTGGTTCTCTCATCAGTACCGCCAGCATATTTCAAAATTCTCTTAGTAGCTCTGACACCTTCGATACTTATAAATTTACGATTAGCAGTTCCAGTATTGTTAGTTTGGGCTTGGATGGCTTGAGCAGTAATGCCGATTTAAAATTGCTCAATAGTTCTGGCACTTCTATTTATAACTCTGCTAAGTCAGGTACTACCCCAGAATCAATACGTGCTAACTTAGCTGGTGGCACTTACTATGCCCAAGTTTACTCAAATAGTTTCGGTGGGAGTAATACAAACTACAATCTCAGTCTCTCATCTGAAACCATCTTAGAAAGTTACCGCTCTGATAATACATTTACAACCCCATTCGATATCGGTATAATCAGCAGTTATAACACTACTGATTTTGTAGGTACTACTGGTGCAGTTGTAGATGATAATGACTATTACAAATTTCAATTAAATAACAACGGGAATCTCAGCATTAACCTAAATAACTTAGGGGATAATGCCGATGTATACTTACTTAGCTCCTCTGGGACAATCATTGGCAGTTCTCTTCAATCTGGCACTGCTTCAGAGTCTATCAACACCAATGTTAGCCAGGGAACAACATACTACATTCGTGTAACTCAGGCAACATCAGGTTTTACTAACTATAATTTGCAGATTTCGCTGGTTTCAGATCCAGTAGATAATGCGGGTAACACTTTAGCAACAGCTCGCAATATTAATCCATTAACTACTAACAGCTACTCAGATTTTGTTAATTCATCTGACAATAAAGATTATTACCGCTTTGATTTGACTTCTGCTGCTTTAATTAACTTCAGCTTAACACCGGCAACAGGAAATGCAGATTTACAACTAGTAGATAATAACGGTAATAATATTCAAAGTTCCAATCAATCAGGAACTGCTATAGACACCATCCGGCGCAGCTTGAATGCAGGTACTTATTACGCTCTTGTTACTCCTGCTACAGGGGTAGCAACAAACTACACTCTTAATACTTCTGCTCAAGCCATAGCAGCAGATCAAGCTCCCAATTCCTTATCTACAGCGAAAGATATTGGTACTTTAAATAGTTCCCAAACTTTCAACGATTTTGTGGGTAATATTGACACTATTGATTACTACACTTTCAAGTCTAATACCAATAGTGGATTCAATCTCACCCTTAGTGGATTGATTGACAATGCAGATGTACAACTGTTAGATAGCAACGCTAGTGTAATTCAAACATCTGCTCAATCAGGGAATACGAATGAAACTATAAACGCCAATTTAGGGGTTGGGACTTATTATGTTCGCGTTTACGTCTCTGGTTCTGCCAACACTTACTACACCTTAAATTTGTCTGGATCTGCTCAAGCGAGGATGCTTGAGATCAACTCCGGTTCTGGTAGTTCCAACCCCAGCAATCTGACAGTAGCAAGTAATATTTTGTACTTTACTGCCAACGATGGTAGCACTGACTCTCAAGTGTGGAAGAGTGATGGTACTGTAGCTAATACTACTCGCCTGACTAATATTAATTCTGGCAATTTTAACCCAGCTAATCTGACTGTCTTCAATAACAAGCTTTACTTCAGCGCTAATGATGGAATCAAGGGTAGAGAACTTTGGGTATATGATGGCACTCAAGCCCAAATAGTTAGTGATATTAATCCTAATTCTGGCAGTTCCAACCCTAACAATCTGACTGTTGTTGGCAACAAACTCTTCTTTACTGCTGATAATGGCACGAATGGTCAGGAATTATGGGAATATGACGGGACAACATCTGCCCTCGTTAAAGATATCTACCCTGGTATCAACAGTTCCAATCCATCGAATCTAACCAATGTCAATGGTCAGTTGTTCTTCACAGCCAATAACCCCACTTATGGTACTGAGCTTTGGTCAAGTGATGGTACTCAAAACGGAACACAAGTTATTGACATCAGGACGGGAACATTTAGCTCATCGCCGAATAGCCTCACTTCTATAGGCAGTACTCTCTACTTCACTGCCAATAATGGTACGAGCGGATTTGAAGTCTGGAAGTATCAAGCTGGAGCGGCTAGTTTAGTTAAAGATGCCACACCTGGTAACAACAGCGTAGCACCAGAGTATTTGACTGCTGTTGGCAATACCTTATACTTTGTCAAATATAACGATAACTTTCAGCCAGAACTTTGGAAGAGTGATGCTGGAAACGGTACTGTAAGGGTTAAGAATGACACTACACAAGCACCAAATATTGGTGTTGGCCCTACCGATTTGACTGCCGTCGGCAATACCTTATACTTTGTAACTTATGACTCAGCAAGTGGTATCGAACTCTGGAAGACAGATGGTACTGATAACAACACAGTACTAGTTAAAGATATTTGGGCTGGTAACGATTCTAATAGCCAGCCTAATAATAGTGTTCCTACTAGTCTCGTCAATCTCAATAGCACCCTGTATTTTGCGGCTTCTGATGGTAGCAGCAGGGAAGTGTGGAGAAGCGACGGCACAGTTTCTGGTACGCGGAAATTCAGCAATATTTACACTACAGGAATTGCTAACCCTGCCAAGCTTACTGTCGTTGGTACGCGGTTGTTCTTCACTGCTACGAACGGGACAAACGGCACAGAATTGTGGGTGATTTAACAAGGAGGTGATTTGTAAGACAATAGCTATGATTAACGTATAATACGAGACCAGCAAAAGGTAAAAGTACTGGGATATTCTTTCTCGGATATCAAACTCAAATCACTTTGTTTCCTTAACGAGATATTGAGATTTGCTCAAGCTCAAATTAAATTCACACAGACACAATATTACGGAGAAATTTTTCATCATGAAGACCAGATTTTTAGTAGTTCTCACCGCTACCTGTGCCTTTTTTAGCGCCTTGAGTAGTATGATTGTTGCACCTGCAAATGCTCAAGTGGCTGCTACAAATAATGTAGCCGTTACTCTCACAGTTCCCGAAGTTCTCTACTTGCGGACTGTCAGCACAATTGATTTAGACCTTACACCTGCGGACTTATCTGCACAGACATTTACTGTAAATGGAACTGGATCTTACGGTAGCGATAAAAGTGGTACAGCAAATTCAACCATCAGTGGACTTAATACTGCCTCTCCATTCAATACCAACGGCACAGTTCTCGCAGTGACTAAGACAATACCTCAAGTGTTTGCAGTTTGGTCTAACAGCCCTCGAGGCCAGGGCATTACTGTCAACGTAGTACCTGGAACTTCCACTACCCTCACAGGTGCTAACGGTGCGACAGCAAGCCTGACCAATGGTACTGCTAATCCAAGCAATAATGCTGTCCCTGGCTTAGTCACTCCTTTCATTGGTGGCGTTAATTTATCTGTAGCCGTAGGTGGAAATGGCATTGCTCAAGCAGGCTCATATACTGGAGCAGATATTAATATCACGGCTACAGCTAACTAATTGGTATTGCTGTTTGAGGGATAACAGGTATCGGAATTGGCATTTTGATTACACTTTCATCCCTTTATTCAGCAACTTTAGTTAATCAGGGCTAAGGTTCTTAGATTAATCATATCAACAGATTTTTCATCTACCCTTAGCCTTACCTAATATTAGACAAGATTTACGCAGTTTTTATTCTAATTCTCTTGGATCGAGGCTGAACTCTGCGTCAGTAAATTTATTTGATGTCCTTTAAGGATGGTGGAGATAAATGCAAAATGCCAGATAAATGTAAACAGGGTGACAGCAATTTACTAACACGAAAGAAGTTATGGACTGAAATTATTAATTGTTTATTTGTGAGCATAACACTTTTAGTATTGCCACAGCCTCCTTCTTTAGGGCAGTCTTTCTTGAGAATTGCTGAACCTACAAATATTAATCAGTTATCTACTCCTCAAATACTAGTTATTCCTCCTTTATCAGCATCAGATATTGTACCCGTAGCTAAAAGTGAGTCTGTCGCCAATTCACAACAATTGCTGTCTTCTCCGGGTTTTAATACCTTCATAACCCGTGATTTTCCCAACTTTTGGCAAATGCGAGTGCCTACAGATCAAGTGGGTTTTCTCTATGCCACCTATGAAATGAAGGCGGAAAATGGACGCAACAATGCGGTAAGTAATCCCCAGAGTTCCAATTCGGCAGTTCAAGTAGTGCTAGAACCATTACCCATCATCGAAATTTCTCGCGATCAAAATAGCAACACAGCTTTAGTGCAAGGGGGATTCCAATTGAAAATGGATCTCTCAACTGCCCAGTCGGCGGGTTTATATGGTGGCAATGTGACGGTAACAGTTAATCGGCGTTAGTTTCGTGATCTGGAATATTAAAGTGAAAAACACAATCCCAACGTTGCAAAAATTCAGCAAAATAGCTTTAAGCTTACTAGGGGCTTTCGCTCTTGGCGTACCTTCTGCTTCAGCAATTAATATTGGTGTCAGTCCACCCCGATTGGAAGTCAAAATTAATAGTAATAAGACACGCACTGAAACTATTCGGGTTCTTAATCTTGCTTCTGAACCAGTGACACTGAAAGCCACTGTCAAGTCTTGGGTAATGAATGAAGATAATAAACCTCAAGACATTGCTTCCAATGAGCAATCTTTAGATCAGTGGATCGTTTTTACTCCGTCTCAATTTACAATTCCAGCCGGGGGCGCTCAAACCATACGCTTTGCTATTCGTCCTAAAGTTCAACCCCAACCAGGTGAACACCGTGCTGTACTTTATCTCCAAGAGGTTTCCCCAGTTTCCCCGATCAAATCATCTCAAGGAGTGAGGGTAAATGCACGGTTAGGGGTAGTAATTTATGGTTATGTGGGAGAGATTAAAAAAATTGGTATCCTAAATTCTATTACTGTTGATACCAAGCCGAATGCTCTTAAGGCTGTATTTGATATTACTAATAAAGGTAATGCTTATATACGTTTAAGTGGTCAATATGCGATTTGGCCTGCTGCTCAATATCCAGGCGCTGAAGCTACAAAACCCATAGCTAATACAGGTAAAACGGACGCAAAGTTACCGGATTCTGTATTAGATGTAGGCTCATTACCATCATCACCAGTATTACCTGATAGTACTCGTCAAATCAAGTTACCTATCACTAAAACTCTACCCCCTGGAAACTACGTATTGGATGTCAATGGTGAATTGAGTGGTGTACCAATTGATAAAGGTATTCCATTCACAGTTCCAGCAGCTAATAATAACCAGTCTGAAAATAAGCCATCTGCTAGGAATCTGAACAATTCTCTTCGCCGTAGATAGATTTTGCAGATTCCAAAGCCCAAATTCTCAAAGTAAATTAATTGTCACTTTTCTAGACATGAATTGGTAGCCGAAAACTTTTTTGGCTACTCATAGAAACTTTTGTGCTTACTTATGCTCTACCAAAATTTAACACCTCCCCCAACAGTTGCGATCGCACCTTCTAAAAATTTCTCTTCTGCAAAGTTACTAGATGCCAAGATTGGGAAGACAAACAAGATAATTGCCGGAGCGATCGCCCCACCAGAAACCCTCCCCTTCCCAGCTGAATTTTCTACATATAGGGCACCACAAAGCTCTGTCAATGACCAACTGGTTAAAAAGCTAATTACCCAAACCAAAAAAAATTCTGCTTCTGGTGAATCGCCCCCTCACTCAACAGATCCACCAGCAGAAAATAATTCTTTACCTAATAATCTTGCCGAAAATAAGATTTTAGCGGCACAAACTTTATTATTAGGAGTTATTATTAACAACCAAGAAGTTGGTACTTTAGATATTATCCAGCGTGGAAATACTTTATTAATTCCATTGCTAGATTTTGCTAACTTTGCTGGTTTTACTGCTGATATATCTAGTGAGAATACAAAACTTAAAACGCCTGCTGGTGAAGTTACACTAACAGCAAATGAGCTTCAGAAAATCAACGGCATTATTTATATTAGTAATGCAGTTTTACAATCTAAATTAGCCATAAATCTTGAGTTAAAAGCCTCAGATGCAGCTTTAATAGTTGATTTACCCTGGCGAAAAAATAATGGAGAATATAGCACTCAAGCAGCCGATCTCCAACCTGAAGCTTTACCTCCTAGCAGTGGTTTATCAAACTTAAGGCAAGAGTTAAATTTTACTAATACTTTTGGTAATTCAGGCTGGCATAGTTCCACTCTTTTTGGAGGACGTTTAGCTGGCGGTTCGTGGCGTATACGTCTTGAAAACGATTTTATTAACCAGCCGGAGATTGCTGAATACTTTTTCTTCAAACGCTCAAATCAATTTATCTATCAGATTGGTCGTCAACAAATCGGTTTACATCCTTTATTGTCACATCTTGACCTGACTGGATTCCAAGTTGGTCATACCAATCTCCCCTTAAATAGATTTAATACAGACTATGGTGCAACTGAACTTTTATCTAGACAGTCCCAGCCTGTACAAAGCTTTAACGGTCGAGTTGCTCCAGCAAGTTTTGTACAGTTAAGAGTTGGTGGAGTTGTGGTTGCTCAACAGCAAGTAGGACTAAGTGGAGAATACGAATTTTTAGATGTCAATTTACCTGCTGGTCAAACCAATGACATTGAACTGTTGGTTTTTAGCCGTAATAACCTAAATATACCTACAGAAATTCGTTCTTTAAGACTGAGAGCTTCTGATTTATTGTTACCATCTGGCGGAAGCACCCAATTAGCAGGTTTTGGTTTAACTGGTAACTATATTCAGAAAAGTTTATTTGATGATTTTGTTAACGCTGACTCAGGTAAGCTTGCTGGATTTTTTCAAGCGCGTCAGGGAATTTCCAATGACTTGACTTTGGAAGGTTCAGCGCAAGTACTCTCTGATAGAACACAAACACAAGCAGGTTTTATTTGGCGGTTAATAAATCCAGCAATTCTCGCTGCTAGTGTTGGCACTTCTAATGGTGAATTTGGCTATACAGCTAATCTAGATTTCCAGTTAGATCGCTTACAAATTTTCGGAAATTCTGAATTATATCCTGCTGGTTATTTATATAGTACTCAATTGCGCGATCGCTTTAACCATAGTATAGAAGCTCAATATAATTTTAGTAACACTTTTAATCTGGGAGTCATAGCTCGTAGAAGCCAATATGAGAAGACTTCGGCTACTTACATTTTGCCCACTTTTTCAGTTAGTCCGTTTTCTAACTTATCTTTAAGAGGCGCACCGGATTTTAACGGACGTTATTTATTCAATGCTTTTTATCGACCAACACAGAATAGCAGTCTGGCTTTTAGCGCTGTCAGTGATATCTATACAACAGACTTTAGCTATAATCTAAATAGAGAATATTTAGTATCATTGGGTACTGAATCTGGGGGTGACTTGCCTACTCGTTACACTATAACCCTCAATCGTAATGCTAGTAACTTTTCAGACTTAAGTTGGCGTATCGGACTAGGATATAGAGATGGAGATATTGGCCCAGTCATTGGTGCTAGTATGCGTGTGTTACCAGGTTTATTCGCTAGAGTCGAATATCAGGGTATCCCTTCTAGGATTAAAAACATTTTTGGTGGTATTGGAGACGATCGCCTTTTTATCTCACTAGTATCAGATTTATCTTTTGCAGGTGGGAGAATGACTCCTTCGGAGTATACCTCTATTGGTAAAGATAAGGGTGCGATCGCTGGACGAATTGTCATAGAAGGAGCAAAGAAAGGTTTTGATTTAAGTGAATCTACTATCCAACTGATCAATAAGCAAGGTCAAGCCGTCGCTGAAACTCTAACTGACTCTAAAGGTAATTTCTTCGTAGGTAATTTGCCAGAAGGTGTATATGTAGTTCAATTTGACCCACAAGGATTACCTGTGGAACTTTCTGTGAAGAAAAGTACGATAGTCGCTAAGGTGGAAAGCTCTGCTGTGACTAAGTTAGATTTCCCTGTCAGAGTAGAATATGGTTTAGCAGGAAGAATTACAGATGCCGCAGGTAAGCCAATACCAGGAATAGAGGTAGAAGTCATCAATGCTGAAGGTAAAAGAATTTCTTCATCTGAAAGTGACGAATTTGGTCTTTATCGTCTAGATGCAGTTCCCCTTGGTAAGTATACATTGCGAATCCCGCCTCAAGATGGCATCAGAAATAACAGTAACTTGCCCACACGAGAGATCACGATTGACAAAGATTTCCTCTACGACCAAAATCTACAATTGCCGTTTGCCACAATGAACCAAACTAAGGACAAATGAAGTTCATTTTCCTACTCTCGGAAAAGCTGCTGCGCCTCTATGCACCATTTAACTTACTATGTTTAGTATCCCCCAGTTAAATGGGCTATATCTGCCTGCTTTTAAGTCATTATGGCAAAATCTAAAAAAAGCGCCAATCCCATCAATTTAAACGATCCACAATATTATCTTAACCGAGAGTTAAGCTGGCTAGAATTTAATGCCAGGGTATTACATGAAGCCTGTGACGATCGCACGCCCCTTCTAGAACGCCTGAAGTTTTTGGGAATATTCAACTCTAATTTAGATGAGTTTTTCATGGTGCGGGTTGCTGGTTTAAAGCAACAAGTAGAGGCGAAAGTTAGCCTGTTGACTCCTGATGGTCGGACACCACAACAACAGTTAGACGATATTAGGTCTACCCTGATTCCTCTTGTAAAGAAAGAGCATCAGCATTTTGAGCAAGTACTTCGTCCCCTACTAACAAATCATGGCATCTATATCTTAGATTACATAGATTTGAATCAAAAACAGAAGACTCATCTCAACAGTTATTTTGAGGAACAAGTCTTTCCAGTTTTGACTCCTCTGGCTGTTGATCCTAGTCATCCCTTTCCTTTTATTTCTAATCTCAGTCTGAATCTGGCTGTTGTGGTAAAAAACCCAGACACCGAAGAAGAATTATTTGCCAGAGTTAAAGTCCCCAATCTGCTACCACGATTTTTAGCAATACCGCCGGAATTGGGAGATCAGCACAACGGCAAACCTGTAAACTGGACTGGTGTACCTTTAGAACAAGCGATCGCTCATAACTTGGAATCTCTATTTCCAGGGATGAATATTCAAGAATATCATCCGTTCCGCATTACTCGTGATGCCGATTTGGTCTTAGAAGAAGATGAAGCAGATGATTTATTGTTAGCGATTGAACAGGAATTGCGAAAACGGCGCTTGGGTGGAAGTCCTGTCCGGTTAGAACTTCAATCCCAGACTCCTGAAATAGTGCGATCGCGATTATTGCATGATTTGGAATTAACAGAAAGCGATCTCTATGAAGTAGATGGTCTTTTGGGACTGCGGGATTTAATGTATTTTATGTCCTTGCCATTGCCAGAACTCAAAGATCCACCACGCCAATCTGTTGTACCATTACGTTTGCAAAGACTCAGGGAACCAAGTTTAGATCCAGATACGTTGGAGACGGACGAAGGAAAAGACTTTTTTGCTGTAATTCGGGAAAAGGATTTGCTAGTACACCATCCCTATCAATCCTTTTCGGCTACAGTAGTGCGCTTTATTACCTATGCCGCCTACGATCCGGATGTATTAGCCATCAAGATGACCCTTTACCGGACTTCTGGCGACTCGCCCATAGTCAACGCCTTAATTGCCGCCGCCGAAAATGGCAAACAGATATCCGTACTGGTGGAATTAAAAGCGCGATTTGATGAGGAGAATAATATTTACTGGGCAAAACGACTAGAAAGAGTTGGAGTTCATGTTGTCTATGGTTTAGTGGGACTGAAAACCCACAGTAAAACCGTCATGGTGGTACGGCGGGAAAAAGACCGGATACGCCGATATGTGCATATTGGCACTGGTAACTATAACCCCAAAACGGCACGGCTGTATACAGATTTGGGATTATTTAGTTGTCGTGAAGAATTAGGTGCTGATATTACAGATTTATTTAATTTCTTGACCGGATACTCACTGCAAAAGTCTTATCGAGAGTTGCTGGTTGCGCCTGTGAATATGCGCGATCGCTTTTTGGCACTAATTCACCGCGAAATCGAAAATGTTCAAAATGGATTTTCTGGACGCATTGTTGCCAAAATGAAT
>NZ_JBALBZ010000110.1:0-30965 GCF_036919495.1 Nostoc sp.
GTCAACTGCTTTTGCGTCATGTGTCATATTCTATAATGCCGCGACCTCTAAGATCATAATTTTCTTGCGCTACCCCTACTTATTGAGCCGATACAGATAAAGGTTTCTACCAAAATGAGCTTTTATCGTGATTTTTGAAAAATAATTAAACTATAAATTCTGAATTTAAATTAGTACATAAGTCTGATTGCATTGGCTAAGATATCGCTTAATCTGAGTATATAGAAACGAATTAGATTTCTGCTTATGCTGAATTCGATTCTTCAAACTCTTGCTGAAATGTTGACTAACGGATCTGTTCTCACTAGCACTGAGCAAATAAACTTTAGTCACCCTGGAAGCTTAGAAAATAGTAATAGAGAGCTATCACTTAATCTCTATCTGTATGATGTTCGAATCAGTAAAAAAATGCCAAATAATGGCAGGCAGGTGGAACGCTATTTTGATGATTCACGACAGGTTGCAGAAGTATGTAGAGCACCCAGTTGGTTCGATATCTCTATTGTGATTACAGCCCGCGATCGCACTGTATTAGGAGAGCTTCATCTTCTGTCTGAAACTCTACTGCTGTTAATGCGTAGCCGACTATTGCGGGAGGAGTTTCTAACTCCTGATCTTCGTGGCCACGGCAACTTATCATTATCAGTCACTAGCGACCCACCCATTGATGTAGTAAGTTTATGGAATTCTCTTTCTATTCCCATACGCCCTGCTATTTATTTGACAGTAACTGTTCCCTTTAATGTATGGAGAAAAACAACTGTACCTTTGGTTACTGAACGACATTTTGGAGTTAATAATTCAATTCCAGCTATCAGCAGGAATGCATCTAAAACTCAGCAAGTTGCCATTGCTGGCATTGTCAAAAATAGTCTTAACTCAAAGCCATTAAAACGAGTTCAAATCATCCTTCAAGGAACCGAGAAATCAGTAACTAGCAATGAGCAGGGGTATTTTATGTTTGAGAATTTGACCTCTGGAAACTACATTTTACACCTGAGACGATTTGGCTATCAGTTTAAGACTTGTAATATTTTTGTGGACGGAAAACCATGTATCCCCAAAGAGATATTACTTATGCCCGCCTACTAAATTTCTATATCAATCGATTATCCAACAAATCAAGGAGCATTTAACATGGCTAGACTAGACTACTTTGCACCCGGCGTTTATGTTGAAGAAGTCGATCGCGGCAGTCGTCCGATTGAGGGCGTTAGTACTTCGGTCGCAGGATTTATCGGCTTTACTGAAGATATACGAGGCGGGGCCGAACTCTTTAAACCCATGCTTGTCACAAGTTGGACTCAGTATCTTGAATACTTTGCCCGACGCAACTCTAACGGGTTCACAGACTTCGATGCATATTTACCTTTCTCAGTTCGAGGATATTTCCTAAATGGAGGCGGACGCTGTTGGGTTACAAGTATTGGAACGCAACTCCCCAGTATTGGCCAAGAAAATTCAAAACGGAAAGCACCTGCCTTAGAGATCCCAAGACGCGGTAATAGCCCAAGTTTAAATTTATCCATCCGGACTGAACACTTCGATAACGGCCCCATTAAAATCGCAATTCAGGATGGAACGCCTCGTGCATTACCTCCTGCGAAGAATCTCGATAAAGCCAACGACCAGATTAAAGGTCAATCGCAGGGGACGGATAAAGTAGAAATAACTCATAATCCGCGTGAGTTATTCTCTCTAAAAGTCTGCCGAGACAATCAAGTGCTTGAGGAATACAATCACTTGAGTATGGATCCAAAACCCCAAACCCAGGCTGTAACCTATGTTGTTGAGGCTCTGAAAAACTCTAAGTATATTTCGATTGGAGATGTTGCTCAACCTGGACTGCCTTTATCCCGACGGCCCTTGAATGGCGAATACGAACTACTGCCCCCAGGGCCAAATTCTACACCTGAGAAATTTGCTAGTGAAATAGAAGGGGATCGGAGCGAACGAACTGGCGTTCTCGGTATCTTTGAAATCGACGAGATTACAATGATATGTTTTCCAGATTTAATGCGAGCCTATGAAGCTCAAATTTTAAGCCTTGAACAAGTTCATGGTGTGATGGAGACCATGATCAGCATGTCTGAAGGTTCTACTAGCGGGGATATGCCAGGGCCAACCAATCGAATGGTTGTGTTAGATCCTCCCCCCGATCGCACTAGGCCTCAAGATGTTGTTGATTGGTTAGATGAGTTTGGTCGTCGTTCTATGTTTGGCGCTCTCTATTATCCGTGGGTTAAAGTACCTAATCCTCGAAATGCAGGGCGTTCAATTCTTGTTCCTCCTTCTGGGCACATGATGGGCGTATGGGGCCGAACGGATGAATCGCGGGGTGTTTACAAAGCTCCTGCGAATGAAGTCCCCAGAGGAATTACTGGTTTAGCTTATGATGTCAACTTTAGAGAGCAAGAACTCCTTAACCCACTAGGTATCAACTGCATTCGGAAATTTCCTAACCGAGGAATTCGGATTTGGGGTGCTAGAACCCTGGTTGAGCCGGACAAAACCGAATGGCGCTATATCAGCGTCAGAAGGCTGATTAGCTATATTGAGCGCTCGATTGAAGCTGGAACTCAGTGGGCTGTCTTTGAACCGAACGACGAAGAATTGTGGACGCAGGTTAAATATACCGTTAGTAATTTTTTAGAGCGGATATGGCGCGAGGGTGCATTGTTCGGAGCTACTCCTAGCCAAGCGTTTTACGTCAAATGTGACGCTGAAAACAATACACCTGAAACAATGACCTTGGGGCGTTTATATATCGATGTTGGTGTATGCCCTGTACGTCCGGCTGAATTTGTAGTCTTCCGCATCAGCCAGTGGAATGCTCTTGAAACAGAACAAAACTAACCATCTTCTCAAGTCAACTATTTATTGAACGAAATTACTAGGAGAAAATTATGCCAGGTCCAGATTATCTCGAGTGTTCTAGCTTTACTTTTAGTGCCGGATCTAAGATCAAGGATTTACCAGTCAAGGAGTTCAGCAATATGGGGATGGATGCTCCTCCCACCGATCATGTTGCTGGCTCTGGGAAACAAGGAGAAAAAACAATGCAACCAAGGCCAACACCTGTCAAACCGTTGAACCCAACGATTGTTTTGGCTGGATGTAAAGACAAAAGTGCCTATACTTGGTTTAACAAAGTTAACCCTCCTACGGGTAAGAGTCCTGACTGGAAAGGACAACTTGAAGATGCAAAAATCACTGCGTATGCAGACGGCAAAGCAGTTATGGAATGGCAGATTAAGCAATGCTATCCCTGCAAGTATTCAGTCTCTTCATTGACTGCTGCCGGTGGAGAATTAATTTGCGAAACGATAGAGTTAGTTGCTCAAGAAGTTACGCGTGAACAATAGCTAATATTCACTATTGCTATCACGTAAAAATTACTTGCCCTCTATTAAAAGAGGGCAAACCTTATCTTTTAATTCTGTTGATTCCAGTCATTAAGATAATTTAGTTCAACGAAAGAAATTATGGCAACCTCATCTAGAAGTCCCGTTTTTTTTACTGCATCTAATTTCTATTTAGGTTTAAAGCTTGATGGTTCAAGCGACGTGGTAGATGCAGTTTTCTTAGAATGTCAGGGATTTAACTATTCGCAGGATGTAATTGAGTTTAGTGAGGTTACTTCAGGTCGATGGGGCAAGGCGAACAAAGGAAAGTTTGTGCAAACGAAACTTCCAGGTAATGCCAAGAGCGGAAATTTAACATTACTTCGAGGAATGACAAGTTCGATGACTTTATGGAACTGGTTTGAGTTAATTAAGGATGGTAACTGGGCTAAACAAAGAAAAAATGCTCTTCTAACGATCTATGAAGATGGAAAAGCCCAGGCAGAATTTGAACTAACAGCAGCCTGGCCTACGCGTTACAAAATCTCAGATGTTAAATCTAATAGTCAAGAGATAGAAATTGAGGAAGTAGAAGTAGCCTACGAAGGGTTTAAACGGGTGAAATAAAAGATTTATACAAACAAAGCTCTGAATGAAGATAGTGCATTTAGTAGAAACTTATGAGTAATGGATTAGCGATCGCAGCGATAACTGCTGTATTTAAAAACTTAATAGAAGACGGCTTGGTTCAGAATGCAGCCCTGTCGAGTATGGGAAATATTTTAGTAACTACACTTCCCCCAGATCAGATTTCTATTGGAGTCGATGGTCAACCTCAGCTAAATCTGTTTCTCTACCAGGTTTCAGAAAATCGTAATGCAGATATGGGTAAAAGCGATCGCTACCAGCCAACCCATCATCAAGCCAGTACAGAAGAAGGTGCAATTCTCCCTTTAGCCATCAATCTCCATTATGTATTGACCGCCTACGGAAACAAAGACTTTCAAACGGAAATACTGTTGGGTTATGTCATGCAGCTCATGCATCAAACTCCGGTTTTATCTAACGCCATGATTAGAGCAATGCTAAATCATGTCGCAACCATCAATCGTTCCGGTCTTTTGGCACAAGCGATTGAATCGACTTCTGTTGAAGCTTTGACCGAGCAGTTAGACCAAGTAAGAATCGCGCCAAACTTGTTCGATACAGAACAGATGTCTAGATTGTGGTCACTCTTACAAGGTTCTTATCGACCTTCGATTGCGTATGAAGTATCGATGATGTTTATTGCATCTAAAAAATCTTCACTTGCTCCAGGTTCTAATAAAGGAGCATCGAATCAGCCGCAAATTGAGAAAATTGTTGCATCGCCTACAAATAGCCAGATTATAGCGGGGAGCAGTCTAATCATCTATGGCAAGAATCTGAGTGCGGATATAACTCTGCTCCGTCTGAACGGAGGAGAAAACCTATTAGAACCACAAATTGTTGAAGACAACAGAATTTTGTTTAAACTGCCTCAAAATCTATATGCTGGGGTTCACACAGTTCAAGTTGTTCATCAACAACTATATAAGTACCAAAGTTATAAAGATTTAGAGGTAGTGTCGAATGAGCAGACTTTCGTTTTGCATCCAACCATAAACGATAGCGCTGTTATAGCTCTTCAAGACTAATATGTGCGGCTACACCAATTCGTTTCGGTATGACTCATCTTTGCACTCACTACATTTATCGTAAGCGATTATCCGGTCATAATATCAGACCATAAATCGGCTCATAAGGATAATCTTATATGTATAACTCAAATCATTTTGAAGATTGGTATGAATCTAATCGAAATTATTTTCTCGCAGTCATTAACCAGCTGCACACAGTTATTCAGAGCTATATTAATCAGCTTGAAAATAATTCTAAAATAGAGCCTAATAACCCGAATCAAGATATACCTGAGCTTATAAAGCTGAAAGCGGTGATGTTGCAGCCTCCAGCTTTAGAACAACTTTGTCAAAGGTTTAAACTTTCAGAATTTGAGCGCTCTATATTAGTATTTTGTGCAGCTATTGAAATCGACCTACGCTTTTCAGAGTTATGTGTTGAAGTCCACAGTGGCAATAGTCAATATCATCCAACATTCGGTTTGGCTCTTAGTGCACTGCCTAATGCCCATTGGAGCGCTTTGGCTCCCGATGGAGCACTCCGCTATTGGAAACTGATCGACTTAGGCTCAGGTAGTACCCTGACTAGCACATCTCTTCATATAGATGAGAGAATCCTTCATTATCTTATAGGTGTGAAAACAATAGACTCGTTACTGACAGAAATTACTGAGCTACCATCCTACACACAACGACTGATTCCTTCTCATCAATGCTTGGCAGATACTATAAAGGCTCTATGGGAATTAAATTCATTTCAGAATTCTTTGCCTATCATTCAGCTATGTGGTTCAGAGATGGAGGATAAAACCGACATTGCCCAAGCTGTCTGTCAACATTTTAATCTACAGGTAAATCTTTTGAACTGCCATCGTATCCCTCTCAAGCCCAATGAATTAGAGACTTTTATCCGCCGACTGGAAAGAGAATGTATTTTGGAGGGTAGAGCGCTCCTTCTAATTTGTGAGGATATTGATCGTTCCGACAAGCTACAACTTGCTTCTCTTAATCAACTGCTTGAGGAACTAGAATGTTTTGCGATCGTTACGACACTTTTTCCACTTCAAGGCATAAAGCGTCAAATGATTCGCTTTGATGTTCCTAAACCCCTACCTCAAGAACAGTTAATTACCTGGGAAACCTCTGTGGACGAACTCAAAATTCAACTTCATGAGCAAGAGAAATATATACCAGACTCAAATAAGCTGCTGCAAGACTTGCAAGAACTCACGTCTCAGTTTCAACTTAGTACCTCTATGATTCGTCGAGCCTGTGCGGCAGCTGTTGGGCAGTTGACAATGCCATCCACTCCTTCCCTAAAACAGGCTCTATGGCAAAGTTGCCGCGTCCAGGCTCGTCCTGGATTAGATGAGCTTGCAGAGCGAATTGAATCTAAATTGTCTTGGGAAGATTTAGTATTACCGCCCCTTCAGAAGGGAATTCTAAAAGAAATTTCGGCTCATGTGCGACAGAAGGCCAAAGTATACGAAAAGTGGGGATTTGCATCTAAAAGTAGACGCGGACTGGGTATTACAGCCCTATTTTCTGGGCCTAGCGGAACCGGAAAAACTCTGGCAGCAGGTGTTCTTGCCAATGAGCTGAACCTCGATCTTTATAAAATTGAACTTTCTGCTGTTGTCAGTAAGTACATTGGCGAAACCGAGAAAAATTTACAGCAGATATTTAATGCGGCTGAGAGCGGGGGTGTAATTTTGCTTTTTGATGAGGCAGACTCTATTTTTGGTAAACGGAGTGAAGTTAAAGATTCTAAAGATCGCAATGCCAATCTAGAAGTCAGTTATCTACTTCAGCGAATGGAATCCTATCCAGGAATGGCTATTTTAACGACGAATTTACAGAGTAATTTAGACCCTGCATTTATGCGGCGACTTCGGTTCGTGACTCAATTTTCTCTCCCAGATGCCGCCCATCGAGCTGAAATTTGGCGACGGATTTTTCCGCCTGATACCCCAACCGAAGGCTTAAACTTTGAAAGACTGGCTCAACTTAACGCCCCTGGCGGTAATATCCGTATCATTGCCCTCAATTCAGCCTTTATGGCCGCCGATGTAGAAGAGCCTGTCCAAATGAAGCATATTCTTAAAGCAACTCAAACAGAGTATGAAAAGTTAGGGAAATCATTAACGAGCATAGAAATTGCTGGCTGGATTTAAGGTTGCATCACAAAAATTTTCTCCCCCTGCCTCCCCTGCTCCCCCTACCTGCCTTCACTCATCATTTTCGGTTGGTCAAATACTAGCTTGCTAAAACTATCGACAGTTAACACAAAATGCCAATCTAAGTAAAGCTGAAGCCCTACGTCGTGCTCAGGAGTTTGTTTTGAAGGATAAAGGATATCCATTTTATTGGGCACCCTATGTTTTAGTAGGGAATTGGCTTTAGGTGACTAGAGAAAGGGTTTCAATTCTTGCCCACGCTCAAGGGCTAGTTTACATTCTACTGTCGTTGATGACTTCTAGCATGATGAGATGTAGTATGTAGCATATTAACTGTTTATCCTGAAAAATGTAGTATTAATTAACACATAATGTATAAGATATCAAGCGATCGCCTTTTCCCCAACATCCAATAGTGAATGGCACTAAGAAAACGTGAAACCTGCTCAGGGCAGGGTATTGGGGGAAGAGTATAGGTGTAGGAGAAAATCAAGAAAATTAAAACAGCAAGAACTGCCTTCTTCACCTAGTATTTGAAGAGTTAATTTAACCTGAATTTCGGGAATTATTATAAAACAACATTCAGGCAAGTAATAATGTTTAAATTAATTGCTCGTATCCCTGACTATAGTATTGCAAGTTTAATTTATGAAGCTACTACCACAGTAATTTATCGAGCATACTCCAAGTCTAACGAGCGCTCAGTTATTATCAAACTGCTCAAAGCAGAGTATCCGACTGTCAAAGAGATTGCTCAGATTAAGCACGAATATGAAATTATCCAAAACCTGAAGATTGCAGGTGTCATCAGAGCTTATGAATTAATCAATTACGACAACGGTTACAGTAATGGACTAGCACTGGTTTTAGAAGATTTTGGTGGAGAATCTTTAAAAGCTCAAATATCAAATACAGGCTTGGAACTTACGAAATTCCTCAACATTGCCATTCAAATTACTGAAACTTTAGGTGAGTTACATACCCTGCACATTATTCATAAGGATCTTCAGCCCGAAAATATTCTTTATAACCCCAATACCGAAAAAATAAAATTGATTGACTTCAGCATCGCTTCGCTGCTGTTGAAAGAAAGTCCAGAAATCAGTAGTCTCAACCTCCTAGAAGGAACGCTGGCTTATATGTCGCCAGAGCAAACTGGACGCATCAATCGAACCTTAGATTATCGTACAGATTTTTACTCATTAGGTGTCATTTTCTACGAAATGCTGACGGGTCGGCTTCCCTTCCAGAATGCTCAAGACCCAATGGAATTGGTACATTGTCACATTGCGAAAATTCCAGTAGCTCCGCACGAGATTAATTCTAATGTACCACTGGTAATCTCTGCGATCGCTATGAAACTTCTCAGCAAAACTGCTGAAGACCGCTACCAGAGTGCTTACGGGTTAAAGGCTGACCTAGAGCAAGCAGCGATACAACTACAAACAAAAGGCAGCATTGACCTTTTTACCTTAGGCCAGCAAGATTTTTCGCATCAATTCCAAATAGCTCAAAAACTTTACGGTCGGGAAGTAGAAGTGGCAGCTTTAATGGCTGCCTTTGAGAAAGTGAGCCTTGGTTCGAGCGAAGTTGTCTTGGTAGGAGGATATTCAGGTATCGGCAAATCCTCACTAGTTAACGAAGTTCACAAACCGATTGTCCGGCAACGAGGTTACTTCATCAGTGGCAAATTTGACCAACTCAAGCGAGATATTCCTTATGCTTCTTTGATTCAAGCATTTCGAGAATTAATGCGACAACTGTTAGCTGAAAGCCAAGCCAGAGTTGAGGTTTGGAAAAATAAATTACTACGAGCATTGGGAGTTAATGGTCAAGTTATTATTGATGTCATCCCGGAAGTAGAACTGATTATTGGGCAGCAAGCGCCTGTACCGCAGTTGGGGGTTGCTGAGTCTCAAAACCGTTTTAATCGGGTGTTTAAGCAATTTATCCATGCCTTTACTGCTGTTGGACATCCCTTAGTACTGTTTTTAGATGACCTCCAATGGGCAGATGCCGCCTCTGTGAACCTGGTCGAGAATCTGATGACTGACCCAGAAAGCCAGTATCTCTTGCTGATTGGGGCTTACCGAGATAACGAAGTTAGTCCCACCCATCCACTGATGCTAATGCTAGAGGCAATTCAAGCATTTGGGGCAACCGTTGAAGAGTTACTTTTGAAGCCATTAGCAGCATCTCATATTACTCAACTGGTTACTGACACGTTCAATTGCGAATCATCTCAGGCAGAACCTTTAGCTAATTTGCTATTTCAAAAAACCCAAGGTAATCCCTTTTTCTTGACTCAGTTACTAAAAGTACTGCATCAAGATAATCTTTTGACATTTGATCATCGTTCGGGTTTCTGGAAGTGGGATCTCAACAAAATTCAGGAACAAGCCATTACCGATAATGTTGTCGATTTAATGGTGAATAAAATTCAGAGGCTGTCAGAACCGACGCAGCAAGTTTTACAATTAGCTGCTTGTGTTGGCAACCGATTTAATTTAGAAATTCTAGCTGTAGTAAACGAAAAATCTCCATCAGCAACAGCAGTTGATTTATGGGAAGCTTTGCGGGCGGGATTAATTCTTCCCTTAAGCGATACTTACAAAATTCCTCAGTTGTTGAATCAGTTGGAATTGGCAACATACTGCGATACTGCTGTACAAGTTGACTATAAGTTTTTGCACGATCGCGTTCAGCAAGCTGCCTATTCTTTAATTCCAATCGATCAGCAAAAACAAGTACACCTGAAGGTAGGTAAATTACTATTACATAATACTGAAAAATCCCAGTTGGAAGAACATCTTTTTGATATCGTCAACCATCTCAATGCTGGCGGTTCATTGATTGTGGAACCAGCAGAAAGATATGAACTGGCAGAATTAAATCTGAAAGCAGGTCAACGGGCAAAATCATCTTCGGCGTTTGTAACTGCACTCAAGTTGCTAGAAAAAGGGGTAAGTTATCTACCTGGAAATAGCTGGCAAGATAATTATTTACTTACATTAAATTTATATTTACAATCTGGAGAAGCAGAATTTTTAAATGGGAAATATGAGGAAGCTTTGCTGATTTTCGAGCAGACTTTTAGCCAGGTTAAAACTACTCTTGATATGTGTCGGGTGAATGAATATCGAATTATGTGTTATCGGATGGAGAATGATTTAAACTCCGCATATAAAATTGGGTTAAATACTTTGGAGCTTTTAGACTTGGAGTTTACAGCTTATCCCGATGATGCATATCTGTTAGAAAAACTTAATCATACCAAAAAAGTTATTGGCGATCGCTCAATTTTTAGTCTCGCAGAACTACCAAAAATGCAAGACGAAGAAAAGCTAATGGCTCAACGCATTTTAAAAGAAGTCTGGCCTATTGCCTACTTTTTAGGATCTAAAGCGTTGCATATCACATCGATGAATATAACTCAACTTTCAGTTCAGTATGGCAACTCACCAATTTCGGTATTTGGCTATATGCTTTATGCTTTTAATCTGGTGTTTCAATACGGTGAAGTTGATTCAGGTTATGAGTTTGGGGAACTATCTTTGCATTTACATGAAATTTTAAGAACGAAGGAATTAGAAGCAAATATTCTGAATATGTGGGGCGGTTTAGTTTGTCACTACAAAGACCATATTAGCGAGAGTAAACCTTATTTATTGAAGGGATTTAATAGTGGTTTAGAAACAGGTTCTTATCAATGGTCTGGCTATTGTTCAGTTAATTTTTTATGGCAATGCTTATTTGGAAATGAATCTTTAGAAAAAACCGCAGAAGTAGCCGAAGATTTTATTCCTAGCCTCCGCAAAATTGACAGAAATATGTTGAACTACCATCTGCTGGCTATGGAAGCGATCGCTAACCTGACTAAGCCAGCAGGCAAGATTGATGAGCTTGTTGGAACTTGGGCAGATGAACGGCAAGTGCTAGAGTTTGCATTGGCATCTTCGGATATGTTGAGTGCATTTGTAGTTTACATCTATAAACTTGCGCTCTGTAACTGGTATGGAGAATTTATCAAAGCTGTTGAATATGGAGAGAATGCGGAACAATTTGTTGGGGGAGCGCGAGGTATTTTTATTAATCCTGTTTTCTATTTCCACCAAAGTATTGCCTTAGCAGGGGCTTATACGGAGGTAGATACAGAAACTCAAGCTATTTATCTGCATAAACTAAATGCCAACTTAGAAAAATTCCAGCAATGGGCAATGCACTGTCCAACCAATTATCAACATAAGTTCCTGCTGATCCAAGCTGAAATTGCTCGGATTCACCAACAAGATTATCAGGCAATGGAACTGTATGACAAGGCGATCGCTTCTGCTGCCGAAAACGGTTATTTACAAAATGAAGCCTTGGCAAACGAACTAGCATTTCGATTTTACTTAGCCAAGGATAGGAAAAACTTTGCCAAAATTTATTTAAAAGAAGCCCGCTATGGCTATTTAAAGTGGCAAGCTACGGGTAAAGTTCGGCAACTGGACGAACAATATTCCCAAATTTTTAGAGATACAGTTGAGCGGCGTAGGGCTACAAAGCAGATTCAGGACATTTCTGAAGCTAAAACCCAAACTCTAGATATCAGCACAGCGATTAAAGCATCCCAGGCACTCTCAAGCGAGATGGAGCTAAGTCGCCTACTGGAGAAGATGATGACGATCGCGATCGAGAATGCTGGGGCCCAAATGGGTTATCTACTTGTAAAACGAGAGAACCAGTGGGTGATTGAAGCCGAAGGAAATATTGAGCGAGATCAAGTGACAGTGCGATCGTCGAGTCTGTTTCAAGTAAAGCATAAACTACCAGTTTTGCTGATTAACTATGTTGAAAGAACAAAAGAAAATTTGGTTTTAGACGATGCTAGCCACACAGAACGTTTTGTGAGTGACAACTATATTGTTGCCAATCAACCCAAATCAATTTTGTGTTTGCCTTTCTCTCATCAGGGTAAGCTAACTGGAGTTCTTTACCTGGAAAATAACCTCACCACCGGAGTCTTTACCGCAGAGCGATTAGAGGTACTGAACTTGTTAACCTCGCAAGTTTCCATCTCTATAGAAAATGCTCGGCTCTACACAAATTTGCACATATACTCCCAGGAGTTAGAGATTTCAGAAACACAAGCGCGTGAAAAAGCAAAACAGCTAGAACACACTCTCAATGAATTGAAGCTCACCCAATCTCAGATGGTGCAAAGCGAAAAAATGTCTAGCTTGGGGCAGTTGGTAGCAGGCGTTGCTCACGAAATCAATAACCCAGTCAGTTTTATTTACGGCAACCTTACTTACGTTAATAATTATGTCAAAGACTTGATGAGTGTAGTACAACTTTATCAGCAGCAAAACCAGAAGTTACCGCATAAAGTTCAAAATGAAATAGATGCGGTTGACTTAGATTTTTTGATGGAAGATTTACCTAAGCTGTTGGCTTCTATGAAAGTGGGAACCGATCGCATTCGCCAGATTGTATTATCTTTACGAAACTTTTCCCGCCTAGACGAAGCTGAAGTCAAAGCCGTTGATATCCATGAGGGCATTGATAGCACTCTGATGATTTTGCAAAATCGGCTTAAACCCGAACCAAATTCTCCCGGAATTCAGGTAATACAGGAGTACGGAAACCTACCACCCGTAGAGTGCTACCCTGGCCAACTGAATCAGGTATTTATGAATCTGATCGCGAATTCGATTGACTCTTTAGAAGAATTTAACAAACATCGGACTTATGCCGATATCGCACGTCAGCCAAGTATCATTACAATTCGTACTACTGTTGAAGGCGATTTTGCCGTAATTCGCATTGCTGACAACGGTTCTGGTATCAGCGAAAATGTGCGGCGGCAACTTTTCACACCCTTTTTTACCACCAAACCTGTTGGTAAAGGCACTGGTTTAGGGCTATCTATTAGTTACCAGATTGTGACTAATAAGCATCGAGGGCAGTTAGAGTGTGTATCCATTTCAGGACAAGGGGCTGAATTTATGATCTCTATCCCCCTTAAGGCAAGGTAGGGTGAGTAGGGTGACTAGGGGAGGCAGCGAGCAGGGGAGGAAAAAGTTAAAAATTGTAGGTTGGGTTAAGCAAAGCGCAACCCAACAAAGCCCCCGATATGTTGGGTTACCCTGCGGGAAGCCCTTTCAGGTCTACGTTCCTCAACCCAACCTACACAACTGCTCCCCCTGCTCCCTTATCCCCCAGTCTCTAACAAATAAATTAGTGCCTCCATTAAAGCTTGATTTTGTTCATCAGTGCCAACAGTAATGCGTAATTTATCATCTAATCCAGGCTGCTTGAAGTAGCGGATTAAAATTCCCCGTTCCTTTAGTTTTTGATAGAGATATTCTGCGTTTCCTTCTTTTGGCTGTACCAGCAAAAAATTAGCTTGGGAATCCCAAAGATGAAAACCTAATTGTTTTAAGTCTGTTGCTAACTGATTCCGCGATGCTTTAATCTTTGCCACACAAGCATTTTTATAAGCTTGATCGATAATAGCAGCCGTGCCAACTGCACAAGCGATCGCATCAATGTTATAGCTATCTTTCACTTTAAACAATCCCTGCAACAGCTTGGGATTTGCCACCCCAAATCCCAGCCGTAATCCAGCCAACGAGTACCCTTTAGAAAGTGTGCGAATTACGATAACGTTTTCGTAGTCCTTTACCAAAGCCAATGCATTCTCTTCGGTAAAATCTATGTATGCTTCGTCAATCACTAAAACTCCCGATAACTGGCTGGCTAATTTTTGCAGATCATTTGTTGCTACCACATGCCCCGATGGACTATTAGGCGATGCAATGAATGTTACAGATCCATCAGCAGCAATTAGTTCTTCTAAAGGTAAACTGTAATCCTCGCTGTAAGGAACCTCAATAATTTCCGCAGCTTGCATTTCTGTTAATGTGCGATATAGCACATAAGTTGGCATGGGATAAACTACTTTCTTTCCAGGTTCTGTACAGGCTCGAATCACCACGCTCAACAATTCGTCACTGCCATTTCCCACAATTATCCAATCGCTAGGAACACCTAAAACTTTACTTGCAGCTTGCCGGAATTCCCCTCCGAAAGGTTCTGGATACCGCCGCAACCACTCGCCATCGATATTTTGCAGCACAGCTAATGCCGCAGGCGAAGGGGGATAGGGGTTTTCGTTACTGTTGAGTTTAATTATCTGTGTACCGCGTTGAGGCTGCTCACCGGGAATGTAGCTAGCCATTGCATCTACATTAGAGCGAAAGTAGTTGGTCATAGAGCATGAGATATGGAAAAAACAGATTTTTATTAGTTAGGAGTTCACTAGGCATTCAATCCTTGGTTCAAGGGAAGTAAGCTACGCGTAATGTTCCGCATAAAAGGTATTATCTGTTAGAGAATAACTGTTAATCTACCTGATTTTGGGCTTAACCCAGAAGTATTGAGAGGGAGAAGGGGGGCAGGGAGGAGGGAGCAGGGGAAGAAGAATTATTGATTAATGCCCAATGACAAATGACAAATGACAAATGACAAATCATTACCGATATATTATTTTTTATAAACCCTATGGCGTTCTGTGCCAGTTTACAAAAGATGCTCCCACACATAGCACCCTGAAAGATTATATTGATGTATCTGATGTGTATCCTGTGGGACGCTTAGACTGGGATAGTGAAGGGTTGCTGCTGTTAACCAATGATGGGCAATTGCAACATCGTCTCGCCCATCCGCGTTTTGGCCATAGACGTACTTACTGGGTACAGGTAGAGCGAATTCCAGATGCAGATGCGATAAAAAGGTTACAAACAGGTGTGGAAATTCAAGATTACCGCACTCAACCAGCAGAAATTAGGCTGTTACCACAAGAACCACAGCTACCTGAACGCAATCCGCCGATTAGATTTCGCAAAAATATACCGACAGCTTGGCTGGAAATGACTTTGACGGAGGGAAAAAACCGCCAAGTACGGCGCATGACTGCGGCTGTAGGGTTTCCGACTTTGCGACTGGTAAGAATTAGCATAGCCCACCTACAATTAGATAACCTACAATTGGGTCAATGGCGCGATCTCACCACATCTGAACTCCAATTTCTGCATAATTTTAGTAAATCGAAAAGTTTTCCTCTAAACACGAATGCTCTCTAACAGGAATCGACTTTTTGCTATGAGCCAGCGACAAGCTTTATTTATTTTGAACCAATATAAAATCTAAAATCCAAAATTGCTATGACTCAAGAACAACAAACCGCAATTGCAGGTATCTATGAAGTCTGTATTGGCATTCCAGAGCCAATTTCTGCAATTCAGTATTGGGAGCAATTCGGCTATCGCATTGGTGAAATCGGTGAATTAACCGCAGATGTAGCCAATCAATTATATGGGGTAAATTCGTCTTTACGCTCAATCCGCCTCTACCACCAAAATTCAGATCATGGTTTGATTCGGCTGATGGTTTGGCAAAACCCCACCCATGAAGGTTTGGGAACAGCGTCAATGAAAATTAAGGGAAATCGCTGGGCGACAAGCTTAACGGCAGATGTTTTAAATATTTTAAATCATATAGAGGATGCGAAAGCGGCAGGTTTGCCTATTAGGTACTCTATCCCTTATTGGGAAGTCATCTACAACAAAGAGAGGAAAAGCCGTCCTTTTATTGAGCCAGCAGTTGGTGTACGAGAAATGCTGCTACTGCAACCTTTAGCTCGACAGGTGTTATTTCAACGGTTTGGCTATACACTACCGCATTACGGACAAGTTAACCATAATGCTGCTCTCAAGACTAGTCAATTTACCCACATGGGAATCATAGTTCAAGATGACAGCAAAGAAACGCTGAAGTTTTATGAAGAAGTTTTGGGTTTGCTGCGTGTGCGTGATGATGTCGAAACTAGCTATGAATCTTCACCAGCAGGTAAAGATATTTTTGACCTTAATCCTGGTGAAAAGTTCATTGTGACGACCTTTGATGATCCCCGTTCTTCTAAGTCTGACTTGATGGCCGCACGCAGTGGTAGACTTTATATCATTCGATTCCCAGAAGAGATAAATCTAGAATCGCGCTTTGAGGCTGCCCAACCAGGTAGCTTGGGTATGTCTTTATATACCTATCAGGTTAAGGGAATACAAGAGTATTGCGATCGCATCAAAGCAAGTACTGTACAAAAAGTTACAGATATCATTAGTAATGAGTTTGGCGAAATGAGTTTTTCGTTTGTTGCGCCAGATGGCTACTTCTGGACTTTGCTAGAAGGTAATTAAACAATTCATAATTACGTTTTGTAACGATGATTTTACACCGAGACAAAACGTGCTGTCTAGAGGCAAGGGAATTAAACCCTTAAACTTTGTTAAATCCGTGTTCTTAAGCAGCGTTTATTCTTTGCAAACCAGTGTAAATATTAAACCGTTCTCCGCGCAGGAATCCAATTAAGGTAATTCCAAATTCTTTGGCGACAGACACCGCCAAACTACTAGGAGCGGAAACAGAACAGACAATGGGAACTCCAGCAGTTGTAGATTTTTGCAAAATTTCAAAACTAGAGCGTCCACTTACTAAAACAATACAATTATTTAAAGGCAACTCGTCACTGAGCAAAGCTGTACCAATCAATTTATCCAAAGCATTGTGTCGTCCAACATCTTCGCGCAGGTTTAACAGTTGTCCTTGAGCATTGAAGGTAGCCGCCGCGTGCAAACCGCCTGTAGCTGTAAAGATACCTTGAGCTGCCCGGAGCTTATCAGGTAGGCTGTAGATGATCTCAGGTGTTACTGTTGGGCCAGCAGGAATCACTGGACATCCCCGCAGATGCAAAGCTTCAAGGCTAGCTTTACCACACACTCCACAGGCGCTACTAGTATAGAAATGACGCTCTAAAGGTTGTAAGTCTGGAATCAAACCATCCCGCAGTTCTACATTTACGATGTTATGGCGTTGTTCACCATCTACCAATTCATCCACACAGTAACTGATACGTCGGATATCTTCTCTGTGGCTAACTACTCCTTCACTGTAGAGGAAACCAGCAGCTAGTTCAAAATCTGCCCCTGGTGTCCGCATAGTTACAGCTACTGTCTTCTGGAGAGGGACGAGGCGAATTTCTAAAGGTTCTTCGGTGGTGAGTTGGTCTAAACGCGATCGCATTTTACCATTTTCCACTACCCAGACACTGCCTTTGGTCTTGCTTTTAGTTGGCATTTTCATATTTATGAGAGTTGGTGAATCTAAATTTTGATACTAATCTGGGAACAAAGTAATGCTATTTGTATATCAGATGTCAAAGTAATTCGTAGTTACAAGACGCTCTCTATAAGACGCTAAAAGCGAATGCGGACACAAAAAAGCACGTCGCTATGAGTATTGGCTACTGTAACCAAACAATTACTAATTAGTAATTCGTAATTATTTAGTCAGGCTGATGCTCACTAACTACTTTGTCCGGCTTCTGTTTAGTAAGTAAAATGAACCTAAAACTTTTGGCTTCCAGAAAAATTCTCTTTGCAATAGTTTTTGTAATTTGCTTTGGTTTTACAGGATACTTTGTGGGTAATAACATTAGTCAGAAAGTAATTGAAAAATCTCTTGCCAAACAAGTCATGTCTACCTCCACCGTAGGAAAAAGTTCTCAACTACAGACACTTTTAAATGAAATAGTTGTAGAACAGAAGATCCCTGGTGCAGTAATGTATATTAATACACCTCAAGGTTCTTGGCTGGGAGCATCTGGTGTCACTAACTTGTCAACTAAAACCCGGATGAAATCCACAGATGGCTTTTCTATTGCCAGTATGAGTAAAACTTTTATGGCGGTGGTTGTGCTGAAGTTAGTGCAGCAAGGGAAGATAGAATTAGATCGGGCGATCGCAACCTACTTACCAAGAGATATCAGTCCTCATATTATTAACAGCGACAAAATTACAGTTCGTCAACTGCTCAACCACACCAGTGGTGTTGCTGAGTACCTAGATACAAAAGAGTTTATTCAAGCTACAGCCAAAAGAAGTCGCTCACAACCTTGGACAGCCAGAGAAGCTATTAAGTATATGTACCGAGAGCAACCGCAGGCAAATCCCGGAGAAAAATTTATTTATACTGATTGCAACTACATTCTTTTGGAACTGATTGTTGAAAATATCACTAGGGGAACTCTTGCACAAGCAATTCGCAGTCAGATTTTAAAACCATTAGGATTAAAACATACCTTCACGGAACTGCGCGAACCGACAATTGGAGAAGTAGCTACAGGTTATGGCGATCGCCATAAGGATGGTAAGCTAGATAGCTACGCCAAAGTCAATGATGGCAATGGTTTAGGAGATGGTGGATTGGTTTCAACAGCAGAGGATTTAGCAAAGTTCGCTAAAGCGTTATTTGTCAAAAAAACCTTACTCTCTCCGAAGATGATGAAAGAAATGTTGAAATTTAAAGATAATGGCGAAGGCTATAGCTATGGGTTGGGTGTAGAAAGGTTTTCATCTCCTTTGGCAAAAGCAATTGGGCATAGTGGTATAGCTTATGGCTTCGCAACATTACTTGCATATCTCCCCAATCAAAATACCACTATAGTAGTACTGCTAAACAATCAGAATGTTGATATTAAATCAGTAGCTAGGACAGGTTTAGAGGTTGTCGAGAATCATTGATACTAATTTTTAATTATAATTTTCACCCTACTGGCATTATAAACTTTCTGGGTCAATGTTCAGTTCTCGCAATTTGGCTGCTAGGCGTTCAGCGCGTTGTCGTTCTTGTTCAGCGCGTTGTTTTTCTTGTTCAGCGCGTTGCTTTTCTTGTTCAGCACGTTGTTTTTCTTGTTCAGCGACTTCTTCCGGTGTAGGAACTAGATTCCCTTCCGCAGCGAAATAGCGCAATTTATGTTCATAAACACCCAAGTACAAATTTAACTGCTGACTCCACAGCCATCCTTGAGGATTAGGTTCTATCGGTTCATAAGTACCGCCAATCAAGATAAAGCCAGCAAATTCTAAATTATTGGGATCGAACCAAAAATATTCTGGTGTGCGAAAGATATCTTGAAAAATTTGTTTTTTCAAACCCTTGTCAGTTGAGGCTGTAGAATTCGAGAGAAGCTCTACAATTATGTTGGGATATTTCCCATCTTCTTCCCAAACAACCCAACTTTTACGAACTTTGCGTTGACATCCCAGCACTACAAAAAAATCTGGCCCACGGAATTCTTCTGATCTCTTCTGCCGTTGGCTGTAGTAAATTGTTAGATTACCCGCAGCGTAAAAGTCATTGCGGTTTCGCCACCACAATTCCAAAGATTGCAATAGCAGAATTATTTGGCGTAGATGTAATTCGCTTTCCAATGGTGGTTCGTCACTATATAAATCCCCTAGAGGAAATATTACATCATTTGGGAATTCAAAATCTTTGGCGGCGGACATGGCTGCAAGTTTTGGAGTGATATGGGTGATATAAACTTACTGTAATCTAGGTTTGTTTTTCCAGAGGCGCGATCGCATTATAATCAAGAACCCCTTCAAGCGATCGCTTACTGTCACAGACGCTACTTCAAGTTTTAACATTTATCTTTGCTTTCCATACATTGAAGCAGGCATTTTTGTAACTAGCAATTTCAGTTATCTATATCTGTCTTATGTAGTGAGTCCTATACCTACCCTAAGTAAGGTTATCTATCTGCCTTTGTTCGTTAAGTTGTATGAAGTCCTAAAAGCAAATCTTCTCAGTAAGTAACTGAGGAAATCAAAATAACCTTAACTTAGTTGGAGTTTTTTATGACTTACACAGTTGATGAAGCAACAAGACCAGCTTTAGAAACTTTTCAACGCTTTGATGTAGATACTCAGCTAGCCCTACTTTGGTTCGGTTATCTCGATCTTAAAGAGCAGCTACAACCAGCACCTCCTCTAAGCGTTGAAGCTCTTGCCAAAGCAGTGTTTGACAAATTCCTGGACTTGTCTCAAGAAGAGCAACTGCAAGCACAACGCGACATTATTAATGGTGCAGCTAACGATATCAGCCAAACCTATAATAGTCTAAGTCCCAATGCCAAATTAGACGTTTGGTTTCTCCTAGCACAAGGAATGGAGGATGGAAGCATAATTCAAGTGCCGTCCGACTATCAACTTCCTGGTGAAACGGATGAATTTGTGGCATTGGTCAAAAAGCTAGAGTTTGAGCAGCGCATTAATTTTATGCTGAGTGTGGTGCAAGCATTCGGTTAGTTAAGTCCAAGAACTCTCAATACTTTCTAGAATTGGAGATAACTGAAAGTAGCAAATTAAGCTAGACCTGGCTCCTTTTGCTCTACTTTAATAGACGTTAATTTAGAACTACCGCAGAGATACTCATCTTTGCGGTAGTCTTGATGCAAATTAATGGATATGCTGTTGGAAATGTTAAAGCTGGAAAAATGAGACTTGATTCAGATTTTTTCTAACCGCACGATCGCATTATAATCAGGTACACCTTCAAGCGATCGCTTACTTTTATCTAGTAACACATTCCCTTCTGGCCAATGTACTTGCAAGTTTCCTGACTGAATTGGCGCAATATAGACTTGACAGAACAACTCGCCTAAATCATTCTTAAGAAGGACGCGATCGCTATCTTTTAAACCTAACTTTGTTGCATCAGCACCATTCATTAGCACCGCCTCTCGCACCGCCCCAGTAATTGCATCCTTGCGTTCCTGCACCATACTATTAAATTGTTTGCCTCGGCGCGTTGCTAATAAAAAAGAACCCTCTGGTAATTCTCTTTGGCGTGGCAATAATACCCCAAAGTGCGCCTTACCATCGGCTGTGGGGAAATTCCAACCAAAGCATAAATGTGAGCCACCATACTGAAACTGGTCACCAGCTTGCTGTAAGTGTTGAATACCAGCATATTGAGGGACAACTTGAGCAATTTCTTGACGGATAGCAGCTGTGTCAGCAAAAGCCAGCTTATCTGCCAAATCTGGTTTTACCCGCTTTGCCAATTCTAAAAACACTTCCCACTCAGGACGCGCTTCTCCAATGCGCGGCCCCGGAATCTCTGGACTGAAAATTACCCGGCGTTCGGTGTTAGTTTCTGTGACTCCTCCTGGTATTTCGTAGCGAGTCGTCGCAGGTAAAAGCACCACAGTATCAGCAGGTTCCACTAACATCTGGCTGGAGAGAACAATATCTATATGTACCCGCAGTGGTATTTTCTTCAGCGCCGCTTCCACATAATCTGGTTGTGGTAGCACTTCTAAAAAATTCCCGCCCACAGAAACCAACACTTCTATTTCTCCTTGATGTGCGGCGTTAATCATTTCTGGAGCAATTAAACCTTTACTTGCTGGCACTTCAAAGCCCCAATGTTGACTCAATTGGGCAGCATTTTCTGGAGTGATGGGTTTACCACCAGGAAATACTGTCGCGTAACATCCCATCTCTGCACCACCCTGAACTCCAGAGTGGCCGCGAATTGGCATTAAACCGCAGCCTTCCCGCCCGACAAAACCTTTGGTGAGAGCTAGATTAATGATACTTCGCACGTTATCTTCGCCGCATTCATGCTGAGTAATGCCCATACTCCAAACAAATACGGCTTTATTCGCTTCTTTGACCATTTTGGCAAAAGCGTACATTGACTCGCGGGATGTTCCAGAAAGCCGCTCTAATTCTTCCCAAGATTGGCTTTCTAACGATGCTTTGAGTTCAGCAAACCCATCTGTGTATAAATCTATAAATGACTGGTCTACCCAGTTGTTAGCAATTATATGTTTAATAGTGCCATTCAAAAATGCTATATCCCCACCCATGTTGATTAAGAAGAAGTCTTCGGCAAACTTTGTACCGAAAACGGCACTTTCTACAATTGAGGGAACCCAGTAGCGCTCCATTCCTGGTTCGCGGTAAGTATTAATAACTACAATCTTTGTGCCAGCTTTCTTGGCGTAATGAAGATACTTGACGGTAACAGGCTGATTGTTAGCAACGTTAGAGCCAATGAAGACTAATAAATCAGTACCAATCCAGTCTTTATAAGAACAAGTGGTAGCCCCAGCACCGAGAGCAGCTTTTAGTCCTGCTGTACTGGGAGAATGGCAAATGCGGGCAGCGTTATCAATATTATTGCTTCCCATTGCCCGCACAGCTTTTTGGGTAGCATAATAAGTTTCGTTGACAGTACCGCGACTGGTAACATAAAAACTGAGGCGGTCTGGTGTGGTAGCGTGGATGCGATCGCTAATTACTCCTAAAGCTTCATCCCAACTCACACGGCGAAAGCCTTTTTCCCCTCGTTGACGAATCATCGGGTACGGGAGTCTTCCCAAGTCACGTAATTGGGCACTTTTTTGCTTTTGTAACTGCGAAATATCTTCCAATATTACAGGGTCAAAAGCTGGCATAGTATTCATCCGCAACAACCGCAACCGGACATTGCAAAGATGGATGCCATCTAAAGTCCAATCCTTCATCCCGGTTGTTCCAAGGGCGCAACCATCGCAGACACCTTTATTTAGGATATTCCACGTATAAGGTAGTTTGTCACGAGATAGCCAGATTGCCCGAAACACTTCCCAGTAATTATTGGGATACTGTTCGCCAATGCCAAAAGGCTTCCAACTTGCCCAATTTGAAGGTGTCCAGTGCTTTTTGGGTTTAGGTAACATGATGTAGTATGTGAGTTGCTGGATTCTTCCAGGCTACCGTTTTGAATAGCAATTGAGTAGCAGCAAACCAAATTATATGATGTCCAGTTTGTAGTGGGGACTGAAGTCCCCAAATCTAAGACTAAAGTCCTGACTGCGATCGCTCCAATTCAAGTTCAACGTTACTTAGAAAAAGTCTTTGAATAAAACAAAATTTTACCATAAAAACACATATCCAGTATATTAACTGATGTGTAAGAGTAAACAAGCTCGTCAGGAACGAGGGTTCATAGCGTGGTCTTTAGTCCCGACGGTAAAACCATTGCTTCTGCTAGCGATGACAAAACCGTGATTTTGTGGGATTTAAGTGGCAAGCAACTGCAAACCTTCAAAGGACATCTGCTAGTGGGAATACCCTGATTTTGTGGGATTTCGATCTAGATTCTTTGATGGTAAGTGCTTGCCATTGGACGCGAGATTATCTCAAGAATAGCCAGGCGGTAGAAGACAATGATAGGAAACTATGAGATGGTATCAGCACAAATTAATCGGCGTTGCTAAACCCAAATATGAATCAGGCGATGTCTGCGTAGATGTAGCCCGTCGTAGACATCGCCTTTCTGTAAATCCCTCTTATGGGAGACAATTACAAAGATCGCACAAGTACAAAAGTTTGCAGAAGATCAAAAGGTTTGCCCTGTCAGAGTTGCAACAGTGCTTGGGTGGCGAAAATTTCAATACACCCACCTTCACTTAATCTTCTGAAAATTTATGACTTAACAGGTACTGGAATTGTTTCTAGTAGCGGCAACTCCAAGATACCGAAGATTAATTTAAGCACATCTGGGTGTCGTATAATTGCGTTGTGACTGAAATCAATCCCTAATTTAACTAATTTATCTTCAGGATCGCCACTTGGTTCAGTCTTAATAAATGGATATGCATTTATTGTTTGGTCTGGTACATCGGGGTTTTTCTCCCATGTCTTAAAGAATGCTAAACTGCCATAAGGGACGACTCCATCTCCTGAATTAGTTATTCCATCATCTGATATCAACTGTCTTGTTTTATCTGCTTTTTCCATTCTTACTCCGTTTACTACAATGAAATCTCCATCGTTTACCGGTAGTAATTTGCCTGTCTCGTTACCCAAGTAACTTGCTACTTTCAGTTCTCCATTTTCTTGATAGTAGTATGCTCCCACTGGTGTGTTAAAACCAGTTGAATAAATAACATCTACGTTCTTGACAGGTGGGGTTTTTACCGCTTCACTTCCGAATTCTCCTTCACTGAAACTCCGATCATTTTTATAATGATCGTTTACATATTTCAGGGTCGTACTTTCGGCTCCTCCAAGTTTTAACGTATTTTCGATTGTTTCTGCTGTGTAGTTGTTGGGATCTACTGATTGTCCTGGATTAACACCTTCTTTTCTAAGAAACCCAAATTGTCCTTGTGTGTTGAAATATTTATAGTTCGCCTTTGTTACCGGTAATAGCCAAGGAATACTCGAAAAGGATTGTAAAGCCTTTTTAATGTCTGATAATTTTGCTCCTCCTAAAGCAAATCCATCATCTGTTGACACCAGACGAATTGCTAGTGGCGCACCTAGCCAAGGTGCGCTAACTGCTATATATCGTTCTATATGTTTATCTATCCATGCTTGTCCTGCGGGCGGAGTATTTTTGATCCACTCCAAGAAATATTGCGTCACCCTATTTCCCAGACTCTGGGCTATTATTACCACAGGTGTATTACCGTTGCCTGTGTATAATGTCTCTATACCACTCTTGAGATTAGAGAAATATTCATATCGTTGTTCCAAACCTTTTGGAGATGTTCGCCAATCATAAGGAGCAGCTAGCAAATTTTTTGGTGCTGAGTACTCTTTAGTGTCTAACAACGCATTTACTAATTCCAAAAAATAGTTGACTTTTCTCACGTCTGGTTTTAATTTCGCTGTCAAGTCTACGTTGTTTCGATTAACAAATAAATTGCTAATCCCATCTAATCCATCTACCGGTTTATTAAATTTAATACCTGATGAGTTGTTCTCTTCTACTTCTGGAGTTATGCCGTCATCGTCCTTCAATTTCAGATGCCTTTTCCAATTCGTTACACGAGGATGCTCGGTAGATTCATCTGACTCGATATCAGATGCTGATACATTAAATCCGACTACATTTGATGGCAGAGATTGCACATCTATTTCTTCAGTTCCCTCCCCATCTACTTCATCATCTTCCGGTGGCGCCATATCTAGACCGAGCCAAAGTTTACCCCTTGTCACACCATTTGGTGCTAGTATAGGTTTTTTCTCTAATGTTTGTAGCCTCGATCCTGCTAATCCTGGAATCAATACTATGGGATAAGTGACCATTTGTTTTTTCCTTTCTTAACTTGAATTTCTATGGATTGGACTTGAAAAGCAATATGTTTCTTTTTGCTCTTAGACAGGAATGCTATTTGATATTTGATGTATAGGGCTTTGAATTTTGTTCTTAACCCACTATGCCGACTGATATCATGTCCAGTTGAAAACTTATTATTAGAACTGACGCATAGATGCAAAAACCCATAAATGCGGAGATATTTTAATAATCAGTAATTACCCGAATTTGATATAGCAGTTCCCAATTGCATGGAATATAGACCTAACCCCCAGCCCCTTCCTTTCTAGCGTTGGGGAGTAAGATTCAAAGCCTCTCTCCTTTTAAAAGAAAGGTCAAAACTGTACTGCACCCAAGCGATAACCGCTAGATAACAATAGCGACATTAAACTTCACTATCAATTAGATAGCTATCAAGCTAATCGCTTTATATAACTTGGTCGTTAACTTGATAAAACCATGATTTCACATAACTTGCAAGCAGATAAATATGAGAAAAATTTACTCAACCTTTAAGAAACTAAATAATAGGGTACGTAGCTTTTTAGCTTAAATTTTACTGATTTACTATGTAATCCTATTTAGGCATTATTCCCAGTCTGCACAGCTTATTCTAGCCTATAAACCATACATAAAGGGCAGAAATAGCATCTAAGGTGGTTACTCTATATTGTTGCTACTTCTGTTTTTTCACTCATTTAACAAAAAACTATACCAGTATTTAATAAGAGATAAAAAAGTTAAGTAGACAGTTAAACGACTACATTAAGAGACAGTTAAGACAGTTAAGAGAATTAAAATAGTTAAAAAAATTAATAAAAGAAGAGATTAATTGTTTGTTTTTTTTAATGCCAGCAGAGAATACTTACTAAATCTTTAAAATAGGAGATAAAAATCCCTGCCACAGACAGTTGACAGGGATAGCAGTTTTTAGCTGTAGCTTGTCTCTTAGCTAACAAAATCTTTGTGGGCAGTGACAAGCATCTGAGCCTGCCTTAAAACGTTTCCGAATAAATAAAAAGGAATCTGCCAAGCTGCAACGGTAACTTCTTTGACAATATCTTGTACACTAATTGCGATTAATTCATGCTCTGGCGGCTCACCCTCAACTGTACCAGACCAAGTAAAAGCTAATAAGAAATCATCGTCTCCAGGCAAGGATGCAATTAAGCATTCTTCTGGTGTTGGCTGGCAAATAATACCATGATCGTTTGCAAGTTCTACTAGTCTTTGAAATTTGTTTACGTTCGTCATTTGTCTTTTGGGTGTAATTGAATCTCAGTTTTAGAAGAAATCATATTTTGAACTCCAGAACTCAAGTGAGTTGCTCCATAGCATAAATTAAGAATTATTAATTATTCGTTGAGAGTTATGAGTTATTGGAGTTGGATCAGGCTTAAGTCCAAAATCTTAGCGCGATCGCCTGCTTCTATCAGCAACAATTGTTACTTTTTTTAAAAAATCTAGATTACCTACTTTTTCGGTTGACCGTGTTTATATACACCTTTCTTTGTTACTATTTCCATATTGATGCCCTAATCTCACCCAGGCTGACTGAGTACATTGAGAATTGCGATCGCTTTTAGGAGAATAACTGTAAACTGAAGCAGAAAAAGATGCTTATCAAGATTAGACTGTTGGATCACCTTGAGATAGATGTATTCTGCTTCTGTAGCCCGTTTTATTTCGCTTAATAATTTGAGTTTGATATCACTCAATAGTTCTAAATAATGTGGCGATGTCTGCTGACAACATGCTGGGCGTTTACGCAATTGACCCCTTTTTGCGAGAGGCTAATCAATACTCCTATAAATAGTTTTATCACTGCATATTTTCCTGTAAAATAGTGTATTTCACAGGTACTTCTTGATTAAAGATGACTATTGTTCATATCATCTTAAGGTAAGAATAAATTATATTGACCACCAATGCTACAAATTTCACAAATTGTTATAGGAAGTTTTCTTTGTATTCATCCAGCAATTTGAATGTTAATATTGGCATTTTATAAGTATTTTTGGAAACTGAAAATTTACTAGCCACTAACAATGATTGATTAAATTTAGTTAAGTTCATCATTCTGATGTTAATCGGGTCAGGAGATTAGGTACAGGAAAGGGGCGGTTTTGCAAAATTTTAAATTTACTAACGCTTGCATCATAAGCAAAGACTTCACCAGTTTCTATTTCATAAATCCAGGCATGAAGAGTAAGTTGATTGCTATGTATTTTAGAGCGGATTATTGGGTATGTTTCTAGGTTTTCTATCTGAGTTAATACATTTTGCTCAATTGCAATTTTTAATAGTTGATCGCTGGTATAATCTTTATAGTTGTCTAAGACAAGGCGGCGGGTAGCTTCACCGTAATGCTTTAACCAGTCATAAACTAAAGGCATTTGTTGAGAAAGGCTACCTATTTGTAATAGTCCTTTCATTGCTCCACAGTTGGAATGACCACAGATGACAATAACTTTAATATCTAAACCTTGGACAGCATATTCTATACCCGCTCCTTCGCTGTTATTTAGCATTCCATAAGCAGGAATTATATTACCAATATTACGGATAACAAATAATTCTCCTGGTTGACTTTGAGTAATTAAACATGGATCTATGCGTGAGTCAGAGCAAGTAATGAATAATACTTCTGGGTTCTGAGCATGGGAGAGTTGTTCAAACAACTCCCGATGTGTAAGAAAATAGTTGTCATGAAACTCATTTAGACCTTCAATTATACGTTTAATAGACATGGTTCAATTTTTATCATTTATATTCAGCTTTAAATTCATCCTATAGTTCAGTGATTTTACGTACAAAATCTCCTTTGCCGCTTTCGCTTGGAGGCGAAAGCTAACCTCATAGAATTTTATTAGCGGAAAGCAGCCTACAAAAGTAACTTTATTAAAGTTATTTAATGTGCAATCCATTTGGCATCAGAGACAATACATACTCCTCCAAATTTTTTGAGAGGAGGTTTTATAGCGTTTACCACTTTATACTGTGGCTATTATGTATATACACTTAATAAATATCCATTTATGAGCGCCTATGTCTCTAAATAATTGATGACTTTGCCATTGACAGTAAATACCAAATATGAATTGTGAATAAGGTTGAAAACCACATATTTCCTAAGGTCACTGCCCCTTTTGGTCAGAATATGGCAATATATAAAGTTGTAGCTAACTGCCTACGTAGAGGTTTAACGTGGATACCATTGCAATTCCTGCTCTAAATCGGCCAGTGGATGCCACGGTAGAAATTCCTGGTTCTAAAAGTCTTACTAATCGGGCGTTGCTTGTCGCAGCTTTGGCACAAGGTGACTCACTTTTAGAAAATGCTTTATTTAGTGAAGATAGCGAGTATTTTGCCAAATGCGTAGAACAATTGGGCATTCCCATTACACTAAATCCTGATCTGGCACAAATCCAAGTGGCGGGAAGAGGAGGCGAGATTCCGGCTAAACAGGCAGATTTATTTGTGGGTTTGGCAGGTACAGCAGCACGGTTTATTTCGGCGCTGGTGGCACTGGGGAACGGCGAATATCGGCTAGATGGCGTTCCCAGAATGCGAGAACGACCGATGGGTGACATGCTGACGGTGCTGGAAACGGGTGGAGCAACTGTTAACTTTGAGGGAAACTCTGGGTTTATGCCCTACACCGTCTATAGCCAGGGATTTACTGGCGGAAATTTTCGGTTGAAAGCCAACCAAACAAGTCAGCAACTTTCGGCATTGCTGATGATTGCGCCTTATGCTCAACAAGATACGAACATTGAGGTTGAGGGGACATTAGTTTCTCAATCTTACGTCAAAATGACCTGTCGTCTGATGGCAGATTTTGGCGTGGAGGTGATTCAAATCGGCGATAATCAATTTCAGATTAAAGCGGGTCAACGTTACCAAGCTCGACATTATACAGTAGAACCCGATGCGTCAAATGCTTCTTACTTTTTTGCCGCCGCCGCCGTCACAGGTGGACGGGTGCGCGTTAAACATTTGACCAAACAATCCTGTCAGGGTGATATTCTCTGGCTGAATGTCTTAGAACAGATGGGTTGTCAAATTAAAGATTCGGATGATTACACCGAAGTGACGGGGCCGAAGCAATTGCAAGGCATCGATATTGATATGAATGATATATCGGATTTGGTGCAAACATTAGGAGCGATCGCGCCCTTTGCCAGTTCACCGATTACCATTCGGAACGTGGAACATATTCGATATAAGGAAACCGATCGCATTAAAGCTGTGGTAACAGAGTTGCGTCGGCTAGGAGTCCAGGTTGAAGAATTTCCAGATAGACTGAAAATTGAGCCTGGCCCCATTACCCCGGCGGCAATTGAAACTTATCACGATCATCGAATGGCAATGGCTTTTGCTGTCACTGGCTTGAAGGTTCCAGGGATTGTAATTAAAGATCCTGGCTGTACAGCGAAAACTTTTCCAGATTACTTTACCCGATTCTTCCAAATGTTAGAAGAATAAAAAACTAGTGCCGTAAGGCGGAAGTCAAAAGTCAAAAGTCAAAATTTTTGTATATCAAGGCTTTTGGAAGTTTTAAAATAGTAGCTTGATTTACGCCGCGCTGTACTAGTTATGTCAAATGTCACAAGCCCATTTGGCACAATTAGTAAACGCGCTTCATTTGTAGTTGAAGATGGCCGTCGCAGTACTAATTACCTGTAATATTTAGGACAAAAAAAATGGCCCTGCAATCGGCAGAACCATTAAAGCTTTTGCAAACCAGTTATAACTTAACGAACTGCCCCTTGAGCAGAAACAGTATCAATCGGTTTCATCAGGTACAGCCGTAATAACTGCCAGCCACTGGAGATGTAAAGCGGCAGTTTTTGGAAGATTTGCAGGAATTTGGGAGTACTGGAGTTAGCGATCGCACTCAACTTCTCATTATTGCTTATACAAGTATCCAACCGTTGATAAAACTCTGGATTCTCTACATCCAGCATCAGGGGGAAGACTCGACCTGCGTTTTCGTTAGTCTTCTTAATTACATGAATGTCGTATTCTCGCGCATCCAATCCAAGGGTGGCATAAAAGTCCTTGCGTTGGATGTCATTGAGATACATTGTCGCAAACACCGACAACAAGAAGAACCGACTCCACAGCCGGGCTTTCCAATCATTCAATATTTGCGGCTGGGATTTCATAATCGCATCAAAGAAATCGCCGTGACGGTTTTCATCCTGACACCAGTTCTCAAAGAACCGGAAGATTGGATAAACCCGGTCTTCGGGATGTGCTTCTAAATGGCGATAAATGGTGATATAGCGCCAATAACCGATCTTCTCAGAAAGATAAGTAGCGTAGAAGATGAATTTCGGTTTAAAGAAGGTATAACTGCGACTCTTAGTCAAAAACCCTAAATCTAGAGACAGATTAAAGTCCGACAAAGCTTTGTTCAAAAAGCCAGCGTGACGTGCTTCATCCCGTGACATCAGGTTAAAACACTCTGCCAAGACGGGGCTTTTGCCTTTCAAGCGACGGCCAAGTTCTTTATACAGCAAAAAGCCGGAAAACTCTGCCGTACACGAGCGTTCTAGAAACTCAACGAACAATCGGCGAGTTTCCCCGTCAATATGATCCCAGGATTGTTCAAACTCGGCATCCCGAACAAAGTGATGGCGGTTGTAGTCGGTGCGGAACTCTTCGAGAATGGCTTGTAACTCGTCCTCATTGACGGAAATATCCATCCGCGCCATTTCATCAAAATCGGTAGTATAAAACCGAGGTGTTAACAGGGTTTCTTTTGCCGGGACTTTAATCCCTGGCCGGATTTC
>NZ_JBALBZ010000111.1:0-15148 GCF_036919495.1 Nostoc sp.
CGGAAGTTGAGCCTCTAAACTCGGAAGTTGAGTCTTTGAACTCGGAAGTTGAGCCTCTGAACTCGGAAGTTGAGCCTCTGAACTCGGAAGTTGAGTCTTTGAATTCGGAAGTTGAGCCTCTAAACTCGGAAGTTGAGTCTTTGAACTCGGAAGTTGAGCCTCTGAACTCGGAAGTTGAGCCTCTGAACTCGGAAGTTGAGCCTTTGAACTCGGAAGTTGAGTCTTTGAACTCGGAAGTTGAGCCTCTGAACTCGGAAGTTGAGCCTTTGAACTCGGAAGTTGAGCTTTTGAACTCGAAATGTCCAGTTGAGAAACTAAAATCCTAATTTTTCCAACACTGGCTTTGTGGAAACAACGTGGCGTTCTAAACCCAGTTCTTTGGGACTAACCCCAAGTGCCAAAGCAATCAACTGGGGTAAATGCAACACTGGTAAACCTAACTTTTGCTCAATCACCTTTTCCACCTCTGGCTGACGCGAATCTAAATTTAAGTGGCAGAGTGGACAAGGTGTAACTATACAGTCAGCGCCAGATGTCAAAGCGTCCTGAATATGCATCCCCGCCATCTTGAAAGATTGGGTAGTGGCATAACTAGCAAGAGGCCAACCACAACATTGTGTCCGGCCTCGGTAATAAATTGGTGTTGCACCCACCGCCCGAAACATATTTTCCATCGCTTCTGGTTGGAACGGGTCATCATAGGGCATAGATTTTTGGGCGCGGAGGAGATAACAGCCATAAAAAGCCGCACATTTTAATCCACTTAACTTCCGGGTAACACGTTTAGTAATTTCCTCTAAACCGTAATCTGTTACCAAAGCGTAGAGAAGATGTTTAACGTCGGTAGTGCCGCGATAAGGTGAACAGCCTTCTTTATTCAGCAAGCCATTAACCTGTTGAATGTACGCAGGATCAGTTATTTGGCATTCTTTCAGGTGTTCATTCACATGACCAATAACACCTTGACAAGTGCTGCAATGGGTAAGTAAAGGCAAATTTAATTCTTCAGCTAGGGCAATATTTCTGGCGTTGACTGTATCTTCTAGCAGTTTAGAGTCTTCTTTAAATGTGCCAGAACCGCAGCAAGCAGCTTTTTTAAGTTCAACCAGTTCAATGCCCAGTGCTTGGGTAAGCGCTTGAGTTGACTGGTAAAGTTCCCGACAGGCCCCTTGAGCAACACAACCGGGGAAGTAAGCATATTTAAGTGTCTGAGATAGCATAGAGGTATGTTTGGGTTAGAGCGATCGCTCTAAAACAATAACTGTTTTATTATTCCTTGTTAGCATTTAAGCTCTGATGTTTGACGTTCCCCGTCTCTTTAACCGTCTAGGTTCAAAGCCGCAGCGTCTATATATTTTGATTGCTAGCAAGGCTGTAAATACTGAGCGAGACATTGTAAAAAAAGTTAGTAATAATTAGACAACCGAAACATTTACATTCTCTTGGCAATGCCATAGTCCGCTCCTATACCCAATTCTAAGAAAAATTACCCGATTCTTTTGAGGAAAGGGAAGGATTTTCTAACAGAAAAACCCTTAGTAGTATACGGGCGATCGCGCTTGACGATAAGATGTATATGCTCAAAACAATGTTTCCCGTAAAGAGCAGAACCTAGCAACTGGTTAAGGACTTTTATTATTTATGAGCCAAACGGAACTTTTTGATAAGGTTAAGGATATCGTCGCCGAACAACTGAGTGTTGAAGATAAGACCAAAATCACTCTCCAGTCCAAATTTATGGAAGATTTAGGAGCAGATTCCTTAGATACCGTTGAACTGGTGATGGCTTTGGAAGAAGAATTTGATATCGAAATTCCCGATGAAGCTGCCGAACAGATTATATCGGTTCAAGACGCAGTAGATTACATCAATAACAAAGTTACCGCATCAGCTTAAAAAAGTTTTGAGTCTTTGAGGTTTAGATGGTTTTGTCTCGCCCCCTCTGGGCATCTTAGGCAAAAACCACTGCTTTGACTTTTCACTGAGTGCTGAGAGACGCGATTAACCCTTGTCTGTACAGGGTTTAGGAGTTAGAGTTTTCGGAGGCAAAAGTTTGGAGTTTTCTCCATTTTTGGGCGCTTCCAAAACTCAGAACTCAGGACGGGCTAAACGCCCCGCTAACGCTAACGAAACTCAGTACTATTTAATGCCTGCTGCTTTTTCGCCACCTTTAACTGAATCATGACAGATTATACACGTAAACGCGTTGTTGTAACTGGTGTTGGCGCGATTACACCTATCGGTAACACAGCAACAGAATTTTGGGATGGATTATTGAGTGGACGTAATGGCATTGACCGCATCACATTTTTTGATGCGTCTCGCCATGATTGCCGCATTGCTGGTGAAGTAAAAAACTTCGATCCACATGATTACTTGGAGCGCAAAGAGGCCAAGCGCATGGATCGATTTGCCCAATTTGGGGTTTCGGCAGCAAAACAGGCTCTAGCTAACGCGCAGTTAGTTATTAATGAACTGAATGCAGAACAGGTAGGTGTCATGATCGGTTCTGGCGTTGGTGGCATTAAGGTATTAGAAGACCAGCAAACTATCTACCTCAACCGTGGGCCAGATCGCTGTAGTCCATTCATGATACCGATGATGATCGCCAATATGGCAGCAGGATTAACGGCAATTCATACGGGTGCTAAAGGGCCAAATTCCTGCCCTGTAACTGCTTGCGCTGCTGGCTCTAACGCTGTAGGCGATGCTTTTCGCTTAATTCAAGGGGGATATGCCCAGGCGATGATTTGCGGCGGAACAGAGTCTGCTGTGACACCATTATCGATGGCCGGGTTTGCCGCTTGCAAAGCCCTCTCTTTTCGCAATGACGATCCGCATAAAGCTTGCCGTCCCTTTGACCGCGATCGCGATGGATTTGTCTTGGGTGAAGGTTCAGGAATTTTAATTCTAGAAGAACTGCAACACGCCCTCAGTCGCGGCGCTCACATTTACGCCGAAATGATCGGCTATGGTATGACCTGTGACGCTTACCATATCACTTCCCCCGTCCCTGGTGGACTGGGAGCAGCTAGAGCAATAGAACTAGCGCTCAAAGATGCCAACATAACCCCCGAACAGATTAGCTATATTAATGCTCACGGCACTAGTACCCCAGCTAATGATTCAACTGAAACCTCAGCCATCAAAAAAGCCTTGGGAGAACATGCCTATAAGGTGGCAATTAGCTCCACCAAATCAATGACAGGTCATTTATTGGGCGGTTCTGGAGGTATTGAAGCAGTCGCAACAGTGCTGGCGATCGCTAATGACCAAATTCCACCGACAATCAATCTGGAAAACCCCGATCCAGAATGTGACTTAGATTACGTGCCTAACTATAGCCGCGCTCAAAAAGTTGAGGTGGCAATATCCAATTCTTTTGGGTTTGGCGGTCATAATGTCACACTGGCTTTTAAGAAATACGTCTAAAAGAAGGTAGGAGACAGGAGGCAGGGGAGCGGGGAGGCAGGGGAGCAGGGAGCAGGGGGCAGGGGGAAAATTCCTCTCCTCTGCACCCTTCCCTCTGCACCATGCACCATGCCCAATGCCCAATGCCCAATGCCCAATGCCCAAAGTATCATAGATATCATTCCGATATGACTTAAGCGTTCAGCATGACCCAATTATCAGCTTGATTTATCACCAGAAACTCAGGAGATCCCGCTTGTCCATCGACAAGCGGGAGTGGGATGATGAGGATACTATGGGGAATCTAAAATAACCCCAACAAGAGAAGCTACGAAGAGTGCTAACCCGTCGTTAAAAACAAGAGATTATGACTGTTGCAACCCAATCCGCCAAAGAATTGTCCGTCGAAGAACTGGCTATTAACTCGATCCGCTTCTTGGCTATCGATGCCGTAGAAAAGGCAAAATCGGGACACCCAGGACTACCAATGGGCGCGGCTCCGATGGCTTTTGTCCTCTGGGATCGCTTTTTGAAGTTTAATCCCAAGAATCCCAAATGGTTTAACCGCGATCGCTTTGTCTTGTCTGCCGGTCATGGCTCAATGTTGCAGTACGCCCTACTGTACCTGACAGGCTACGATAGCGTCACCATTGAAGATATCAAACAATTCCGTCAATGGGAATCCAAAACCCCAGGGCACCCCGAAAACTTCATGACCCCAGGCGTGGAAGTCACAACTGGCCCCTTGGGTCAAGGAATTGCCAATGGAGTTGGTTTAGCGATCGCCGAAGCGCACCTTGCCGCTAAATTTAACAAACCCGATACCAAGATTGTTGACCATTACACCTACGTAATTGTAGGTGACGGTTGCAACATGGAAGGAATTTCCGGTGAAGCTTGTTCTTTTGCAGGACACTTGGGATTAGGCAAACTCATTGCTCTGTATGACGACAACCATATTTCCATCGACGGTTCCACAGATGTGGCATTCACCGAAGATGTTTCTAAGCGGTTTGAAGCTTACGGTTGGCACGTCCAACACGTCAAAGATGGTAACACGGATTTAGAAGCGATCGCTAAAGCAATTGAAGCGGCTAAGGCTGTCACCGATAAGCCTTCTTTCATTAAGGTAACAACCATTATTGGTTACGGTTCCCCCAATAAAGCAAACACTGCTGGTGTTCACGGTGCCGCCCTTGGTGGAGACGAAATAGCATTGACTCGGAAAAATTTGGGTTGGGAATACGAGCCTTTTGATGTTCCACAAGAAGCCCTCAACCACACACGCAAAGCAGTAGAACGCGGCGCAAGCTACGAAGCCGAATGGAACAAAACATTTGCCGACTACAAAGCTAAGTATGGCCAAGAAGCGGCTGAATTTGAACGTTACCTAAGCGGCAAGCTACCCGACGGTTGGGATAAGGTACTACCCACTTACACCCCCGAAGACAAAGGACTGCCTACCCGCAAACACTCAGAAACCTGTCTCAACAAACTAGCGGCGGTTTTACCTGAATTGATTGGTGGTTCGGCTGACTTGACCCACTCTAACCTGACCGAAATCAAGGGTAAAAGCGACTTCCAAAAAGGGCACTACGAAAACCCCAACATCCACTTTGGTGTGCGGGAACATGCGATGGGCGCAATCTGTAATGGTATAGCGCTGCACACTTCAGGATTAATCCCCTACGGTGCTACCTTCTTGATCTTCACAGACTATATGCGTGCTGCCATCCGCTTATCCGCCCTTTCCCAAGCTGGTTCGATTTGGGTGATGACTCACGATTCCATTGGACAAGGTGAAGATGGGCCAACACACCAACCCATTGAAACTCTAGCTTCCTTGCGAGCTATTCCTAATTTATTAGTGTTTCGTCCCGCAGACGGTAACGAAACCTCTGGCGCTTATAAAATAGCGATCGAAAAGTCGAAGCAAAACGCTCCGTCTCTGTTGGCGTTCACCCGTCAAAACGTTCCCAACTTGGCAGGTACATCAATTGAGGGTGTGGCGAAGGGTGGATACACTGTTGTTGATAGCGAAGGTACACCTGATATCATCCTGATTGGTACTGGTTCAGAATTGAGCCTCGCCGTCGGCGCAGCCGAAAAACTTAAGGCTGAAGGTAAGAAAGTTCGTGTCGTCTCGCTACCTTCATGGGAACTGTTTGAAGCACAGGATGCGGCTTATAAAGAATCCATTTTGCCAAAAGCTGTCACCAAGCGTTTGTCTGTAGAAGCTGCCGCTAGTTTCGGTTGGCACAAATACGTGGGTACTGAAGGCGATACTGTTAGTATCGATCGCTTTGGTGCTTCAGCTCCAGGTGGTGTTTGTTTAGAGAAGTTTGGTTTTAGCGTTGATAATGTATTAGCTAAGGCTAAACAATTGTTGGGTTAATAGCAACAGAATATTCTCAAAATTTTGTGAGGTGGGCTGAAAAGCCCGCCTTTTTTTTACGCACAGGGGCGCTGAGTGAGATTGTTTATAATTGAGGTAATTAATTAAATATTGGTAGGAAATTATGCAAGAAGTTTTTAGCTATCATCAGGAACTTATCAATCGGATATCGCCAATTGTAGAAAATTTATTTAAAGGTATTAATTTTTTTGTTGAGCAGTTTGGCAACAGTAGGTGCATTTTCTAGTAAAGCCGCTTCAATTTGTTCTATTTCAATTAACTGCATTGCTAACTGTCCATTGTATTTTGGGAGCGATCGCAACCCTTGGCTGCTAAACTAAGAGAATTAAATATTAACCCCAATCAGTTAGTTTAGTTATTTTGTCAACTATCCTTAGATAGATAGAGTAAACAGTACGCGATTTCTGATGATAAATCGCTTGCTAGGACTGAAAAAATGAAACTTTCATACCTAAAAATCTACACTGCACCTTTAGCTGATTTTATCAATGTCTAATCTCTAGTATCACCTAAGAAATCAGCAAGGCCTTCTCAAGGCTTAATCTATATTCATGCTTTCAGGTGATGCAGTTATGACTTTATAAATGCGATTATGTATATGTCCTCAAACAATAGATAGTTGCTGTTGTCCAATTGCAAAAATATGATTTTCTCTGACTCCAGTAACTTTACTTTTATCCAATTGTTTGATGTTTTGAGAAGGTAACACAATGAATAATATCCTAAAGCGCACACTTCTACCCAGCCTGATGGCTGCAAGTTTAGCTGGTGTCACCTTAGTTCCCGCAAAGCCGGCTGCTGCTGATGACCAAGTATTAAGAGATGCAGGTATTGGTGCTGTTACCAATGTAGTCACCGGAGCAGTTAGAGGAAAGCATAATGTAATAAAGAATGCTGTTAGAGGTGGTGTCACTGGTGCAGCTGTCAATGGTGCAAATGGTCTGAGAAACCATCGTCGTCACCGCAACGCTGCTCAAGATATCGGAGTCGGTGCAGGCACTAGCGCAGTAACTGGCGTAATTACTGGCGATGGCAGAGATACGCTTGGGAATGCTCTTGATGGTGCAGCTGTAGGTGGAGCAATCCATCTGCTAACTAAATAAATAATTCGTAAATTCATCAGCTAAAATACTTCCCAATCGCTAAAGGATTGCTTTGTAAATACTACGAACTTATGCCTCCCATAATTCCTCTCCTTCTTGGATGAGCAAAGAGAACCCCCTTTCTCTAGTCAGGAAAGGGGGTTGTTGGGTTAGATTTATATTCGGATATATGCCACCATTAGGTTCAGATGACTTTAAACTTAATAGTAAACTCTAGCCCTTCAACGCCTTTCTAAAGTTTCGACGATAGGATTGATTTGTTATAAACAAAGCTGGCCATAGCAAAGACAAACCAATGCGATTGGTCAAAGTTGGATTAAAATTAGTCCGCCTAAACCCATTCCAAAACTTCCAAGCGCCGCCTCCGTAAACCATTATCAAGCCAATAACAATTAAAGTACCCATTCCTATCAACTCCGCTAGTAACTGACAGAATTTAAGTTAAGTTTTACCACACGAGGTAACCACTACATCAGCAACATTGAGAAAGTATGACTAAACTCCTTAGCATGGAACATCTAAGTTAGTTAAACAGACATTCTCTTATTCCAGTGTAGATTAGCCTCACGCATTGCAGCTAGTTATTACTGGTGCCCAGCTAACTCAAAGGACGTAAAAGCGTTACTTCTAGGGTATTTGGGCAATAAATGTTGCTTGGATAACAGTTAAGTCTTTAGTTTCTAAGACAGAACAGCATTTTAAAACGTCTAAGAGATTAGGATTAGTTTGTTACTGTAGCTTTAATGAAATTTTTTTGCTATCGATTGCGACGGGACAAAGATTCATAGCAATATGTTCCGGTGTCAATGCTGATTGCTTCAGTACAAAAAAGTCTATCCCATATTTCTGAATAAAATTTTGTACTTCTCTTTACCTCGATAATTGACTCAAATCTGCCTAGCAAAATTCGGCGGATTATCCTTATGCCTCATCTACCCAATAAAGATAATATCGTTCAGTATCCACCCAGCCTCTCTGAAAATCTTTAATTGGAACAATTTTCAAATCATTGCGGTTGACATTCAGTTTACGATTTAAGATGAGCAAAATTTTCTTTTGCTCATCTTGATTTTTGAGTAGGGAATTAATTTGGCTTAATATCTCAGTTTCTTCGACATCTTGACGACCACTTTTAAATAGGGTAAAGCTTCCCATTTTTTTTATCTCAGGATAGTAAAGCTTTCGATTTAGATAACCCGATAAAGGAGCCATATTTGCATCTCGACTGGCAACAATAACCTCATTAGCTAATCCAGCTTTTTGAATATATTGAACTGTTTCTCGACCGGCAGAAAATGGTATAACTAAATCTCTTGAAAAACTATAAATACCTCCCAAAAACTGGACATAAAGAATTAGCATTAAAGCGATATGATGCCATTTGTGAATAAATATAATTGAATTTGGACGAACATAAAATTTATTGAGTAGAACTAGAGACTCTTGATAATAACTTCCCAGCCATAAAGCCACTATCAAAACTAAATAGAAATGTCCAAAATGCCGAGGCATACCTATAAATCTGAAGTATGTAAAGGCAAATATTACAGAACTACCTATAATGTAGAAAAGCAATGCTACTGGCTTTTTAGATAATTTAATTAAGGTTAAAATTACCATTAATAAAGCAATAATCGCACAAATAATTAAATCTAGCCATTTCTTATGTTGAGGAATAATTAATAAATAAGCACCAAATATTCTATTTACGCTTCTCAATAAATGACGGATATCTAATTTTGTTAACCAACCATTATTTAAACCACCATGAAGATAACTATCTGTTGGAGGAGTAATAATATAAATGCATAAAATAAAAGAAAATATAATAATTACAATACTTAAAAATAAATCGTATTTTTGGCTTTGACTAAAATAGTGCTGGCGATGTTCACTATCAAAACAAAATTCAGCTAGCAAAGTCAATGATAAAGAGAATGATACCAATAAACCATAAGCACTACTATTTGCTAATAAACCCAATAAAATTGCCAAATAAGTATAAGTTCTTTTTCTGGATGCAAAAACTGTACAGAATGCAAAAACAAATAACATACTAAAGGCATAGTTTCGAGAAATTAAAAGATATTCATAAAAAGGAAAGAAACCAAAAGAAAAAAGAAATTTTTGTTGATAATTAAAAGGACTATATAGGCAAAAAAGAGTAACCGAAACAACAGTAATTGCCAAATGAAAAATTTGCATAATAATAGGGTTATCGACTATTTTTCTCAAAAGTCCTAGAGAAAAATACCATAGAAGAGGATGACCTTCATAACGAATATTTGCAATTAAATCTCCTAAAGATTCACTATCTCTGACAATGAGCCAGGGATTTAGTTCATCTCGCCACATAGAATGGTTGAGAATACCTATTAAGCCAAGAACAGAAAAAATAATGATAATAAACCAAGGAGAATGAAAAGGTAATCTCGAAGTATATGTGATGAGTTTCTTGTTTAGCATTTTTAGTTAAAAATCTTTCTAAAAATGCTATCACAATCTGAGAGACAACTTATTCATCAAAATATTATCTTGATTCTTTAACTATTTAGACGAATGTATTTTTCCTGATTTCTACTTATAACTTTCTGGTATACCTACTGGTGATAAACCCGCGATCGCTCGTAAGTTTTGGCAACGAATCAACTCGGTAAAATTTAAACCAGAACGCCCTTCAATTTTGGCTACCGCTTCAATTGCAGATAACAGATGCTGCGCTGCCTCAGCTTCTGAATAACCACGCCGTTGTGCTATGCGAATTGCTGCTGCATCGGCATTTAAATCTGACTCTTGAGACTTATTAGTGCGCCAGATCCGAAAAGTGGCGATCGCACTTAATCCCCCAGCTACGGCTACACCCACCACATCCGATTGTGCTGCTTCTAATAATCCGCCTAACAGTCCCGCCAATACTACGCCTTGATAAATGTCGGGTTTAAACCACTTTACCCCCGTCAACCAGCTAACCATCTGCAACAGCAACAAATCTCGTTGCGGCTTGGTCAGACGACGCCACAAATCGAAATTAATATATATCGGTCGCGCCTGATTCCAGGGTTGGGGAAAGGAGGCGTCAATCACTTTTGCCTGTTCTGGCTTACTAACGATTTTTGTCGTCATCCGACCAGAGGCAGGCATCACATCTAACAAACGGCGAATTTCAACATTTGGCTCCATAAATTTAATTATTAGCCATAATGTGCATGGTAACTATTTTAGTTGTCATTCATGTTAACCTTTGATTTGTGAGATGCTCTCGCAGTCTTTCTAAATGGTTGTTCTATTAGTGAAAACCTCTGTAAATGGCTAGAAAGTGAATAGATTCAGATCAAATCATAAGAATATTGATTAAGCAGTTTGATAGTGTTGCGGGATTTTATCATATCCGTTTGCCGCTAAATTCAAAACCTCAAAGTTTTGGATAACCATTGCTACTACACTTGTAACAACATGGACGCTTTTGCTACCCTTCCGCCTGAATGGACAAATAAGGCAATACATGCCTATGATTTTTGCTGTCCTAATTGCCACTCAAGTAGCCGAGAAGCTGAAAAAGTTTGGCTAAATCGGCGATCGCCTGTACTTACAGAAGACCGTCGTCGCAAATGGCAAGAGTTTTACTACTGTCACTGTGGCTCTGTGTGGTGGGCTTGGAGTAGCGATCGCCCCCCAAAAGATATATCCAATCAGCCAGATTATAATCCTACATAGTTAATTTTCTTCCTGAACAAAAGCCCACCTTAAGGCGGGCTTTTGTTTATTTAATTCTGAGTTTTATTTGCGATCGCAAATTTTAGAAGGTGAAGGTAGTACGTAGAGTACCTACATATTCAGTGTCGTTATTGTTGTTGTTTTCTGGATTGAAGATTACCAACAAACCAGGAGTGACTTGAATATTATCGGAAACCTTGAACTTGTAAAGACCCTCTAAGTGATAAGATGTATCTCTGTCAGAGTTAGTATTGGCGGCGAGACCTCTTGCGCTGCCACCAGTAACTTTAGGTGGTTGACCAAAGATCACACCTAGGACGTTGCCTTCTCTACCAAAGTCTTTCAAAGCAAGCGCTCCAGCCCAGTACCAAATATCTGCATCTGCACCGGCATTGACACCACTCTTAGCATCGGCAGTTGTATAACCCCCCCAACCACTTAGAGCCAACTTAGAGCCTAGTTGGAAAGTAGCTTCTACACCATAGTTATTGGATTCAGTAGCAGTGTCATTGCCAAAAGGTCTGTTAGCAAAAGCACTACCTGTACTTTGGAAAAGGTTGTTGTTGTTGTTGGTGTTAAAATTATTAGTTTGATAAGTGCGGGCGTAGGTTAGACCAACATTAAAGGCTTTGGTGGGTTGGAAAGATAACTGACCAAAAATAGCATTACCACCATCAATCAATCCATTATTATCTGTAGGGTTGTTAGCAGTGTTAGCTAGATAAGCACCGCTCAAGCTGATAGCGCCTTTAGGATTGAAGGTAACAGTTATACCAGAACCACCTTGACCTTGGCGATATATGGGGCTAAAACGTCCATAGCGAGAGAGCGCACCTCTACCAGAGCTTGAAAAGTCAGAGTTGAAGGTGTTGACGTTTTCCCATAACTCACCACCGCTAGCGTCAATTTTGACACGCACTGCATCACTGAAGTTGAAAGCATAGTTGATTTTATCTATGCTAACGCTGTTGTCCGCATTACCGACATCATAGCCCAAGCGGGTCATGTTAGTACCACTCACACCAGCATTAGAGACGATATTTCCCGCAGTTAACCGAATTTGCAACTGGTCTTTACCAGTGAAACTGCTATACAAGTTCAAACGAACTCTGTCACCAAAAGTTGTGTTGGAATCTAATTTGGGACCTGCAGGAGCAGTCCTAGAAGCAACGGCTCTATTGTCACCAAAAACATCAGACACATTAAAAATCGCTTCTCCAACCAACTTAGTAGTAGTGGAGAACTGATTAGCTTCCAACTCAGCAGTGCGGGCTTCTAATCCATCTACGCGACCGCGCAGAGTTGCGAGTTCAGCAGAAAATTCTTCTTGTAATCGCTGTAAAGTAGCCAGGTCTTGTTTAGTAACCAAATCAGCAGTAGCTGTAGCAATCAGTTCGTTAACCCGGTCTAAACAGGAATTCAAACCTGCTGCAAATTCATAACGAGTTAAAGCACGGTTACCACGATAGGTACTGTTGGGATAACCTGCAATACAGCCGTAGCGTTCAACTAGAGATTGTAAAGCTTGGAATGCCCAATCTGTGGGTTGCACATCCGAAAATTGCGAAACTGATGTTACCTGACCAATATTATTAGAATCTTGAGCTTCAGATAACTGGGCAACATTTGTTACCTGTTCGTTGACTTCAGCAGCTACAGCGCTGTTAGCAGCGAAAAATGCAGCAGCTAAAACAATTGGACTAACCTTACAAAGATTCCAGAATGCTTTTGTCATGTTATTACTCTCACTCACACCTACATAATCCACTCCTGATAAAATGCTTAAAACACTTTATTTTCAGGAATTTCACACACAATCACACTCATGATAATACCTTTATACTCCGAGAAATACAAGTACTTTAATATAGTCCTGAACTATAATTTTGAATTAATTTATTTTGTAACCGCAAAATAATGCGGCGTTTGTGACGTAAAACCGTTCCTTCTTCCTCCAACTGTTGTAGGAGTCGGGTAACAGTTACTCGCGTGGTATTTAACACTTCAGCAATATCTTGATGGGTAATATTTAGATCAATTAACTTACCTTTATCTACATCACGTCCAAATTTTTCACTTAACCATACTAAAAACTGCCATAAGCGTAGCGAAATTGGTTTTCGATGCACAATGCTTAGTAGATTTTCTACCTGTTGAATATGAGACAACAAAGCATTAATATCTTGATGCCACAAATGAGGTGGCACAATGCTTATTTCTACGCCTGTGAGACATTCAATCTGATAGGGCTTGACCCTAGACAAAGGATAGCCAATCAGATCCCCTAGTCCCCAATAACCGAGAGTGATGAATGTTCCATCTTCACTCCACGTTAAGGTACGAACTGCACCGTGTTCAATGCGCCAAAGTACATCATTTTGAAGTGGAATTACTTCCCTACGGCTAAATATCTGCTGGGGTAATTGTCCGCACAAAGCAGAGCTATTTAACAATACAGAAGAGTTTGAATTAGGAGTTGTGGAATATATCATTAACCGTAACTACATAATTATCAGGGAATCTCGCTATTTACAATCATTAAGAAACTCTAATAATTTGTATCAAATTTTACCTATATAATTGGCAGCGTATTCTTCTCAATTAGAGCTAGAGGCTAGCTCAAAATTTTTTCTGGAAACAACTTATAGATTCAGGTATTTACAAGTAAGATAGACCGAAATTTTTCAGTTGTTTATCCGTTACTTTAATTGTGCAAGTTTAAGAATAGGTAAGCTTTTAGTAAAATATTTAGTTAACTTACTTTTAAGTATTTAATATTTTCTTAAGATTCAGAGATACGTAGGCAAAAATATAGAAATATTTAAATTGCATAAGCTGGACGGGCTTTTCGACTCACCCCACAAAAGTTATATTTAATTCGATTATGCAAATTAGATGTTTTTTAGCTTACTAAGTCGCTTGAGTTGTCAGCCTTTGTTTGTAGAGGTAGTGGCTAAAGCTTGTGGACTGATGAAATGTCAATTAAGAGCGTTGACCGGTGACAATATATGCTACCCTTTGACCGATATTAGTGGCATGATCTGCCATTCGTTCCAGACAACGAATTGCCAGTGCTAGCAGTACAATTGGCTCGACTACACCAGGTACATCGCGTTGTTGGGCTAAAGTCTGATAAACGCGATCGTAGGCATCATCTACAGTATCATCTAAGCGCTTTAAACGGCGTCCACCGGCTTCATCTAAATCTCCCAAAGCCTTCAAGCTAGTTGCTAGCATCGATTGCGCGTGAAGGGACATAGTTTCAATGTCGGGCATTGACGAATGAGGCGCGTAAGGAAAAATTTTAATCGCAATCTCAGCTAAATCCTCAGCATAATCACCAATGCGCTCTAAGTCGCGCACCAGCTGCATAAAGGCACTTAAACAGCGCAAATCTTGAGCAGTAGGCGCTTGTAGCGTCATAATCGCCGTACAGTCTGATTCGATTTGACGATAAAAGCGATCGATCTTTTTATCTAATCGGGGAAGTTCCTCAGCTGCTGTTAAGTTACGAGCAAATAACGCTTGGTGACTGAGGCGAAATGATTGTTCTACCAAAGCACCCATGCGTAATACATCTCGTTCTAAGCGCCTAATGGCGCGTGCGAGTTCGGGTCTTTGAGGATTAGGATTGTAATCGACAGCTTTCACACTTGTTATCTTAAAGGTGAAGATTACTATTAACTATAGTCTTGGCTTAAAGAGTTTGCCATAACTTCACGAAATTGGAGTTGCATCCACGCACCACCAGTTTCTGGATGGTTCATAGCTTTGATTGAACCACCGTGGGCGTGAATAATTTGCTCAACGATCGCTAATCCTAATCCATTGCCAACGATCGCTCCTATGGAGTTACCATCTTGTGAGGAATGGGTTCGCGCTTTATCTCCTCGATAAAATCGCTCAAAAACATGGGGTAAATCTGCCTCAGAAAATCCGACTCCAGAATCAATAAGATTTATTTCGAGAATTGGGGAAGCAGCATCATTATCCTTTGCTGATAAGATTTTCGCTTCAATGTGAATACTTGTACTAGGAAGACTGTACTTAATGCTATTGTCTAACAAGTTGAGAAAAACTTGGTAAATTCGGGCTTGATCTGCTTTAATCCAAACATTTTCTGGGCCAGAATAAGAAAGAGACAAATGTTGGCGCACTGCTAAGGGTTCTAGTGTTTCCCAAACGGATGCAATTAGCGATCGCAATTCTACAGCTTTGGCTTGCAATTGGATGTTTGGGTTTGCTTCCATTTGGGTGAGGTCTAGCCAGCTTTGCACTAAGTTAATCAGCCGATCAACTTCTTGCATTAGGCGGTTAACCCAGCGATTTAAAGGTGGTTCCAAGCGAATTTGTAAAGTTTCCGCAACCAAGCGAATCGAAGTTAGTGGCGTTCTGAGTTCGTGGGCTAAATCAGAAAAAGAGCGATCGCGTACTTGATTTATATCTAATAGGGGTTGACGATTTTCTAAAAAGACTCCCACTTGTCCATTGGGTAAAGGCAAGC
>NZ_JBALBZ010000112.1:0-63001 GCF_036919495.1 Nostoc sp.
TTTATAGTACTTTTAGCAGATTATTGACACATTTTTTGACATTGTTTGATGCCTATATCTTAATAGTTTGGCATAACAAGTACTGAAGAACCATATGTAATTATGCCAAATCATTTTCATGCAATTATATTTATTGATAAATCTTGGGATTCAGCAGAAATTTATGAAACCTTAGATGTTAATAATGATAAAGAGCGTAGAAAGATGATATTGCCTAAAGTGGTAGGGCGATTTAAAATGTTAGCTGCTAAGGCTATTAATCAGATCCGTGAAGTTGAAGGATCGTTTTGGCAACGTAATTATTATGAGCATATTATTCGTAGTTATGAAGATTGTCAAAGAATCCGAGAGTATATTATCAATAATCCGATGCAATGGGAACTGGATGAAAATCACCCGTCTCTCGTTAAAATCAAGAAGAATAATCGTAAATCACGCACACAACCATCGTAGGGGCAATTCATGAATTGCCCCTACGGTGTTTTGGAGAAATTAGACCCAATTTTCTATTCAAATTTTTTGTAGATACTCAGGTGGCACAGAATCCACTAACCAAACACCATTAGCAGAACAATAAAAGATGTAACCCGCCTGATGCATTGCCGCAGTATATACTGCAAAAACTACTGGTTTTCCATGTCTTGCACCAACAGTTTGCGCTGTTGGAATATCCTTTGATAAATGGACATGATGTCGTGACATTTTGCAAAGTCCTGTTTGCAGAATTGCCTCTACAGATTTACGCCCCGTGCCATGATAAAGCTTATCTGGGGGAACAACAGGTTCTAATTGTAAATCGACTTTTATACTATGTCCTTGGTTCGCACGAATCAGAGTACCTGTAGAATCAAAAGAAAAGCGTTGTTTATCGTTGGATTCAACTACCGCCTCTAATTCCTGACGCGTAATCGGAAACTTGTTTTTAGCACAAGCAGTAAGTAATTCATCAACAGCAACCCAACCACTGGGAGCAAGTTTAATTCCAATTGCATCCGGTGTGTGTCGCAAATATTTACTGAGATATTTACTAATTTTGACGAGGCGAGAATCACTCATAAGGTTGTGGTTGGCATAAGATATACTACAAATATATATTTTTAATGTTACATCACAATTTTCATTGATGGTTTTAGTTTGTGTTAATTGAGAGAATTTGTCTGCCTATCATGGCTAATGCTACCCCAACCATGATAATAAGTGTCACCTTCCCACCAGGAACGAGTAATTGATTTATACTATCTGAGTTTTCTTGTTCTTGACGTTGCTTCCAACTCATTAATGCCGGAATAATTCCACCTAGAACTGAAATACCAAATGTTCCAGTGTAATCTAGGGCAGTAAAAAAGATGCTGGGATTGAGGGTTCCGAGAGTCATTGGCGGGAAAAGAGCTAGTGAATAGAGGGATAGGCGACTAGAAAGTTTGCCCTGTGCAATTAGGAAAATATCTTTGAGTAAATCCAGCAATCCGTACACAAATCCAATGAATGATGTAGCGATCGCAAACTCTGAAAAAATGGATACTAGCACTCCTAACCATTCCCCCGCGCCACCTGCTCGGAGAACTTGCAATGGGTCAAATAACAGTTCTACCGTTAGATGTGCCATGTAGCATATCGGGACTGACGCTTCCTAAAATTACGGCATTCCACGCCAAGAACATAATTAGAGGAATCACAGAACCAATCAAGATAGACTGACGAATTTTGCGGGCATCTCCTTCGAGTTGCGTCACAACTAACGGCACAACGTTTTGGAAAAATAGCGCCACAGACATCACTGAAATAGCACTACCAAGGGCACTCCAGTTTTGAAATAAGAGTTGGGTACTCTGAATGTGTCCTCCTGCCAAAAACAATAGTCCCAAAAAGGAAACGATGACAATTCCAACAAAGGCGCTGTTTAATTTCTCAATAAATTTTTCTCGCCCAAGATACATAATGCCACCAAATAAAAGCGTGAAAGTTGTTGTGCCCACCCATGTAGGCAATATCTGCACACTCCAGATTTTTGCCGTCGCAGATCCTAAAATCTCTCCACCTTCGGTGATGTATGCCACCAAAAGAGCATAATGCATGAACAAATATGCGCCGCCTGCAAGTCGCCCTCCCGCCTTACCAAGGATTTTCTCAACAACTGCCAAAAAACCTATACTCGGATGTCCTTCTATTCGTATTGTGTTTAAAGTTACTTCTGCAACCAGTAACCCTGAAACTAAAGCGTAGAGCCAAACAACAATCAGCCCAGATGTGGATGGCACAATCCCAGACGGCAGAGTAACGGCTGGTAAAGCGAGAATCCCAGCCCCAACGGTGGTTCCCGCAATTAATGCAGTATTTCCCAATACACTACCCGGTTGATGATTGAAGTTTTTTCCATCAAATTCGAGATGAGAAAACAAACGAGTTACTTGCTCTGAATTTTTTAGAACGGTCTTTATGGGAACCATACTGAATACCCGTACTTAAACCAAAAAGTTAATATTAACATCTGTAAATATTCTTTATAAAAGCCCTAATGTTCATGCTTTATCAGGCAAATTTTCGTGATTAATAAGCGTAGGCGTAGCCCGTCGTAGACATTGCTACTTCATCCTTAACACAACTTTTGGACTGTAAATGTTACTTCTAGCACTTGATTGATTTTTACTTTAGTATTTGGGGCGATCGCCTTACAGTTTCCACTAACTTTACTCCGTGATTGGATTAAAACTTTTTATACTAGTGTTGATTACTGTTTGTGTTGGTGCAATAAAGAATTGACAGTTAACGGTTGCAGCAGATGCATATATCGTGCGATCGTGCCCTTTCCCCTAAACCATCGAAAGCCCTTGTGACATTGACTATTGGATTAACACTGGTTACGTTGGTGGTAAACCGCCAAGATTGCTTATCTGAGTAATTTGTTAGAAAAGCCAGTGTAAAGGGAACACTTCAAACAAGACCTTATGCTGAAGATATTACCCAAAATCCTATGAACACCAACAACCCTTTGCAGACAATACAAACAAGTTTCCATACTGCTTTAGGTGCTGTCAGTGAATTTACTGCCCTACTTCAAGAACCGCAAAAATTCACAAATTACCTTACCCAAATACAACAAAAACCGGAGCAATTGTTCCAAGATTTCGCGGAAAAAGGCAAAAATATGGAACAAGATATGACTAGCTTTTTCCAAAATTACTTTTGGGGAGATGGTAAAAAATTACCATACCCCAAATATATAGAGCGAGCAGATGGACAGGCCTTTAATCAACCCTACGAAATCAAAGGGACAAAAATGTACGGCTTTGTCGTTGAAGGTTCAATGGCGAAGTTACAAGAGGTGTGTGATAAATATCTTAACGATCCCAATAACGGAGAGATTGAATATCGCCCAGCGACGAACTATCTCCTCTTGACTTTCAACAAGATAGATTCTTTAAGTTCTATTTATCCACCCGACTATGATAAAGGAACTGTGCATGAAGAAGAAGCCATCTTTTGGATGTTAACAGTGGTAGGTAAAAGAGTTGGGCCTTTATTCATTGCCGAACGCCTAGCTTTCTTCATGCCTTACTTGTACGTAAATAATTCTCCCATCCTAGTTTCTGGTAGAGAAGTCTACGGCTTCTTTAAACAATTTGGCACATTTCAGATTCCTGACTTAAACCAAGAACCGGATTTATTAACCGTAGATACCTTAGTATTTAAAGACTTTTCTCCGACAAGTCAATCTCTAGATGCACGCCTGCTAGAAGTTCAACGCATCAGTACAGGAGCGAAACACCAAGCTATCAAAACATGGGACAGTTTTGAAGAAGCAATAAGAGCGATCGCTAGCTTATTATTTAACAATGACGAGATTACCATTCCTGGCTTACAGTTACCCTTTAATCTCCTCGAATATCTCATAAATAAAGTCGTCCCTCTCGTTACCCTCAAACAAATCCGCGACGTAGAAAACAGCAAAAAGGCCTGCTATCAAGCGCTGATTGAATCGCCCATGCAACTACAAACTTTCTATGGGGGAAAACTCTTTGGCTTTGATGGTTTTGGCGATCAATTTCAATTAAAAATCAATAATTTCGCTAACCAACCAATTGTCCAAGACTTAGGACTAGGCAAAGGTTATCCCGCAGGTAGCGAATCAGTAAATATCCCCGTAAAGCTTGGTTTCGTCCTACATTTCGACTTCACCCTCAAAGATGGAAAAGCCGTATGGCAAGCACCATAGAAAAATTAGTGAGTGCTGTTAGCGCTAGCGGGCCGTTGAGCCAGTACTGAGTAAATTATCTCCCTTGTCTTCTGCTTCCTTCTTTACCCTTACCATGCAAAGAAAAACAAATATGTCCGAAACCTTTAAGCCAAAAAAGATCGCTATCTTAGGCGGTGGAATGGCATCATTAACCACCGCTTATGAATTAACTAGTCAACCAGGATGGGAGAGTCTTTACGACATTACTATTTATCAAACAGGTTGGCGTTTGGGTGGTAAATGTGCAACTGGACGTAACATCAAACCCCATGCACCTGATTGTGAACCAGACTACCGCATCGAAGAACATGGACTGCACATTTTTTTTGGATTCTATGAAAATGCCTTTCGTTTACTCAACCAATGCTACGAAGAACTTGGTGGTAACGGACCTTTCAGCACCATAGAAGATGCATTCAAACCCCACAGTTTGATTGTCTTAGAAGAATACATCAATCAAAATTGGGTAAATATACCTTTTAATTTCCCTACCAATTCTCTAGTTCCCTGGAAAGGTGGCGGTACTTCTTCTCTTTGGAAACATATCTGCACCACCATCAAATTCGTCATTCAGACTTACGCAGAAATTGAGAATTACAACCAGTTGCATCCTGACAAAAGCTCCTCAGCATCTGTTGCTAAACAAATAGCATTAGGCAAAGAGGTAATGGAATTTTTATCAGATAGTAGCCTCTTGCAATTTCCTAGCCAGTTGATTCAGTTATTTTTTCAAGAACCTATTTTTTGGGGAAAATGGCTTAATAATATCAACCAATACATTGGCGATATCTTCCAAAACCTAGACTTGACTTCTGAAAAAACGTTCTTAAATCTTGCCTACAACCTAGCTCAATCACTGCCTAAAAATCCTAAAACTCATAGACGTGAACATCACCAGTTAATTCTTAAGCTAATAGACCGTTTTAAAGAACACTTGAGCCATCAAATAGAATCTAAAAACTGGCAAAATCCTGACATGTTTTGGCGTTTCACACTCATCGATTTAGCATTAGCAAACATCCGGGGTTTATTTGTAGATGAGGTAATTGATTTTCGTTCTCTAGACAGTTTAGATGAGTACAACTACAAAGACTGGCTAATAAAACACGGAGCTAGGGAATCAAGCGTTAAATCAGCATTTATTCGCGTCTTATACGATTTAGTGTATGGTTTTCCAGAAGGCAATGCCAATAAACCACAACTAGCAGCAGGAACAGCCATTCGTGTCCTCACCACTATCTTGTTCAAATACAATGGCGCAATCATGTGGAAAATGCAATCAGGGATGGCAGAGATAGTCATCACTCCACTATATGAAGTGCTAAAGAGTCGTGGTGTAAAATTCAAGTTCTTCCATGTTGCCAAGCAGTTGCACTTGGATAAAGATCAACAAACAATTGCAAGTATCACTTTGGCTCGCCAAGTAAATTTAAAAAACCCCGAGCAAGAATATCAACCACTCATCAAAGTTAAAGATGTTCGTTGCTGGCCTAGTGAACCTCTCTACGATCAGATTGTCGATGAAGAAGCCCAAAAACTCCAAGATAAAGAAATTAACCTTGAGTCATATTGGACACCTTGGCAGAATGTAGACAAAATTACCCTCACCAAAGGCGATGATTTTGATATTGTGTTGCTGGGAATTTCTATAGCCGCCTTACCCTCTATTTGCGGTGAACTAATCGATGCCAAAAAAAATCCAGCTCATCAAAAATGGTACGATATGTTAACTCAAGTTAAGACAGTAACTACTCAAGGCGGACAAATATGGCTTAAGCCTACCTTACCGGAATTAGGATGGCAACAATCTAGTCCCGTGATTGGAGCTTATGTTGAACCACTTGATGTCTATGCAGATATGAGCGAGTTAGTGCAACGAGAAAATTGGCCTTCTGAGCATTATCCTTATAACGTAGCTTATTTCACTGGCGTAATTGCAGATCCAGGTATTCCTCCCCAAACAGAATATGATTTCCCAGCTAAAGCTCAAAAAACAGTAGACCAACAAGCAATTAACTTCCTCAACAATTACATCGGACACCTTTGGCCTGATGCTACTCACCCTAAAAATCCCCAAGGTTTGAATTGGGATTTACTAGTAGATTTTCAAAACCGTCAGGGAGTAGAACGCTTTAAAGCTCAATACTGGCGAATTAACATTAACCCATCAGAACGCTATGTACTTTCTGTACCTGGAAGTACCAAGTATCGACTCAAAACTGATGAATCTGGATTTGATAACCTTTACCTAGCTGGCGACTGGATTAACAACGGTTACAATTCTGGTTGCGTGGAAGCTACAGTAATGTCTGCAATGCAAGCAGCACGAGCTATTCTACACCAATGCTTCAATATAAAATACACCAAACAAATTATTGGTGAGTGGGATTCTTTCTTATAAAAGTATATCTAATTTAATGAGGTGTATTTTGACAAACTCAATAAACTTTAGCATTATATAGATTTTGCAAACCTATATAATTTGGTAGTATTATACATTTTTAATATTTGTTATATTACATATATTAAAAATGTATTTGCTATTCTATAAATAATAAGATTACTATTTCAAAATTTTGTAAATTTATCTAAAATATTAATATAAAAATGATTACATTATCAAATTACCAAATTATAGAGTTAATTGATGAAGAAGCAAAAACCGCTGTTTATCGGGCCAGTAGAAATAAAGATAGTAAACTAGTAGTTATTAAACTTTTAAAAACAGAATACCCTGAGCTAAAAGATATAGCAGCCTTAAAACATGAATATGAGCTAATCAAAAATTTAGATATCCCAGGAGTTATTCAAGCTTATAGCTTAGAAAAATATAACAATGGCTTTGCCATTGTGTTAGAAAACTTTGATGGTAATTCTCTCTACAAAACTATCCAATTAAGAAAAATCGAGTTAGCTGATTTTTTAAAGATAGGCATTCAAATTACCCAAGCTCTAGGTGAATTACACCAAAATTATATTATTCATAAAGATATTAAACCACAGAATATTATTGTTAATTTAGAAACTCATCAAGTTAAAATTATTGATTTTTCTATCTCATCACTACTTTTTCAAGAAAAACCCAAACTCAGTAATCCTGATTTGCTTGAAGGAACTCTAGCCTATATGTCTCCAGAGCAAACAGGAAGAATGAATCGAACAGTTGATTACCGTACAGATTTCTATTCGTTGGGTGTAACTTTTTATGAAATGCTTACAGGTCAGTTACCATTTCAAGTAATTGATCCAATGGAGTTAGTTCATTGTCATATTGCTAGACAACCTATACCAGTATATCAGTTAATCCCAGAAACTCCTCAAGTAATTTCTGCAATTATTATGAAATTACTCAGCAAAACTGCTGAGGAAAGATATCAGAGTGCTTTTGGAATTAAAGCTGATTTAGAAAACTCTCTCAGTCAGTTAGAGCTAACTAATTCTATAATTGAATTTTCCATTGGTCAGCAGGATCAATCTAGCCAATTACAAATTCCTGAAAAGTTGTATGGTCGAGAAGCAGAAATAGATATCTTAATGACTGCTTTTAAAAAGGTTAATCAAGGACATAAAGAATTAATATTAGTTGCAGGTTATTCGGGTATTGGTAAATCAGCATTAGTGAATGAAATCCATAAACCTGTTATCAAAAATAGAGGTTATTTTATTGCAGGTAAATTTGAGCAATTTCAGCGCAATATTCCTTATGCTTCGCTGATTCAAGCATTTCAAGAGCTAATGCAGCAATTACTAACAGAAAATGAAGCAAAATTAGCCACTTGGAAAGAAAAACTTTTAGAGGCTCTAGTTCCAAATGCTCAGATTATTATTGATGTTATTCCTGAACTAGAATTCATTATCGGGAAACAACCAGAAGTACCACAACTATCTTCAGCAGAGTCACAAAATCGATTTAACTTGGTTTTTCAAAAGTTTATCAATTTGTTTGCTCAAAAAGAACATCCATTAGTGGTATTTTTAGATGATTTACAATGGGTAGATTTAGCTTCATTAAAATTAATTCAGTTATTGACTACAGATACTGAAATTCAATATTTATTAATAATCGGAGCTTATCGAGATAATGAAGTTGATACTAGTCACCCTTTAATGTTAATTTTGCAGGAAATTGAAAAAAAGGGTAGTTCTGTCAATATTATTCATTGTCAAAATTTAAAAATTACTGATGTTTGTCAGTTAGTTAGCGACAGTCTAAAATCTAGCTTAGAGGACTCTAAAGAGTTAGCCAAATTGATTTTTAATAAAACTGCTGGCAATCCGTTTTTTATCAATCAGTTACTCAAGTTTATTCATCATGAAAATCTGCTTTTGTTTAACTTGGTTACTGGTCAATGGCAATGGGATATTCAGCGAATTCAGATGCTAGAAATTACTGATAATGTTGTTGAATTAATGATCGGTAAAATTCAAAAACTTAAAGACACTACACAAAATATTTTAAAAATAGCTGCCTGTATTGGTAATCGATTTAATTTCAATATACTATCTTGTATTAATGAAAGTTCTCATAATGACACAGCATTAGATATTTGGGAAGCACTACAAGCTGGTTTACTCATACCTCTAAGTGATAGCTATAAACAACCACATCTATTAAATCATGTTGATGTTTTTGTAATTGATTATAAATTTCTTCACGATCGCGTCCAACAAGCGGCTTATGCATTAATACCTGATGAGCAAAAAAAGGAGATTCATTTAAATATTGGTAGACTGCTATTAAAGAATATAGGCGAAGGCTTTTTAGAAGAAAAAATCTTCGATATTGTTAACCAATTCAATATCGGTAATGAGTTAATTGATTCTCCCGAAGAAAGATATAAACTAGCTGAGTTAAATCTTATTTCTGGACGTAAATCTAAAGATTCTGCTGCTTACGAATCTGCTGTAAATTTTCTGAGGCAAGGTCTAAGCTTACTTGCAATCGATTGTTGGCAAAACTATTATGAGTTAACTCTTGATCTTCATGTAGAAACAGTAGAGGCAGAATATTTAAATACAAATTTTGAGCAAGCAGAAGCATTGTTTACTAGTGTTATAAATAACAGTAAAAATATTCTTGATGCTGTTAAAGTATATGAAAAAAAGATTCAGTTTTATGTGGCTCAAAATCGAATGCGAGAAGCATTAGATTTAGATTTGCAGGTGCTAGAGATGTTGGGAGTTTCATTGTCTCAAACTCCACCAGCAGAGTTAACAATTGAAGAATTAGTCAACCTGCCAGAAATGACTGATGCTCATAAGCTAGCTGCCATGAGGATACTAATGACAGCCATGCCTCCCGCTTATTTAGCAGATCCTGCACTTTTACCACTGATTGCTTTTACGATGGTTGATTTATGTGTGCAGCATGGCAATTCATCTTTTGCAGCTTATGCCTATGGTTTTTATGGGCTAATTTTATGTGGGCCTCTTAAGGATATTGAATCAGGATATCGTTTTGGTAAATTATCTTTACAAATATTAGATCAATTTAATGCTAGAGAAATTAAGTCTAAAGTTTACGCCTTGTTTAATATTTTTGTTAGACATTGGAAAGAACATATTCAAGCAACTATAGAACCTTTGGAGGATGGTGTTCAAAGTGGTTTAGATACAGGAGATATTGAGTATGTGGGTTACAATGGCTTGTTAGTTTGTTGGCATCCTTTTTGGATTGGAGAAAATTTAGATATTCTTGAACAAAGATTAGAACAATATATTAATTTAGCGCATAAAATACAGCAAGAGCATTTTACAATTTGTCTACTGATATTAAAACAGATGGTCATTGAGCTAGTTAAAAGACAGGATAATAAATCTTGTTTAGATGGTGAGAGTTTTAATGAATCGGTAATGCAAAGAATGGCAGGAAATATTACAGCCATCTTTTATGCTTATCTTACCAAAAGTATTTTAAATTATTTCTTTAAAGATTATAGTCAGTCTGTTAAAAATGCTCAATTAGCACAACAGTATGAAGTTGCAGCTAGTGGAACCACTTATCTACCTCAATATAAGTTTTATTATTCTCTAGCATTGTTGGCTCTCTGTTTAAATACTACTTCCCAAACAGAGATAAAAACTGCTATGGATAAAGTAGAAGAAAACCAAAAACAATTAAAAGAATGGGCGGCTCACGCGCCTGTAAATAATCAGCACAAATATGAACTAGTAGAAGCAGAAAAAGCACGATTTTTAGGACAAGTATTAGTAGCGATGGAACACTACGATTGTGCAATTCAAGGCGCTCATAAGTCTGGATATATTCATGAAGAGGCGCTAGCTTATGAATGTGCGGCAGAATTTTATCTGAGTCTAGGAAGGAATGAATTTGCTTCGCTATACATGACAAAGGCACACTATGGTTATTGTCGTTGGGGAGCAGGTGCTAAATTTAATGATTTGGAATTAAAATATCCAGAATTAATTACTAAGGTTTCTACTCACTCTCAAGTAGGGTTTACAAGTAATACTATTACTACTTCCACTGCTAATGAAAAATTAAGTGGACTAGATTTAATCACAGTTATTAAAGCATCACAAGCTTTATCAGAAGTAATATTATTAGAAAATCTGCTAGAAAAATTAATGACAATTGTGATTGAGAATGCTGGCGCTCAGACTGGTGTTTTACTTCTCTATAAAGAAGGCAAATTATTTATTGAAGCTCAAGCAAGTGTAGAGCAAGATGATTTAACTGTTGGTCAATCACTGCTATTAGAAAATAGTCAGCAATTACCTATATCTGTAATTAATTATGTGACAAGAACACAAAAAAATGTAGTTTTATCTGATGCCAGCAATGAAGGAAGTTTTACAAGAGATCCGTATATTATTGACCATCAAATTAAATCGATGATGTGTACTTCTATCGTTAATCAAGGCAAATTAATTGGGTTACTTTATTTAGAAAATAATTTAACAGTAGGGGCATTTACTTCCGATAGAATACGAATCTTAAAGATCCTTTTTTCGCAAGCAGCTATTTCTTTAGAAAATGCCCGACTTTACGCTAACTTAGAAGATAAGATAGAGGAAAGAACTAGGGAATTAAATGAAAATAATGTACGATTAAAGCAAACACTGCACGAATTAAAACTAACTCAAACCCAGCTTATTCAGACAGAAAAAATGTCTAGTTTAGGACAAATGATTGCTGGTATTGCTCATGAAATTAATAATCCTGTAAGTTTTATTCATGGCAACCTAGATTATATTGAGAATTATACACAAGATTTACTTAGCTTAATTAATATTTATCAAAATACCTATCCAGATTTAATACCAGAAATAAAAGAGTTTTTAAAGAATATTGATGTTGATTTTATTAAAGAAGATATTCCTAAAACTTTATCTTCTATGAGAAGTGGCACGGAACGCATTCGGGAAATTGTGCTGACATTGCGTAATTTCTCTCGGTTAGATGAGGCTGACATGAAACCTGTTAACATTCATGAGGGGATTGAGAGTACCTTACTAATTTTGCAAAGCCGTCTCCAAGTTAATCCAGGTAAGCCTGCAATTGAGATTATCAAAAATTACGGTAATTTGCCAAAAGTGGAATGTTATGCTGGGCAACTTAATCAGGTGTTTATGAATATTCTGAATAATGCAATTGATGCTTTGCAAAAGTTAAATCAGCAAAGAAAAGTAGAGGAAATTAGGAGTAATTATAGTGCGATCGCTATTCGTACCCAAGTAGTTAATTCTGATTTAATCGTCATTTCCATTAAAGATAATGGGGTAGGTATGAGTGATAGCGTTAGACAAAGAATATTTGATCCTTTTTTCACTACTAAACCTGTAGGACAAGGTACTGGTTTAGGATTATCCATCACTTATCAAATCGTAGTAGACAAACATCACGGTACAATAGAGTGCATTTCTGCACCAGGAGAGGGCGCAGAGTTTATTATTCAAATTCCCTGTCGGCAAAGCGGGTAATCTAGCAACACCAATGTGAACTAACAGAGATTTGATGATTTGGGCAGCTTACACTGGGTTCAATCTAATCCCCCAGAAAACAATTTCCCAACTTGCGCTAAATCTACATTCCCACCACTGATGATGACACCAATCTTCGCCTCTGGTGCTGTCACCACACCTTCGAGTAAGGCTGCTGCTGCGAGTACTCCGGTAGGTTCAACTACAATTTTCAGACGTTCCCACAAGAAAAACATGGTACGAAGGATCGCTTCTTCCGATACCGTCACCATATCATCGACGTAATGCAGCACTAAGGGAAAAGTAATTTTACCAAGGCTGGGCGTCCGCGCACCATCAGCGATGGTATTAGGATTTTTGACAGTTTGCAGCGTTTTGGTGTGAAAAGAGCGGGTAGCATCGTCGGCAAGTGCTGGTTCTACCCCGATTACTTTACAATTGGGTAAAAGTGACTTGGCTACGATCGCACACCCTGAAAGTAATCCGCCACCGCCACAACAAACTAATAATAAGTCCAATTCACCAACTTCTTGGATCAGTTCTAAAGCAGTTGTCCCCTGTCCAGCGACTACATGGGGATGATCGTAAGGAGGAATAAGTGTCAAAGAGCTTTCGCTTGCTAAATTTTGGGCTAATTCTTCCCGGTTTGTTTCTTGGCGATTGTACAAAATTACCTTTGCACCATAACCACGAGTGGCAGTTTGCTTAACAGCCGGAGCATCATCAGGCATGATAATGGTGGTGGGAATATTTAGTAATTGTCCAGCTAAAGCGATCGCTTGGGCGTGATTTCCTGATGAATAGGTGAGAACGCCTGTTTGTTTTTGTGATACCGATAGTTGGGCTAGGGCATTGTATGCACCTCTAAATTTAAATGCCCCCGTGCGTTGAAAATTTTCGCACTTAAAGAATACTTGGCTATTGGTGCGATCGTTAACAATTCTAGAAGTCAGTACAGGCGTGTAGTGGGCAATTCCCAAAATTCGCTCTTGTGCTGCTTGCACGTCAGTTATGGCAACGGAATTATGCTGTGGCATTGATGATGATATTAAATATTTTTGCTCTTGTTTATATAGATACAGATTTTTATATTTCTGCCAAATATGCTTGATTGAAACATACTCATTTCAGGTGGATAGCATCATTTATTGTCTGCATAAAAATAGCTACAGCAGATATTATATCTTACTGTAGTAATTTTTATAAAACTTAAATTAACTAACTCACGGTTGCCATTTTTTTAGCATGAATAAAATATCTGAAAGTCGGCAAAAAAAAACTGTTCTAATTACAGGAGCCGCTAGTGGAATAGGCTATCAATTAACCCAGATTTTTGCTCGTCATAGTTATAATCTTGTGTTAGTAGATAAAAATGAACAAAAACTTACTGAAATTCTAGATGAATTTCCGCAAAAATTTGGCATTTTTGTGAAAATTTTTGCTCAGGATTTATCTATCCCAACATCTCCAGAAGAAATTTTCACAGAATTACAGCAAGCATCGATAAAAATTGATGTGCTGATTAACAATGCTGGCTTTGGTACTTATGGAGAATTTAACGAAACAGACCTTGCCACTGAACTGAAAATGCTCCAGGTAAATATAGTGAGTTTGACTCATTTAACTAAGTTATTCCTCAAGGATATGGTAAAGCAAAACTATGGAAAAATATTAAATGTGGCCTCCTCTGCTGCTTTTCAACCAGGGCCTCTAAGGGCAGTTTATTTTGCTACTGAAGCCTATGTATTATCATTTTCTGAAGCGATCGCTAATGAATTAGAGGGCACAGGTGTCAGCGTAACTGTTCTTTGTCCAGGGCCAACAGCATCGGAATTTCAACAAACATCAGCAATGGAAGATTCAAAGATTCCTAACATTAACAGAATGATGGAAATGCAAACCGTTGCTAGGATTGGTTATCGGGGCTTAATGAAAAACAAAACTGTTATCGTTCCTGGTATGAGAAATAAGATATTGACTGAAAGCGTAAGATTTACACCCAGAAATTTAGTAACAAAGGTCGTGAGAACTATACACGAACTCAAAAAAAATAGGTAGCCTTGCAGTAGGAGAGCAGGAGGGAATTTTGGAAGTTGCTAGATGATCCTGCTTCCTCTGCAACCACTCTATTTTCAACTAAATTGCGAGAGTCCTTTTTCTCAACCATCCACCAGAAACCATAGGCATCAGCCATACTCCTCCCACAACTGCGTCACTGAAGGTTTTTATTATGAAGCCCATAGTAAATATATGCCACAAGATAGCTGCTTTTTGGATATATATATGCAGTTAAAGTTAGGCATAAGTACCTGGAGCATAAAAATAATTAAAAACTACAGAGAAAAAGGTTTTGTGACTTACGTATAAACGTTTGTATGTTCAGGAACGCCCATAGGATAATCTGCAATCTCTGGTGGAGTCTTCAGAAAAAACAAAAAAGCGGGTTTTTAGAAGTGAGTAATACTAAGTGAATTTTCATAAATTACTTTATATATTTGGTATTTAATTTTGTTTTTATATGTACAGCATCTATCAAAAACTATTTAAGTAGAGCTATTATTTATTACTATCTTTAGGATTCCTAATTCCCTTACCATAGTAAGATGTGCTATCACTATCTCAACCTTTATTATATTTATTAAATAGAAATTACAGTTGGCGTAAAGAGGTAAGTAATGGCAATTAAATTGAAAGTTCCAGATATCAAAGGTGATGAGTGCGCCAAGAAAATAACTAAATCTATTCAGACTATGGAATCTGATGCCAAAGTAGATGTAGACGTTAAGGCAAAAACCGTAACTGTAGAAGCTGGCGCTTCTGAAGAGACAATTAAACAGATAGTTCAATCTGCTGGTTATACTATCGAGGGCTATTAATTACTTCATCTAAATCTCTTCAGAAATTTAGATGAAGTAATTAAACCAGCACAATTGCTTAGTCATATATTCGCCCGGTTTCCGGGCGGAGTATTATTAATTACTCTACTGAATTAGGACTTTCGCATCAAATACGAAATGTAGCGGCAATACCTGAATTGCCTCTACGGAAAATCAAGGCTTTCACTGCCTTTTTGCGTAAGTCCTATTAATAAAGAATTTAAAGCACTGGTAATTTATGAAAACCCGATCAACAGATGCTTTTATCTAAAAAATCCGTTGATCGGTTTTAGCCGTTTGCAAAAAATCGTCTCATACCATTTCACTTTAATAATGATACAAATACGCTCTTAAGGGCATGGCAATGCCATACTCCTACGAGAAATCTATATGTATCAGGATTTTCGTGAATTGGTATCAGAATAGGCTTTATCTACTTTGATAGTTCTGGTGTGAAGAGCATGTGGCTTTCACCAACCCTATCAAATGCAGGTGTAGACCAGCGATCGACTACTTTGCCCAAAATTGACATTTCTTGAACTAAGCGGTCAAATTTATCAGGGGTGAGAGATTGGGGCCCATCGGATAAAGCTTTTGCGGGATTGGGATGAACTTCAATCATTAAGGCATCTGTACCAGCTGCGATCGCAGCCATTGCCATCGATGGAACATATTCAGACCTACCAGTACCATGACTAGGATCAATCATAATCGGTAAATGGGTCAGCGATCGCAACACCGGAAGCACTGATAAATCTAAAGTATTCCGGGCATATTTGCCATCAAAAGTTCTGATTCCCCGCTCACACAGAATCACATTGGGATTTCCAGATGCCAAAATATATTCTGCCGCCATCAGCCACTCGTCAATTGTGGCAGACATCCCCCGCTTGAGTAGCACAGGTTTATCTTGAGCGCCTACCTTTTTGAGTAACGAAAAGTTGTGCATATTCCTAGCTCCGATTTGGATTATGTCAGCTACTCTCGCCACTGCTGATAAATCGGCAGCATCCATGAGTTCTGTGACGATACCCAAACCAGTAGCTTCGCGTGCTGCTGCTAACAAATCTAAAGCGCTTTCACCATAACCTTGAAAGGCATAAGGTGAAGTGCGAGGTTTGTAAGCTCCGCCACGCAGAAACTGCGCTCCTGCTGCCTTCACGCGCTTTGCAGTCTCCACAATCATCGCTTCATTTTCAACAGAACAAGGCCCAGCTACCACTACGATGGGATGACGTTCGCCGAAATAGACATCACCATTAGGTGTAGGTACAATAACCTCGCTGGCTTCTCCATCTCGGAATTCTCGGCTTACGCGTTTGAAAGGTTGTTGCACCCGTAATACTTGCTCAATCCAAGGGCTGAACTCTTGAACTTGTAATTTATCAATGCTAGTGGTATCACCAATTAGCCCCAGCACAACTTTATGAGTGCCAACGCTTTTTTCTACCGTGACTCCCCAAACATCACTCAGTTCTTGGCTAATGCGAGTAATTTCCTCAACAGGCGTAGCGTTCTTAAGTATGATAATCATCTGTTTTTCCTTGCTTATAGTTTTTGGGTGTAATACAGTCCGTTCGTAGGGGTGCAGCAATGCTCATATGTGTCAACTCAACGTGAAACCCTTGTAATGACGTGATATTCAGTTCTCTGGCTTCCCATCACCATCCGCGTTACCCCACCCTAACCCTCCCCTTGTCAAGGGGAGGGAACAAATTTCCTGTTTCCCCCCTTGACAAGGGGGGATTAAGGGGGGTAAGACGCCTGTGGGACATGCATTTGAGCTTAAGTTGACACCAATGAGCATTGCTGTGCCCTTACCTTGGGAATTAGCGCAAAAATGCCGCAAGTTGTTCTAGCTTTGTCCAAGCTGCGCCGCTTTGCAGAATTTCCTTGGCAAGAGCAATACCTTTAACACAACCTGCTAAAACATCAGTTTCCCCATCAATGGCTTCACTAACTTGCAGTGCGAGGGCTGTATTCAAAGCGACAACATCCTGCTGCGCTTGAGTGCCTTTACCTTGGAGAACTGCCTTCAAGATTTGGGCATTTTCTTGGACGTCTCCACCGCACAACGCCGCAGTTGGTGCGAAACTCAAACCAAGTTCTTGAGGATTCAGCGTTAGAGAACGGACTTTTTTATCTTGGAGTACAGCTAAGTCAGTGACATCTGCCAAACCAGCTTCATCTAAACGTTCCCGTCCGTGAAGTGCGATCGCTTGCTGACATCCCAATTGCGATAAAGCTTGAACAATCTCCTCTAATAAAAGCGGATCGTTGACACCAATAATTTGCCCTGTCGGCCGCATGGGATTTACTAACGGGCCGAGTAAGTTAAAAACAGTCCGCACTTTCAAAGCTTTTCGCAAAGTAGCGATCGCTTTAAGTGCAGGATGCCAGCCGGGAGCAAACAAAAAGGTGATTCCGACTTCACCCACTGCGGCTTGCACTTTCTCAGGAGTGGCGTTGAGATTTATACCCAAAGCTTCCAACACATCAGCCGAACCAGTTTTGCTGGATGCGGAACGATTGCCATGTTTGGCAACTTTTACCCCGCCGGCGGCGGCAACAAAGGCAACAGCAGTGGAAATATTAAAGGTTGAAGCGCCATCTCCACCAGTTCCGCAGGTGTCAATTAGGGGGACTGGGGATTGGGAAAACTCTTGCCCAGTCCCTACACTTTGAGATTGTAAGACGGTGGCCATGCCGACTAATTCTTCGGCAGATACACCTTTAGCTTGGATTGCGGTTAAAATCGCTCCTGATAAAACATGGGGAATAGCATCTATGAGCCAACCTTGCATCAAATCCGCAGCTTGGGAAACTGTCAATGATTGCCGATTTAGCAACTGTTGTAATAAAGCTGGCCAGTTGTAGAACTCAGAAGGAATGGCGATGTTTTCGGGTGGAGTTTGAGTTACAGCGATCATATTCGTAATGGGCATAGAGGCATTGAGCATTGGGGACTTCCAAATAAAAAAACATCCAATAATTTCTTGTGGGGTGGGCATCTTGCCCGCCCTGAATCTAAGGCGGGCAAGATGCCCACCCCACAAGATGGGATAATTTATTTCTTGAAAATTCCTTAGTCATTAGTCATTCACGAAGGACAAATGACTAATGACAAATGACAAATTAAGGAATCAAAACTTTTGCGACGGTTTGCACGTCTTTGTCACCTCTACCGGAACAATTGATGACAATGCGGGGGTTGCCTTCTAATTGAGGACAAAGGGTTTCGAGATATGCGATCGCATGAGCAGTTTCTAAGGCTGGGATAATCCCTTCGAGTTGCGAAAGCCTTTGAAAGGCATCTAGTGCCTGCTTATCGGTAACACTGTAATACTCGGCGCGACCAAGATCCTTTAAATAACTATGCTCAGGGCCAACACCGGGATAATCTAATCCGGCACTAATTGAATGGGCTTCGATGACTTGACCATCATCATCTTGCAGTAAATAGCTCATTGCACCATGCAATACACCTATCTTTCCTTTTGTCAAGGTAGCAGCATGTTTTTCTGTATCTACACCTTCACCCGCCGCTTCGACTCCGATTAAGCGCACCGAAGGTTCATGCATAAACTCATGAAACAAGCCGATCGCATTGGAACCTCCACCCACGCAAGCCAGTAGAATATCTGGTAATCCTCCCCATTTCTCATGAGACTGAGCGCGAGTTTCTACACCAATTATCGCGTGGAAGTCACGGACAATCATTGGGTAGGGATGAGGCCCTGCAACAGAACCCAGGATGTAATGAGTTGTTTCTACATTCGTCACCCAATCTCGAATTGCTTCAGAAGTTGCATCCTTGAGAGTTCCCGTACCTGCTTCTACTGGACGAACTTCTGCGCCCATTAATTTCATGCGGAACACGTTCAGGGCTTGGCGTTCCATATCGTGGACGCCCATGTAAATTACACATTTCAAACCAAACCTAGCACATACAGTTGCAGTGGCTACGCCGTGTTGTCCTGCACCTGTCTCTGCAATCACCCGTTGCTTACCCATGCGTTTAGCGAGTAACACCTGAGCTAAAGCATTATTAATTTTGTGAGCGCCTGTATGATTTAAATCTTCGCGCTTTAAATAAATTTGCGGCCCCGTGCCATCTGGTCTAGCGTAGTTTGTTGTCAGGCGTTCAGCAAAATATAATGGGCTGGGTCGTCCCACATAATCGCGCAGTAAGTTTTGCAGTTCTGCTTGGAAACTTGGCTCATTGCAATATTGATTAAATGCCGCTTCCAATTCAGTTAATGCAGGCATTAAGGTTTCGGGGACGTACTTACCGCCGAATTTTCCAAACCTGCCTAAAAGGTCAGGTAGCACAGGCGTAGTTGAAATTATAGCGTTGATGTCTTGGATGCTTACCACAGTTGAAAATCCTTTATGTTCAAGTATTTTTTACTTTCGTTCTAACTTTTTAGAACTTATTCCACTGATAAAATTCTCTTCGCGTTTCCTTTTCACGGGTTTCGTAGGTATAGCCGAGTTCCCTGTGATTCAAAACGTCTATAGGGCGCACCAAATCGTCGGAGTTAAAATTTGGTAATAGGGGTACTAAATCTCCTAACGCGGTAGCTTTGGGGGTAGACATACCGCCGTCCCAAGGCCACATTAGGTCTTTAAGATTGTGTCCGTAAGGCTGACTATGACCATCGGGAGGATAAAAATCGCTACCTTGATGACCGTTTTCTTGCCATTGGGCCCATAGGCGGTCTACGTTGGCATGATGCAACCAAAACACTGGGTCATAAGGCGAACTTGGTATATTGCTCATAGTACCCAAGCCCTTAAATTTTACGGGTCTTGTGCTTGCGTCTATCTGCACCCCACCAACTAAACCATGAATGTAGTTATGGATAAATCCTCCTGGGGTGACTTTACCCTGCTCATCTACAGAGATAAATCCTTCCATAGCAGGGCGAAATAAAGAATAGTCATTAAGACGAAGGACACGCTCAATATCTTTTTTCGGCACAGGGTAATCAGTGGCAGGAGGTAGCCGGAGAAAGCGGACAAGTGATGTGCCTAAAGATGTGTTGGTATCTAGGTCAATGTTTAATGCTGGATTCATAACCCAGCCATTTGCAGCAGAAAAAGCGCCAGGCACAGGGCCACCTGTAAAATTTCCCTGATTTGGAATTTTGATGGTTATTCCTTGACCGTTAGAACCAAGAAAATCATCGTTAAAAACCACATCAAGTGATTTGGGGTCTGTCCAATCCCAGTATGGCAGAGTAACATTTGGGTCTACTGCTTGCAGTGCTTGTTCAAATCTGCGAATATATTCTCGATGCCAAGGGAAAAATGCGGCATTTTCATGAGCAAGTTCTTGAACGGAACCATTGGAATGTCCTTTATGGTTATGAATCAAGCGTGTTGCGCCTATATGTATGGCAACGAATTGGTCGTAAATACTGAGCTTGCTACCTGCGGGAATTGTAGTTTTTAAGGTTTTGATAGCCTTGACGAAGGCTGTTTTCTCTGCTGATGTCAGGTCAGTTACGTTCTTTCTTACAGCTAGGCGAGCGTATTGTCCAACATTGTGATTCCAATGATATTGGTATTGTCCGCGATCAATGCGATCGTGGGCGAAGACTGTAATAGCACAGGCGCTAACTAGAAGTACGCTATAAATTAATATTTTGACGGATTTCAGCAGGTGTTTCATAGCCAAGATTTCATTTGTATTTCTTCCTTTGCGAGCTTTGCGGTTTGGTATTCTTTATCGAACCACAGAGGCGCAGAGAACGCAGAGAGAGAAAAAAGAGAGCTTTTTTATTTTGCGGAAACAACTTGTTGCAGGGATACTGGAGTAATTGCTGCTTTCAGTTTCTGACACAATTCTTCTACAGCTTGCAACCCTTCTGTGGGGCTACCTTCAGCTAAACGTTTAACGAAGGCGCTACCAACAATCACTGCATCTGCACCCCATTCTTTTACTTGATGTGCTTGTTCTGGCCCTGAGATGCCAAAACCAACGCCGATGGGTTTATCGGTGACGCTTCGTAAATCTGTTAATAAATACTTTACGCGGTCTTGGATTTGAGCGCGGATACCTGTAACGCCTGTAACACTCACCAGGTAGATAAAACCCTGAGATTGATGAGCGATCGCTTCTATTCTATCTCTAGAACTGGTAGGAGCTACGAGTAAAATTACCTCAATTCCAAAAGATGCAGCAGTCTGGATTAATTCTTCTGCTTCTTCTAAGGGTAAGTCTGGTACTACCAACCCTTGCACCCCAGCAGTGGCAATTTTTCTTAAAAATGGCTTAATACCCCGGTGCAAAATGGGATTGTAATAAGTAAATAGAATTATCGGTGCTTTTAGGTTAGGACTCACCACCTGTAACATCTCTAGCACTTGCTCTAATTTTGTGCCATTTTGCAAAGCGCGGGTTGCTGCTGCTTGAATCACAGGCCCATCTGCTAGAGGGTCGGAGTAGGGAACGCCCAACTCGATGAAGTCTGCACCATTGCGATCTAAGATACGTAAAGCCTTGGCAGTGGTTTCTAAGTTAGGATCGCCTGCTGTGATAAAGGGGATTAAAGCACACTGTTGGCGATCGCGTAAAGTTTGAAAGGAAGCTGAGATAGAAGTCATTCTAAAAAATGGTTAATGGTTAGTTAATAGTTCTGGAATAATCAACACTTGGCAATTAGCGATGTCCACTCTAGATTTTTTGTCGTCGAGTCTTTGATACTCGTAAATGAGGTTTTTAGCTCCGTGAACGAGTCTTTTAGCTCCGTGAACGAGTCTTTTAGCTCCGTGAACGAGTCTTTTAGCTCCGTGAACGAGTCTTTTAGCTCCGTGAACGAGTCTTTTATCTCCGTGAACGAGTCTTTTATCTCCGTGAACGAGTCTTTTATCTCCGTGAACGAGTCTTTTATCTCCGTTAACGAGTCTTTTATCTCCGTTAACGAGTCTTTTAGCTCCGTTAATGAGTCTTTTATCTCCGTTAACGAGTCTTTTAGCTCCGTTAATGAGTCTTTTAGCTCCGTTAATGAGTCTTTTAGCTGACGAAGCGCCAAAATTTTCTGATAGAATTATTGGGTCTTGACCATCAATGCCATAAGCGAAAACCAAGCTAATAGGTATATGTTGCAAGAAAAAGATTTGGGTCTTGGGAACCAGGACTCCTGCCCTTGGAGGGAATGTCAGACTTTCTAGTACTACGAAGTCCTGGAGGCTGTTCCCGATGAATTGGGAAGCTCCGTCCGTCTTCCGGCGGGGTAGTTCACATGTCCCCTTTACCCGCATTCTGCAAGAAACTTATTTTCCCAAACATCCACCCAAGCGCCGTAGAAAGACTTGGTTTAATTTTTAAGGAGGGTTAGGGAGGAGAAAGTCTTAGCAAACTACGCACAGCTTGTTCTACATTGCTTTGTTTAACTAAAGATTCTCCAATCAAAACCGCACGCGCACCAGCTTCAGCGACAAGAGATAAATCAGCAGGTGTATAAAGTCCAGACTCGCTGACGACGGTGATATCCAAACTTTGTAACTGTTGTTGGCGCTGTGCTAAAAGTTGCTGTGTTGTGCCTATATCAAGGGTAAAATCTTCTAAATTGCGATTGTTGATTCCTACTAAATGTAAATCGTCAAGCTTTAATACTCGATCCAGTTCAGCCAGGGTATGAACTTCTACTAATGCATTCATGCCTAAATCATGAATTAGTTGCAAAAAACCCTGAAGTTCTTGATCTGATAAAATGGCAGCAATTAACAAGACTGCATCTGCACCTGCTGTTCGTGCTAAATAAATTTGATAGGGGTTAATGATGAACTCCTTGCACAGTAGGGGTAATGCTACTTGCGATCGCACTTTAGCAAGATTATCAAAACTGCCCTGAAAAAACTTATGATCAGTTAGGACTGATAAACAAGCTGCACCACCTCGTTCATAAGCTTGAGCAACAGCTACAGGGTCAAAATCTGCGCGGATAATGCCACGGCTAGGTGATGCCTTTTTTACCTCAGCAATTAAACTAGGTTGGTTAGGATTTTCTTGCAAAGCATTCAAGAAATTTCGCACAGCCGGGGCTGTATTTAACTGTTGTCGCAAAGAGGTTAAAGGCAGTTCTTGCTGCATTTGTGCAACTTCTTGCCTTTTATGCAACACAATTTCTTCAAGAATATGGCGAGGGGGGGCAACTTGGTTAGTCATAAAATGCTAGGGGAGTGGGGAGATGAGGGGGCAGGGGAAGCAAGAAAAAAATAACTAATTGCCAATGACTAATGACCAATGACTAATGACTCTTTCGTTGTATATGCACGCACCACATTTTTAATGATTTCCAGACCGACTTCTCCCGCTAGAGTCATGATTGACTCTGGATGAAACTGAACTGCGGCGATAGGAAGTGTCTGATGTTCAATGCCCATAATTACGTCGTCATCAGAAATCGCTGTTACCTTAAGTTCTTTTGGCAAACTTTGCGGTAGGGCAAATAATGAATGATATCTACCCACTGGAAAAGATTGTGGTAAATTTTTGAAGGTTACGGAATTAGAATCTGTGACGAAAATCCGTGTGGATTTACCATGTTGGGGATAGTTGAGGACTCCCAATTCTCCATCAAATGCTTCAACAATGCCTTGCAATCCTAGACAAACTCCGAAAATAGGAATTTTGCGATGAAGGAGCGCACCGACTGTCTGGGGAACCCGAAAATCACTTGGTCTACCAGGGCCAGGAGATAATACAACTAAGTCAGGGCGTTCTGTATCGAATAGCGATTCTGAGAAACCATGACGCAGTGTAGTAACGGTTGCACCAGTTTGGCGAATGTAATTGGCTAGGGTATGAACAAATGAGTCTTCATAGTCTATTAGCAAGATGCGTTTGCCATCTGCCCCACTTGGAAGGATTTTAGTTAATTTTATAGAACTGGATTGATCAATTTTTTGACTGGTTTCCTTTACACGGCGAATTGTTTCAAATAAAGCAGCAGCTTTGGTAATTGTTTCTTGTTCTTCTGCTTCGGGTATGGAATCATAAAGGACAGTAGCGCCAACTCGCACTTCGGCGATGCAGTCTTTTAAGCGGATTGTCCGTAGAATTAATCCAGTATTTAAATTCCCATTGAAATTTAAATAGCCAACTGCTCCACCATACCAACGTCGGGCGCTACGTTCATGCTGTTCAATAAAATCTATTGCGGCTTTTTTGGGTGCGCCGGTGACTGTAACCGCCCATGTATGCGATAGAAAGGCATCTAAGGCATCAAATTGCGATCGCAGTGTCCCCTCAACATGATCTACTGTATGTATCAGGTGGCTGTATAATTCAATTTGGCGACGACCAATCACTTGTACTGAACCAGGTTCGCAGATTCGGGATTTGTCATTGCGATCGACATCAGTACACATGGTCAACTCAGCTTCATCTTTATGTGAGTTGAGTAACTGACGAATTTGCACGGCATCGTCAAGAGCATCTTGTCCCCGGCTAATAGTGCCACTAATGGGACAAGTTTCAACCCGCCTACCTTCAACCCGCACAAACATTTCTGGAGATGCGCCAATCAGATATTCTCCACCTAAATTAAAAATAAACCCATAAGGGCTAGGATTTATTTCTTTTAAGGTGTTAAATAGTTTGCTAGGTTCATCTTCATAGCCCTCAAAAAAGTTTTGACTAGGAACTACTTCAAATAAATCGCCTCGGCGGAAATAATCGAGCGCACCCTCAACTTTTTTGGCATACTCACCTACTTTATGGTCAGCAGTTTGATTTGGCTGAAGATGTTTCCCTTGATAATCTACAGACTCACCTGTTCGAGGAAGATCGTTAGTACTGCCACGCGCTGTTTCAAATTCATATTGTAGACGAAATGCGCGTTGCTGATAGTAGTCAACAACTATCAAGTCATCAGGCAGATAAAGCACTAAATCTCGCTGATCTGTTGGACGTTCTAGACGTTGGGTAATTGGTTCAAACTGAAAAACTAAGTCATAACCAAATGCACCATACAATCCTAAATGCTCGTCTTCTTGGCTCGAAAAAGTATATAAAATTTCGCGGACAACTGTAAATGCTGAAGGTTGTTTACTGCGTTCTTCTTCAGCAAATAGTTTTTTCGTCGGTTTAACAAAGCCTACAAGATGGTTATTATCTAGAGTAACTTTCTCAAGTTGTATTGAGTTAGATAAGCGTTCTAAGAGTAATGGTAAAAGCACCCGACCGCGTTCATTCAACGCTATCAAAGTAAAAGCATTGTCTTGTGTAGTCAATTCCAATGGTGGATTGACAAATCCGATCGCCCATCTTTTGTATCTGCCTGGATATTCGTAGCTGCTCCTTAACAAACCTCCACGCTGAGAATTTAAGTGGAATAGAATGTCTTCAAGAGCAGTGTCCATCTTAACTTCTGTGATGGAGCGAGAAACAAGTACACCGCCAAGGGTTTTGTAGGAACGGGAATCAAAAATCATGGGAAAATTCTCTGGAAGAGTTATTAGTCAAAAGCTAATCATTATTGATAACTATCTTCAAATTAAAAACAAATCCAGATAATCCGATGTCAATTTAATTCAAACTATCCAAATCTGCGTATTCTTTTTAAAAGATGTAATGAAAAACTTTTCGCTTCTTATTTCAGAATACTAGATATCAAGCAGATAAGACATTGAATAATTTTTCGATTAGATGTCAATTTATTCGCTTTTTATACTGCTTCTCTAGCACCTTTCCTGATACCCAATTTAAAAATAACCGCCTCCCTCAAAAGTAGTAGATCCTCTTACAATCTCAGCGTTCCTCCGCGCTTCCCTCAGCGTCCCTCTGCGTTTCAAATTCCATCCTAAAACTCCCTCAACAGCGATATTGCTTGCCTATACAAAAACAAATCCACCTCATGCACCTCAATTCCTTTTCCAATCCCTTGTAACAGCATCAAAGTCAACTCTCCCCCCAAATGTTCCCGGAACTCAGTTAAACCCCGGAACAAACAATGAGGATGTTCCAGTTGTGATAACTTCTGGGCCAGTTCTGGCACATACAACGTGAAACCCAACGCCGACAAAGTACTTAATATCCTTTGCCATTCTGAGCAATCCAGCAATCCTACCAAATAGGAATAAGTGCTATCCAAAGCGATACCGATCGCAACTGCTTCGCCATGACGCAAGCGATAATTTGTCAGATGCTCCAGTTTATGAGCCGCCCAATGTCCAAAATCCAGGGGACGAGACGAACCCATTTCAAAAGGATCGCCGCTATTGGCAATATGTTCTAGGTGCAACTGGGCGCAACGATAGATAACTTGTTGCATAGTATCCATGTCTCGCCGTGCTAGGGCTGCGCTGTGAGAGTGGATATAATCAAAAAAGCTAGCATCCTTAATCAGCGCCACTTTGACTGCTTCTGCGATTCCAGAACGCCAATCGCGATCGTCTAAGCTTGTCAAAAAGGCAGAATCATTTATAACTGCATAAGGTGGCGCAAATGTGCCGAGAAAGTTCTTTTTACCAAAGGCGTTGATGCCGTTTTTTACGCCAACCCCAGAATCATTTTGTGCTAACACCGTCGTCGGAACTCGAATTAGACGAATACCCCGGTGAGCAGTTGCGGCTGCATATCCTACCAAATCCAACACAGCCCCGCCCCCTATAGCTAACACGTAAGAATGGCGACATAATCCGGCTGCTTCAATCTGTTGCTGGATTTGATCTACTAAATTGCGATCGTTTTTAGCAGCTTCTCCTCCCGAAATTATCATCGGTTCGGCTGCGATCGCTATTATCTCTGCATAAAAATTGGTATACGCTACTAATTGCTTAACCAATTCCGGTTGATGTTGCAATATTCCTGCGTCTACTATCGCTACAACTTTCTTCGGTTTTGTCTCCCCATCTGCTGTAATTACTTGGGCTAAGGTGGGGTTTTTCAACTCAAATAAATTTTTGGTGAAGTAAACCTCATAGTTGAAAGTAACCGAAACACGTTGATGAATTGGTTGCAGACTGAATTTACTTTTTTGCTTAATGTCAACTACCATGTTTTTACTTATATATTTACAAGTGTGGCACGATTCAAAGCTTGAAGGAAAATTTCTACTGAGTGAGAACCATTGATCTTGACTTTATTATTGATGATGAAGAACGGCACGCTGTTGATGCTATTCGGCCGAGCAAATATCGATTCCGCTACGAAAGCTTTAATCGCAGCATCATCGCTCAATTGCAGCCGTAATTCCTTAGAATCCATTTGGTAAGCTCTACCTATGGCAATCAGAACTTCAATATCTCCGATGTTCAAACCGTCTTCAAAATAAGCTTTATAAATGGCTTCTACAACATCGTTTTTAACCTTTGCTGGTGCAAGTGTAATCAGTCGGTGCGAAAGCTTAGTATTGACAGCCAAACGGATTTTGTGAAAATTTAGCTTGACTCCAGCCATCTCACCTGCGTATTGCGTAGAATCAAACAGATATTGCAGTTCTTGGGCTTTTATGCCTTTTCTATTTTGCATAAAGCTACGAAATTCGTATCCGTCAGCAGGAATGGTATTGTCGAGGATAAAGGGATGCCAACGGATATCTATTTCTTCTTCTTGCCATTTTGCTAATGCATCAAACAGATGCTTTTTACCAATTCTGCACCAGGGACAAACGGGATCGTGAAAGATGTCTATCAGCATAGTTTTTTTCATTCAAATGCTAATATTTGTGTGCATTTCTGATTTAAAATCTCGTTGGAGAGCCGTTGTATTTAAAGGCTGAATAAAAGCGTTGGTTTTTTCTTCAAAAAAGCTTTGAGTAGTTTCAAATTCCTGAATTAGTGCGTCTCTATCTTTCCTTGCTATCAGTGTTGCTAAACGGTTGTAAGTCTTAGCTAAAAAGCTAATTGCATTACACCGTTCTTCTGTAGCTAGCATAATATCAACACATAAATTAGGATTTTGGGAAAACAAACGTTTAACAATGTCAATTTCTTGACGATAGTTAGGTGTTGACATTGTTAAGCTCTGCTTTATATCTACTTTTACTTGTGCTAAGAAAACACCAAGACTAAATCTACAAAAATGCTGCGTTGCTTGAATAATCACCATCATTTTATCGTGTTCTTCAGGTGTGCAAACAATTAATTCTCCACCTTGACTTTTGATAAAGTCTAATAACCACTGAAATGAATCATCGTTTCGACCTGGGCACACTACCACCTTTTGTCCCAAAAATGATTTGATATTTGGCCCAAACATTGGATGTAAACCCATGACTGGGCCAGAATGATATTCGAGCATCGCCTGAGTTGGCTGAGTTTTTACGCTCGTGATGTCACACAAAGCTGTATTTGAGCCAAGGTATTTAGCTGCACGCTTGATAACATCAACTGTATGTTCAATAGGAACGCTTATTAATACTAATTCTGCCTGACTTAACAATTTATCTGCGTATTCCCAATCTTTATGTTCGAGAACACTAACATTGTGACCTACTAGCGAAAGCTGCTCTTTAAATAATCTTCCCATCCTGCCGCGCCCACCGATGATCGTAATTTGTCGGGAACTGACATGATTTGTTGCAGCTTTAGGAATCAAAGTAGCATGACAACTATTTACTACACTTACCCAAACAGACTCAGGAATACCAGCTTGGGCGAGTAGGGGAGCCACATCAGCCAGTTGTTCATCTAAAGAAGGTTGTTCTGATGCTGCTAATAATGATATGCGATCGCTAAGTAGAGCGATCAAGCTTTGGTCAGTTTTTTTAAGCTGATCTGAATTTGTCATTTGTCATTTGTCATTTGTTATTAGTCCTTGAGATACCACGCGCACACGCGACTTAGTTTTGATTAGTCCAATATGATTACTTTTGTCGTTCACAATGGGCGAGGTACTTACTAAAAAGTCTAGTGATTTATTAGAACTCAATTCGGGCAAGATATCCAAATTTGTTGCTTTGTTGGCGATCGCATCATAAAATAACTCTTCATACCGATCTAGCGCTTGCTCAAAGGAATAGTTTTCTACTGCAAACTTTCTTCCTTTGCGCCCTAATTGCGCTGCTAATTCCGGCTGATTATATAAATCCAATACCGCCGCAGCTAAAGCATCTGCCGACTCTGGCTCAACGATAACGCCGCCACCACTTTTTTTGATAGCTTTGGCAGCAGTCCCAGTTGCGGGAACTGAAGCGACAATTGGGCGACCACTGGCTAACAGCAGTGGTATTTTAGAAGGCATATTAAAGGAAATCACATTGCTCTTTTGCACAATCAACCCCAAATCTGCGGCTGCTAACATTTGTGGTAGTTTTTCTCGTGGTTGCAATGGTAAGAGCAAAACATTATCTGCACCACAAGCAAGACAATGTTTTTGCAACCTTTCAAGAGCTTGAGATTCACCTGCGATCGCAAACACAATATCATTAATATGACGCAACCGAGATGCTGCTTCGATTACTGTCTCTAAACCTTGCGTCAGAGCAATATTACCTGAATAAAGCACTACAAATTTATCATCGAGTTGATGGGTAGCCCTCCAAGAGTTATTCTCCTTCGGCAAAGGGCGGATAAAATTTAGATTCACCCAATTTGGAATGCAGGCAATTTTATTAGCAGGTACACCTTTATTTTTTAAATTATCTATAAAGCCATCGGCAATCACGCTAATGGTATGTGCAGTTCGGTAGGCAAATTTTTCTAAAGCTTCCAGAGCTTGAATCATCAACTTATTCTTAATTAGCCCAATACGCACAGCAGCTTCCGGCAGGATATCTTGCACGTTTAGCACTACTGGGCAATTGTATAGCCAAGCTATTAAGGTTGCAGGTAAGCAAACTAGTAACGGCGGCACTGTTAAGAGTATTACATCAGGTCGCTCGCCCTTAAGGGCTTGTGGCAAGCTCGTAAAAACAAAGCTCAACTCTAGCAGTAGCCTGTCTACAAGGTTAGGTTTAGACTTAATCCGCAGGTAACTACGCTGAATTTTGACACCATTTTTATGCTCAGTAACGTATAGCTTACCCCGATAGCGATCGTAAATCTGACGCTGAGGATAGTTAGGCATACCTGTGATTACCCGCACTTGATGCCCTCGCTTCACCAGCCCTTCTGCTAGTTCAGTCATCAAAGGTGCAATACCAATTGGCTCTGGATGATAATTGTATGAATAAATCAGAATTTGCATGAACTCTTAATGTCCTGAAAGCACCTTGATAATATTGACTTTATTAGTGTTATCCAGTTTTAATCTCCTTTGTTCCGGATTTAGTAACCTGAAATTTTCATAGAAACTTTCGTAAGGTATTATTACCGCCAAGAATACAGCACCAAATTTCTGGAAATGGTGCGTTATGTCTTTGGCTAACGCACCCTACGAAACTGTTACTTAAGCATCAGAACTCAGAACTGTTTTTCCAGTTCCTTCTCTAAACTGAAGATTGGCTTTTGTTGTCCACGTTTCCGCAATGTGATGGTAACAGCCCCAAGTCCGAGCAATGCTAAACCCAATGCTGAACTAGGTTCAGGTACTTTAGTTCTGTCTTCTACGTTTAGCACTTGGACGCGACCTTGGAAAAAATCGCCCACATAAAGCTTGCCATCTTTGTAGCTTGTGCCACCCGTCCAGTTAAATTTGCCGGGACTGAGGTCGAGGGGATTGCCTAAGGGGCCGTCAGTTAATCCTGGAGGCGGGACTGGTTTGCCTGATGCATCTAGGGCTGGTTGACCGAAGGAAGTCAAGAATTTACCGTTTTTATCAAATACCTGTACGCGGCTGTTGATAGAATCAGCGACATAAACATTCTCTTGGTCGTCCACTTCGATGCCAATTGGCTGAAGAAGCTGTCCAGGTTCGCTACCTGCTGAACCAAATGCCAACAGAGGCTTACCATTAGGATCGAGTACTTGAACGCGGTTGTTATACTGGTCAGCTACAAAGATATTTCCACTAACTGGGGAAATTCTTACACCTGCTACACCTTGGAATTGCCCAAGTGCAGTACCATTGGCGCCACCAATGACACCAATTTGCTTTCCGTCAGGTGTGAATTTAAGGATTCTTTCGCCGTTAAAATCACCAACGTACACGTTCCCAGTTTTGTCAAATGTTACACCAGATGGCCCAAAGAAAAACCTACCTGGTATAAGACCGGTAAATTCTCCATTTGCAAAGGATCTAATAAAGTTACCCTGAGAATCGAATTGATTAATGCGGTTGTTGTAAACATCACCTGCATACAAATCCCCTGTTACGGGATTAAAATCTACAGTTGTTGGCTCGTCAAACTGTCCGGGCCCTGTGCCGCCGGAGCCAATTGCCCCAATATACTGACCGCTTGGACTAAATTTTTCAATTTTGTCACCGAGGTTGTAGTTAGGAGTACCATCCGGGTTAACACCGCGTCCGTTAGCTATGTAGGTATTCCCTGAATTATCTACCGTTATGCCTTGGGGAACAAAGAGTTGCCCAGGGCCGAAACCAGGCTCGCCGATACTTGTATTGTAAGTTAATGTTACAGCCTTGGCTTGGGCTGCTGCTGCCAACACCATGAATCCAGTACCGAGAATGCCGATTGACAAATTTTTGACTAATCCCATGAGTTTGAAGTCCTGGTTGTATGAGTGTATACTCTTTCCTAGACTAATTTTGTTCCCAGTCTCAGTTCGGGAACCCTAAAATTCGGGCTGCTGCCTCTTGTTTGAAATGCAACTTTCTGTCTGAGGCAGCAGCCTATTCTGTAAGCTTTACCTGACACCAAGTAAAAAGGAATTAGACAGTCTCTGCATTGGCTAGCAATTCTTCATCCAACTTTTCTGGGCGTTTGCGCTTGGCGAAAGCAGCAGTTGCGCCTACACCAGCAAGTGCTAATAAGCCAACTACTGAACCAGGTTCGGGGACTGTTTGTGTAACAATACCATCCACTCGAACAACCTCCCCTCGTCCTGGGCCGACACCGCGATTGGTAATATAAATCTTGCCGTCAGGGCCGATATCAATTCCATCAGCCGAATCTAGCCCTTGACCTGCTGCAACAAGTGTTGTACGAGTGCCGTCAGGAGCAACTTGGATCAGAGATCCGGGTAGATTTGTGATGTCACCCCCTAATTGGGACTTGTCGCTGAACTGTAAGACGAGCAAATCGCCTTTTTTATCAAAGGTTAGGTCTGTGATGTGCGTAAATCCATCCAGAAAAACTTCTGGTTTGAGATCGTCGCCAATGCGGAAAATTCGTGATTTACCTGCTGGATAAGGAAAACCCGTATATTCACCAACGTATAAAGCTCCATCGGGGCCAATTGCGCCACCGGTGGGTACTGCTTGAATAGCTATTTTTCCTCCTGGAAGCTCATCTAATAGCCCAGGAGGTAATTGTAATCCTGGTGGCAAATCTGACTTACTAATGATGGTTTTAGGAATTACGATCGCCTGGGATTTACTTCCGTCAAGCTTGATTTTGTAAGCAGCGTTCCCACCCCCATCAACTACATAAGCACTATCGCCACTAATAGCCAGGTCATAGGGATTGGTAACTACATCCCCTTTGTCTGGATTTTTGGTGATTTCATTCTTGGCAAAGTCAAAAATACTGCTGAGAGATCCCGTCTTCAAGTCAGCTTTGTACAGTTGTCCTAGTAGCGGTGTATTTAAAACTTTATCAGGTGTTGATGGCGGGAAAGTTGCAAGTTGCTGTGGTGGGAGTGGGGATTTAGAACCAAGGTCAAGTGTTGCTAGATCGCGGTTTCCTGGATAACCAGCAAAGCCGGTCAGAAGATAAGCATTCCCTTGAGAATCGAATTGTATATCTTCAATACCAGCGCCTTGGTTGCCAGTGGGTTGTTCTGCTAGAGACTCAAAGTTATTAAATATACGCTGTTTGGTGCCATCTGGTGCAACTTTGACTAGTGAACTAGTATTACCAGCACAGATAGGCTGAAACAGTGTACTCGGAGATGGTTGGCAATTTCCGTTTCCTCCAATACCTGGCTCTGCTACGTAGAGACTGCCGTCAGGGCCAAAGCTAGCACCCCGGGCATTACTAATTCCATCGACAATTGGCGTTAGGCTTGCAGCTTGTGCAGATGCTGTTCCACAAATAGCAGCAAAACAAAATGTAACAGATGTAAGAGCAAATGACTTAAGTTTCATACCTTTGAAGATTGAGAGTTAAATAAGTGGAAAACTTTGTTTTTGAGGAACACAGGATTGGTTTGAAACTCTTTACTTGAGCGCCACGGCTCCATTGATAGGAGATTTAGTAGCTCTCTTTTTGTGCAAGCAACTAACGCCAAAGGCAGCGATCACTAATATGCCGAAAGCAGAATCAGGTTCAGGGACAGATTTGATATTTTCAATTCTGAGAACTTGTCCATCTCCAGGGCGATCGCCTCGGTTTGTGACGTATACTGCACCATCAGCACCAATAGTCAAGGCGCTAGGCGACTCTAATCCATCCCCACTCAGAAGAGTTGTGCGTGTTCCATCGGGAGCTATTTTGATCACAGAACCATCAAAATCACCCTTCCAAGCTGACTGATTGGCGTACTGCAAGGCATACAAATTGCCCTCAGTATCAAATTCCAAGTCTGTGAGTTGGGTAAAGCCATCTGCATATACTGTTGGCTTACCATCAGCACCAACTCGATAGATTTTTGCCCCACCTTCTGGGAAGGGAAAACCTGTAAATTGGCTGATGTAATAAGCGCCATCAGGGCCTTTTGCCACACTTGAGGGTACTGCTTGGCTTGCAAAGTGCGATCGCACCACTTCACCTTCAGATGGCACTTGCGCCGGTTCATTGGATGGGGTACCAGAGGGTGGAAAGACTGGATTAGTCAATATGTCTTTAGGAAATGTGGTAATAGATTGCAAATGTTTGCCGTCAGTATTAACGCTTAAAAAGTCGTTTGCACCTGCATCAACTGCAAGCAACTTTTTGCCATCTATCACGAAACCCAAGGGATTGCTATCAACATCACCACCATCGGGATTGTTGGCGAGTTCGTAGTTAGCTAAATCTGCAACACTCGTCCAAGAATTGGTATTAAAGTCGGGAGCAATTATTTTACCGAGGTCAGTGTAACCTAAATTGCGATCGCGAAAGGCCGGATTAGCGCCATACCCAATCAGAACATAAGGTTTACCTTGAGCATCAAATTTGATATCACGAGGGCCGGCGGCTCCAGTACCATCTGGTAATGCTAAGGAAGGAAGTCCTGTAAGTATGCGTTCGGTTTTACCATTCTCAATTTTGGTAACTGCCCCACTTGTGCCATAGCATAAAGAATCGCCTTGACCACTTGACGGTGGAACACAAGCTCCACTTCCCCCTATTCCCGCCTCTGTAATATAGAGATTACCATCAGGGCTAAAGCTAAGTCCGCCGGCGTTATATAGACCGTCGGCGATTACTGAAAAGGATGCAGCTGAGGCAGCTTTGATTCCAGAAAAAGCGGCAACACAAAAAGTTAGGAAGGTAATGGTAAGTTGTTTCAGTTTCATGTGTTGCAAGACAGCTTATTGTGGGGAATTTAGGGGTGAATTTTAAACGCAGAGGGGCACTGAGGTTTTAGTTGGTAACTAGTGCTTCTGGAGTTTTTGGTAGATAGCTCATTCCTCGGTCAAATGATTTGAGGTTTCCAGCTTTGGCTTCGAGTAAACGTTTGATGTTCATGCTCTCAGCGCCAAAGTCTTCAATTTGAAGTTTGCCGTGGGTAACGGTTCCATCTGTTTTCCAGAATGTGATTCGATGCAGGATAAAACCAGAAGCTTCGGGGTCAGCGAAAGCATAAGCGGTTGGGATGAGTAATGCTACAGAACGTTGATAATATTCGTAGTCTGGATAAAAGTGTTCTTGTTCAAGCAAGTAGTATTTGCTCAGACTATGAACCCGGACGGAAACTTTTACCTTCTGATCGTATTCATCTTTGAATTCACCTGAATCAGAAGTAATATCACCATCTGGTCGCAGTAGATGCGCCCACTCATCTATGTTTTTGAGGTCTTTTAAGTATTCAATACCGATTTCAATTGGGGCATCAACATAGATGGTGTCAGTATCGATAAAGTAGCGACCTTTGGCTGCTGAGGTTAGACCAGCTTTGCGTTCTAAATTACCTTTGAGAGAACGACACTCGGAAGTATGTACCGTGTGAATTCCCTGCATAATCATCTGAGTTTGCCGTTTGGGATCGACAAAACTTAACCAATGAAAGTATACGCCTTTTTCATCTGTTCCCGGCTCAATGTAGTCGGTGGGAAATAGCAAAACAGGGTAAACCTGAAAATATTTCTGATACTCTAATCCACAGTGCCACTCAATGCCGTAGAAAAGCGGATTTTCTAATTTTTTAACGTGATAATAAAGGTTCTTGTGATAACCAGATGCAGATCCGAGCCAGGTATCTTCGTCAATCTGTTCTTTCATCCGGCTATAAAGCGTCCATTCGTCTAAGTTTTTTAAACTACAAAGATACTCAAAGGCGCTCTCTGGTGAAGTAGCAATATAAGCTGATGTTGCAAAGGTATTCTTTTCCACTTTTCACTCCTTAAGATAATAAAAATTAAGCTGCGATCGCTTGAGTCCTGTTTCGTTTACCGCTCTGAATTCGGTCTTCTGCTAATCGTTTAGCAGCATCGTTGGTAGTAATTCCCTGCTCTTTAGAAATATCAAAAATTGCTATTAGTGTGTCATAAATATTATGCACTTGCTTAAAAGCTTTTTCTTCGTCATAGCCAATCATTTCGTTGTAAACGTTGATTAATCCTCCAGCATTAATTACATAATCAGGGCTGTAAAGAATCCCTTTCTTGGCAAGCATTTGACTATGTAGTTGCTCATTCTCCAATTGATTATTAGCTGCACCAGCAATAATGGAAGCTTTTAAGAAAGGAATTGTATGACTATTAAGAATTCCTCCTAAAGCGCAAGGAGCAAAGATATCTACATCAAGAGAGTAAATTTCAGTGGGTTCGACAATAGTTGCGCCAAAAAGTCGTCTTGCTTCTTCCGCTTTTACTGGATCTACATCGCTAATAAAAAGCTTGACATCATGTTCATGTAAGTGCCGACAAAGGTTTTTACCTACATTTCCTAGACCTTGAACTGCAACTTTCATGCCATCAAGTCTTTTGCTTTGCCAACGAGACTCTACAGCAGCTTTAATTCCTAGAAAAACTCCTAGTGATGTTATGGGAGCAGGCCCACCAGATTTTTCTGATACCCCAACAACATGTTTTGTTTCTTGACTGATTGTTCGGACATCGCCAGGAGTAATATTAACATCTTGTCCGGTAATAAAACGCCCATTCAGACTATCAACAAAACGTCCGTAAGCTCTCAACAAATCATCTGTTTTATTTTCAGGATTAGCGATAATCACTGCTTTTCCGCCACCAGCCGGAATATTTGCACAGGCTGCTTTATATGTCATCCCACGACTCAGACGAAGTGCGTCTTTTAAAGCAGCTTCTTCGTTGACATAAGGCAAGAGTCTTGTAGCTCCCATAGCTGGGCCTAAAGTTGTGTCATGGATAGCAATAATTGCTTTAATTTCGGGATTTTTACCATGACAAAAGAGAACTTGTTCGTGACCCATTTCTCTAACAGTTTCAAATAGCAGCATTTTCACCTCTTGATATTGTTTGGGATTGGTTAGAGAAAGTAATTGACCATTACAAAATGTAAAGATATAGACACAAAAACGCTCTCGAACATTATTATTTGGATGGAGTTAAAAAAAGACTTGGGTATCAAAAATTTGAAATTCCAGTTGATTAGGTGTAGTTTTTTGGCTGGAATAAAGTTTTTACCGCTTCTAAATTCACCCTTTGTCTTTTGCTGAATGTTTATGATGTTTTAGTGTCTATAACAATTGAAAAAATTGTCAGGTTTTAAAGTTAAACCATTGGAAATGAAACTTGCTTGACTGAATTTTTAGCCGAACTTGATTTGACTCCTTGTGCTGCTAAACCTTTATTACGTCCACCAGAGGGTGCTGGCCGATCAGCGTCAATCACTACATCGATCAGAAAGGGAACATTTGATGCGATCGCTTTTTCTAATGCTGCTTCGATTTCTGACTCTCTGACGACTACGAGCGCTTCTGCTCCCATACCACGAGCAATCATGGCAAAGTTTGTTGGTGGAAGTGTTGCATCTGCGCCTTTTAATCCCAAGACTTTCATCCCTTGATGGCACATGTTGTAACGCGCATCGTTGAGTACAATCCAGATTGCAGGAATTTTGTATTTCACGGCTGTGCTGATTTCGTTATTCATCAGCATTGCTCCATCGCCGACAATCCCTACAGCTTTGCTATTGCTAGCCAGTGCTGCACCCAATACTCCGGTGACGGCGTGACCCATTGCGCCAACTCCGGTGCTGACTCGGTAACGATTGGCTTCGGAAAATTGGAGTAGATGAGTTGACCAAGTAAAGGAGTTACCACACTCTGCCATTACTATGGCATCGGTATTTTCAACAATCATCTTTTGAATGGCTGCCATCAATACCTCTGGCCGCACTGGATAATCTACCTCTGGTGCAGGTTCAATTGCTTTGGGTTCTGGACGAGGTAGTGGCATTGTGGAATCAGGAGCATCCGGTAATTGCTGCAACAACTCTTCCACAAAAGCTTTGATATCAGACTGAACTGGGAAAGTTTCAACGTGTGGATAGGCTACACCCGGCACTTCGGGATCAATATCTACATGGACAAAACCTTCTTTTGGAACTAGCGCCGAACTCCAGAAGGAAGTCGGTTCACCAAGGCGGGTTCCTAATACAAGTGTGCGTAGTGGAGGTTGTTGTTCCATATAAGTTAAGACGGAAGCATGACCGCCTAAACCTGTAACACCCACAAACTGGGGATGATCTTCAGGGAAGATGCCTTTACCACGGGGTGAACACATGACAGCTGCTCCCGTTTTTTCAGCGAGTTCAAGGATTTCCTCTGCTGCGTTACGCGCACCGAAACCAACCCAGATGGCAAAGGGGCCAGATGATAATAACTCTACACATTTAGCGATCGCTTGTTTTGAGGCAGTCATCGGAAACGGAGTAACATCTAGTTGAGGCAAGGATATATTCTCAACCAAACTTGCCTGCACTGCCGTGGGAATGCTCAAATGGGCGACAAATCCGCCTGGTTGCGCCATAGCTAAAGCAAGTTTGCGGAAAATCTGCGGTAGTTGAGCCGCAGATTCAATAGTGATTGCATAGTTGAATAGCGCTCCTGGGGTAAAAATTCCTCCACTGGGTAATGTGTAAGTGCTGGTTTCTTGAATTGCCCAACGTCCACGCTGCGGTGCTGAGGTGCAAGCCGACAACAAAATTACCTTTGCACCTTCACCACGAGCCGCAAATAACCCGGTGAGGGCATTAGTGATCCCCGGCCCGGCTGTGGTAAAAACTACAGTGGGGCGATTATTGGCAAAGTATGCTTCGGTCGCTGCAAATGCTGCTCCTGCTTCATGGCGGAAGTTCAACACGTCAATGCTGCTATTTGACAGCGCCCCCCAAAGGCTTGCCATTGCACCGCCTGCGACACCAAAAGCGTAGCTTACTCCCAAATTTACCAACATCTGAGCGATCGCATCGGCAACTGAGAGCGCTGCGGGTGTTTCGTCGTTTAAAAAAGGCTGAATTTCGTTGTTATCCTCCAATTTATCAACCTGACGAGAAACGTCAGACACAGATTCTACATATCTGTTTGCTGGAAATTCCTTGTATGGCTCAGTGGTGATTAGAGGAGAGTTTGAACCAGTATAGTTTTGACTCATTAGTTTCACGCAGTTACATAAAATTACACAAAGGCTTTCTAGTTTACAATCACAGAGATGAAAATATTTAATACAAACGACTCTGTTGCTTTCACAGCTATGACCTAGCTTGGTCGTTCATAGAAACGGTTAATCGCTGCTGATTGATGCTTGTGAGCGCATTACCAAAAATTTTTACCAAAAGCATACAGCAATCAATACTGTGCTTCTTGTGACCAGAATAAGGGACACAAAGACTGTTCTGCAATCAAATATTTTTTGAATATTCTTTGATGAGGGTGTCAAATCTTTCGTTTTCACAATGATACCTACAGTGCTTAAGTAGGTTGGCGGGGAAAAACTAAACCATATAAAGGGCTATAAACTAGCAAATAACCTTAACTCAAGCGCTTCTCATAAACTTTACAAAACTCAATATAGTTAAGTTTAATAACGCTGCTTTAATTAACGAGTTTATTGGGGAGGTACATACCTGGTGATGACTACTGTAATCAAAGCCTATTTGCAATAAAAAATCTTTTGATGAGGCTGTCAATTCTTTCGTTTTTATCGTGATTGCGACATTTCCAACTTAGTCACTCTGAAAACTGCGTAGGCGTAGCCCGCCGTAGGCATCGCTGCAAAAACACATTATCAAATGTACAATAGAAAATCTTTTGATCTAGTTGTCAATTCTTTTGCTTCTAGATTTCCCCTACCCTACACCACTTTCTCCAACTGAGAGAACCTTATAAATCTTGTTTTGAAAGGGTTTGGGGAATTTTTTGTGAGTAAGTCCTAGTTTTGAAGCCTCACCCCAAAGCAGTCAACAGTCCAGAAAAAAGCTTGATTATTCACTCTTCAACTCGCCGTTACAAATTATCCGAATTAAAGCATGAGCTTAACTACAACAGTTTGGCGGCCTTTATATTGCCACTAACAACTTATTGATGCAATTATTTGTAACGATAAATACATAATTATTTAACTTTTATCTTTCTTTTTAGAGACGGCTAAATACTAAATAGGTAATTTTTTGGGAAAACTTATGATTTGTAATGTATAATTTTATCCTAGAAACCGTACATTATGAATGTATTTGTTTCATGTATAACAAAAAAGTGCAAAAAACACGTAAAAAAACCAAATCCTCTAATACAAATGTATTTCTGAGGACGGATGATTAAAGATATGCTTTTGTAGTTAAATCCCTGAGAGAGTAAGTTAAGATAATTTAAGAAAAATAAGTTGATGAATAAAATTTGTTCATTTAAACCAAGCCCAGCAGTGCAAATTCCTTTATGTTGAAAATCAAACGACTCTACACCAATAGTTCCTCAAAACGCTTGGTTGGTGAACGGTAAACCTAAGTTGGCTCTGGTGCAGGACTAGTTTAAATGTAAAATATTTATTTTTTCTACTTATATACATTAGGAGTTATGAACTCTTATCTAATAAAGTTTATTGGCTAATCTTGATTTGATTCGTCTATATTTTGCGTTGCTATAAAAAGCTGCTTGGGACAAGAATAAATTTTAAATATTTAGTTTTTTTAACCAAAGATTAGTTTAATAATTCATTTTTTATTGGTATGATAAGTTTTGTTAACAAGATTAGTAATCTTTTTTAATTTACTAACTAATCTTATTCTTGAACAACCTAACGGTGCGCCAAAGATTTTAGTAAGTTATGACTATTAACTCATTAATGGCTATGGTACTGATTGATTACCAGGAGGAAGTAGGAATATGAATTCTGGCGATTCTACATTAGCTAGAGCAAATAATCAATGGGTGCTACAACCAGAAGTAGAGATGAAGTTTGCTCACTTTTTAATAAATCACGCTGTAGATGCTGCCTTCTGTTTAGGAGAAAACGCACAGTTTCTCTACGTCAACGATGCCACTTGTCGGATGACTGAGTATTCCCGTGAGGAATTACTTTCCATGAGGCTGCATGATATAGACGTAGATTTTTCTCTCCACAATTGGTCAGATATTAGCTCACAAAATTCCCTTACCTTTAAATCTCGTTACCGGACAAAAAGAGGTCGGATATTCTTGGTAGAAATATCCATTAGCTATGTCAAACAACAAGATATGGAATTTGGCTGTGCTTTTGCTCATGAGATAAGTGATGAAATAGTAGAACTGAGCGTGCAAAAGTGGACTGATGAATTAAGGGATGCCAAAGACAATTTGCAACAGGAATTTTCCCAACTCAAGGCAAAAGAAATAGAACTAGAAACATCTCTTTCTTTACTTCGTTCTACTCTCGAATCTACTGCCATTGGTATTGTTGCAGTTAACTTTGAGGGAGATATTCTGAGCTTGAATCAGAAATTTGTGGATATGTGGCAGATCCCGGAGTCCCTAATACTATCTAAGAAATGTCCTCGATGCAAAGCCTTTTTTGAGAACCAACTTAAAGACCCACAAGCCTTTAGTCGGCTGATTTGGGAAGTGTCTAGCCAATCTGATTTCGAGAGCTACGACATTCTGGAGTTGAACGATGGAAGAGTTTTTGCACACTACTCTAAGCCTCAATGGCTCGATAGCACAATTATTGGTAGAGTGTGGAGTATTTGGGACATTACTGAATCGAAACAGACTGAAGAAGCATTGCGGTTGAACGCAGCTAGATTTCGGACTTTAGCAGAAACAACAGATGTTAGCACTTTTCTGATTCAAGGCACGCGACTTTGCTACATAAATCCAGCAGTGGAGAAACTTACTGGTTACACAGAAGAGGAACTGCTAACAAGCTTTGAACTGCGCCGACTGATTAAAAGCAAAAAACGCAGGCAGGTACGCAACCAGGCCGAAGCAGCTAATTTGGAATACCAGGAGATAAATATTTTGACAAAAAACGGCACGGAGCGCTGGCTAGCTTGCGCGGTTGCCATGTTGGATGGAGTGCTAGATTTTGGGGGAAAACCAGTTGAACTGATTGCAGGCATCGATATTACTGATTACAAATACGCAGAATTTGGTCTTAACCAAGCTTTAGAACAAGCAAAACAACTTAGCGAACTGAGAGCGCGTTTTCTTTCTATGGTTTGCCATCAATTCCGTACACCATTAAATATTGTTTCATTTTCTAATAGCTTACTAAAGGAAGAAGTAGACAAACGTACACAGAAGAAAATACAACCACTACTAGATCACATTCAAAAAGCTACCGAACAACTCAGTCAGATGTTGGATGATATTTTGTTCTTCTCTAAGGCAGAAGCAGCAAAAATAAACTGTGAACCCAAACCACTAGAGTTAGTTGGATTCTGTAATGATTTAGTTGCCCAAATGCAGATGAGCGTTAGCCAAATTCCGATTAATTTTGTCACTCAAGATAACTCTTTAACAGCCTGCATAGATAAAAAACTGTTAGAGCCGATTTTGAAGAATTTACTCGACAATGCAATAAAGTATTCTACCTCGTCCATTGCAATCGATTTGAAACTTTCTTGCAAAAATGAGAAAGTAATTTTTCAGGTCAAAGATAGGGGGATCGGTATTTCAGTAGCAGATCAACAACGAATATTTGAGCCATTTTACCGTGGTACTAATATTGATAGTATACCTGGTACTGGATTAGGACTATCAATTCTTAAAACCCTTGTAGATTTACATCACGGCCAAGTCTTTGTAGAAAGTCAAGTGGGTGTGGGTACTACGTTTACTGTGATGTTGCCATTAATCAAATCAGAGTTTAATAGTTCCGAGTTGTGAATGTTGAAATTAAGATAATTCTTAATTAACAGCTTAACAATCATAACTCTCGGAACGAAGTAATTAATCTCATACCTATTTACATACTCACCAAAGAGTATAGTAAGCAGCTTCTGTAAACAGTTATAGTAATACAACGCTATGCAAGAATCACCAAAGAAAATTCTCGTCATTGAAGATGATAACGTTACCCGCAATCTTTATTTAATGGGTCTTGAGGCTAAAGGTTTTGATACGATAGGTGCTGACAACGGTCTTGCTGGTATCCAACAAGCACAAGAGCATATACCCGACTTAGTAATTTGCGATATCACAATGCCTGATATGGATGGTTATAGCGTTTTAAATACGCTACACCAAGATCCTGTTACAGCAATTATTCCTTTCATTTTTCTCACTGGTAGTAGTACCAAAGCAGATGTTCGCAAAGCTATGGAATTAGGAGCAGACGACTATCTTACCAAACCCTCTACACTAGATGAATTGCTCAGAGCGATCGCTATTCGTTTGCAAAAGCAAGCTACTCTCCAATACTGGTGGGCTATGAAATTAGAAAAAGCTCCACAATCAGTATTTGCAGATAATACCACAGCGATCGCTGAAGGGGTTGGCGTTGGCGATAGCGAAGCGGTAGCGACGTTAAGAGCGTCAGCCTCTAGTAGAGAAGCCCCTGATACAGAAATCATGATCCCTCCCAAGTCAATTTTTCCCTACATTCCCCAATTAAAAGAAGTTTTTGACTTTATTGAAGCTAATTATCATCAAGGAATTACTTTGTGTGATGTGGCTGTTGCTGTTGGTTACTCACCTGCTTATTTAACTAACAGAGTAGCAAAGCAAACAGGCGAGACTGTAAACTGCTGGATTGTCAAACGCCGGATGGCGGGAGCACGTTTTCTACTCCAAAATAACGATCAGACAGTCGAGAAAATAGCGAAAGCATTGGGCTATCAGGATGTATCTCATTTCTCCCGTCAGTTTCGCCAGCATCACGGTTTACCTCCCCAAGCTTGGCGCAAAGAGCATCAACTTGTATCACAAAAACAAGTAAAACTTTGGCAAAATTGCTGAAACTTCAAATAAATAGTTGTGTGAACTCATATATTAAATCCACCCTGCCCTTACGTAACATGGCTGGATCTAATCTTTCAGTAGTATTGCAAGTCATCAACACAACTAAGCGTTGCTGCATCTGAATACCAGACTCATCAATTACACTCTGATACAAAGTACCATCTAGCAAACTCAGAATGTGTTCGGTTTTGTTATTGTATTGCGCTACCTCGGAAGCGCGATTTTGCGCTAGATTATCAGCTTCGTTAATAACGATACAAATACGCTCTATGTAAGTCGGTGGGACAAAGTTAGCGATCGCATCATGATCTAAAATAAAAATTACATACCCCAAAGGTACAAGAATTTCTTTTGCTACTGCTTGTGTCCAGACTGTCTTACCAGTACCTGGTTGCCCATGTACAACAACTGCTAACTGGTTTTGATTCAGAATCGCTTGTTGTACAGAATCAGTAAAGTTTTGGATATCTGCTGGAAATGTGCGGATGTTAAATTGACTGTGAACCTTGCCTACACGACTTTGATATCCACTCAGCATAACTGCTAAGTCATAAGTTGCTTTGTTAATTAGTGGCGCGAGATTTTTCGCCATTAAAGTATATTGTCGTCGCCCGCGATCGTAGGGATCAATTTGTAACCAAACGTCATACTTTGACCAGTAAGCATAAACAGTATTGATAACGTCTAAGCGTTCCCAGCTAACAAATTTATCTATAGGAAAATAAAAATCTCTTTCTGAGTAATACTGGGTAATAATGTCGGGATTACCTAACACTCCTAAAACTCGTAATACAGTAATTTCTTGTAGTCGATTAAGAACATAATCAATGGGAATGCTACTACGACTAACGAATTGAACAATGGGCGTTTCCGTACTCAAAACATCTTTGTAGCGATGATCTGGTGATTGAGGATCTGGCGTGATATAATTCCAAAACTTTTCAACTTCGTAGCGGGTATTTTCAGATACGACATTTAATAAGTTAGCCCACCAAGCATAATTATTTCGTCCCAAAACATCAGCAAGATTACTCGCTAAATTCAAACTTTTTTGAGTTAATTCTCGGGAGTCACTATACAACAGTTGCCACAAAAACCCCCAGTCTAATTCTCGGTTAAACGGTCGCCAACCGCTAGCAAGCAAGCTCTGGCGGGTATTATTTGTCGGAGTGCCTTCATTATTTCTAAAATAGTCAAAATCCATATTTATTAGTTATGCAGCGTTAATCGAGTTATTTTAGGTTAAGTATGATATTTTGAAAAATTTTTCTCGTAATATTAACTAATTGTGTACAAATGGTAATTTTATTTTCACCGGGCTGTACTTGCTAAGAAACCTTTTTAATCTAACTCATTCTTTATGTAATATAGTATATTACACAATAACTACCTGCGTCAACTTTTTTGACAAAGCAATTAGTTCTTAATGTACCTGCGCCATTTATCCATCTCTAGATGAGGACTAATATCATCACCGTGGAATTGCCCATAGGATAAAGCACATAACCGCATTTTGACTGATGCCATTTCTCTCATTGCTGGCTGGGCTATCCACATAAGTAGGAAAACCTCATCCAGGCTTGAATCTGTTAGGATGCGTTAGGGCTAATGTCCATAACGCACCGAAAATCTGGGATGGTGCATTAGCCTACGGCATAACACACCCTACAAAACTGCTGTTGGCGTGGGGTTCCGATGAAGCGTAGCATCAACCTATGTAGAGACGCGAAATTTCGCGTCTTTTCTTGTTAATCAAGTTGAATATTTACCATTAATTTCTATATAACCCTCTGAAAGATCGCAACCCCATACAGTTGCAGAGGCGTCGCCAATATTGAGGCTAACATGAATTCTTACTTGATCTTGGGACATAATTTGCCGCAACTGTTCCAGATTTTCATCAGTTAAGCTATTAGGATAAACTTTCACATTATCAAAACTAATAACAACTAGTTCTGGATTTATCTGCTGTTCATTTTCACATTTTCCTATAGCCATAGCAACTCGTCCCCAATTCGGATCTGCTCCATAAACGGCGGTTTTAACTAATGGTGAATTCACAATTGCTTTAGCTACTGTTTTAGCTTGTGCATAGTTAATCGCTGAATCTACAGTCACCTCAATAATTTTGGTAGCACCTTCTGCATCTCTGGCAATTTTCAGCACCAATTCTTGTGCAACTTCTTGCAATGCACTGGCAAAATCTGCTTCTAAAACTTCACCGGCTATTCCATTAGCTAGAATCACGGCAGAGTCACTAGTAGAAGTGTCAGTGTCTACACTCAAGCAGTTAAAGGTTTTATCTATAGTAGAGCGAAAAATAGAACGAAGGCTATTTGCAGAAATTGCCGCGTCAGTAAAAAAGAAAGTTAGGAGGGTAGCCATATTAGGCTCAATCATGCCAACACCTTTGGCAATTCCTACCAGCTTGGCATTGCCTATTTGCCGTGTCGCTAGTTTTGGTACTGTATCGGTGGTCATAATACCACGGGCTGCGGCATTAAAATCAGCATTAGTCAATTTTTTGCCCAATCCTAATAAACCTGCCCGGATTTTTTCAATCGGGTAACGTCTGCCAATTACACCTGTAGAAGCTATCACAATATTATGTGCAGCAATTCCAGTTTCAGTTGCAACTAATTGCAAAACCTCTTGGGCATCAGCGATGCCAACAGAACCATTAGCTACATTTGCATTCTTAGATATAACAATAATTCCTTGTGCTTGTGAATCTTTTAAATTATTACGGCTAATAGTAACGCTTGGCCCAGCAAAAAGACTTTGAGTAAAGACTCCATCAGCAACACAAGGAACTGATGATTTAATAAATACAAAATCATCAGTTGAATCTCGTATTCCTAAATTAGTAATAAATGCACTAAAACCTTGAGGTGTGGAAGATATACGTAATGACATTTTTCTAATTTAATAATTTGGATTAATTATCTCATACCATTTACAAGAATCTTTGTGACATATAAATCGGTTGTAGTGGCCTATAGATGTGTGCCTCTAGCTATATATGTAAAAATTTTAATAGAAGTTAAAAACCTATAAATCAGTTAATGTGACAGTAAATGTCGTCCATCCATTACTGCTTTCTAGTTGAATGTTTCCTTGCAGTTGTTCGGCTAATTTCTGTACTATAGCTAAACCTAATCCCGAACCACCTTGATTCCAGATGTCTGCATTGGGAATGCGATAAAATTTCTCAAAGATTCTTGGTAACTCTGTTACTGAAATTTCTGCTGAATTACTGATAGTAATAATAGTTTTTGCAGGCACTTCTAAGGAATTGTGACGTACACTTAGGACAATTTCACCACCCGCAGGGGTGTATTTACAAGCATTATTAACCAATTCTACTAAAATTCGTTGCAAGCTAATGCCATCTGAGAACAACGCCGGGAGATTTGAAGGGATATTTATCTGTAGAGTTTGCTGATGTTCTTGAACACGGATTTGAAATGGCTCAATAACCCAAGGTAACAACTGTTGTAATAGCAAGGAATCAGGTGTTATCACTGGATAGGATGAGCTTTCCAAGCTTTGTAAGTCTAGTAGATCGTTAATTAATCCTAGTTCGCGATCGCACTCGCTTTCCATTAGTTCTAGATAGCGTTCAGCTTCTTCAGTAAGAGGAGATAATTGGATCATTTGAATCATTAACTTTATATTACTCAAAGGCGATCGCAGTTCATGGGAAACTAAATTCAAAAATTCATTTTTGAGTTGATTTATCTCCTCCCATTGCACCAGAAGTTGTTCTTGCTCAATTTGCTTTTTACGCGCCTCAATCGCTCGTTTGCGCTCAGTAATATCTCGGAAAACTAATACAGCACCTGTAATATTATCTTGATCGTCTTTTATTGGTGCAACACTGTCATGAATTGGTATTTCTCCACCGTCTTTCGTAATCAGAATAGTTTCTGCTGGGATACTTATGATAATACCATTTTGAAGGACTTTTACGATCGGACTTTCAATAGAGTCATGAGTTTCTGCATTAGCAATATTAAATATTTCTGATGAATTTCTGCCATAAGCTTCTTCCTGTTTCCATCCGGTTAGATTTTCAGCAACCGGATTCATAAAAGTTACTAATTCTTGCATATCACTAGCAATCACACCATCGCTGATACTCTTTAAAAGTGCATCTAGCCATTTTTTATTTACCTTTAATTGCCTTTCCAAACCATGTTTATTCAGAGTTATTTCAATATTTATTTGTAGTTCTCTTTCTTTAAAAGGTTTGATTAGGTAAGCAAAAGGCTCAGTTATCTTAGCTCGCCTTAATGTATTATCATCTGCATAGGCAGTCAAATAAATTACTGGAATATCCAAACGTTTATAGATTTCTTCGGCAGCTTCTATCCCGTCCATCGATCCTTTTAGCTTAATATCCATTAGCACTAAATCGGGGGATGTTTCTACTGCTTTATTAATAGCTTCTTCTCCTGAAGAAGCTATAGCAGGAACAGTGTAACCGAATTTTATAAGTCGAAGCTGCAAATCTTTAGCAACAATAGCTTCATCTTCCACAACTAAAATTTTTGCCTTTGTCATCTTTTAGTCATTTTATATTAATGTAAATTTCACTTGGTACTCTACTCCGATAGCACCTTGGATATCCATATTACCTGCAATTTGATTGGTTAAAGCATCTACTAACTGCCATCCTAAAGAGGCCATGTTTTTAAAATTGAAATTCGATGGTAAACCAATTCCATCATCACTAACTATAAGTGTAATCTCATGGTCAGTATTTTTGCTCATTTCAATATAAATCGTACCATTTCTACCTCCTGGAAATGCATATTTTAAAGAGTTAGATACAAGCTCATGGATAATTAAACTACAAGGAATTGCTGTATCTAAGCCGAGAAATACTTGCTCATCAATATTTACTCTCAGAGCGATCGCATCTTCATTGACTTCATAAGCACTAAATAAACTTGCTACCAAATCTCGAATATATTCACCAAAGTTAAGCCTTGCCAAGTCTTGAGACTGATACAATTTTTCGTGAACTAAAGCCATTGATGCAACTCGCTGCTGGCTTTGTTTAAATATTACTAAATCGTCTGGATCTTTGATATAAGCAGATTGCAAGCTTAACAGACTAGAAATAACTTGTAAATTATTTTTGACCCGATGGTAAATTTCTTTTAATAACACCTCTTTTTCTAAGAGTGAAGCTTGAATTTGTTCTTCCCACTGCTGGCGATCGCGCAGTGCAGCTTGCCGTTCGCTAATGTCTTCAACCACAGAAATAAAATATTTTGGCTCCCCACTAGATTCGCGCATTAAAGATACAGTGAGATTAACCCAAACTATGGAGCTATCTTTGCAGAAATAGCGCTTTTCTATCGAAAAAGTTTGAATATTATCTGCTAAAATCTGGTCAATATATTTTAGGTCGGTATCAAGATCATCTGGGTGAGTAATATCTTGAAAAGTTAGCAACTGTAGTTCTTCAGATGTATAACCGATAATATCGCAAAACCTCTGGTTAACTAACAACCACCTTCCATCTATAGCTACATGGGCGATGCCAACAGCAGCTTGATGGAATGCAGCACGGAATCGCTGTTCGCTTTCTCGCAATGCTTGTTCTATTCGCTGGCGCTCAGTAATTTCTGCCTGTAGTGATTGATTAATTCTTATTAACTCTGCTGTCCGTAGCTCAACCTTGCTTTCTAGTTGGTTAAGTAGGCTACTTAGGGCTTCCTCTGCTTGCTTGCGCTCAGTAATGTCAGTATGTGAGCCTACCATCCGCGCTACGTCACCATTTTCATCCCACAGTGCTTGACCTCGATCCAAAATCCATTTGTAAGTGCCATCTTTACATAAAAATCGATACTCGATAGCGTAAAACGGTGTTTTCTGAGCAAAATGGTCTTGAATTGTTTGTGTCACCCAGTCGAGATCATCAGGATGCACTCGTCTCAGGTATTCATCTAAATAGTTAGAAATTTCCTCGTCTTCGTAACCGAGCATTTCCTTCCAGCGAAGCGAGAAGAACACTTCATTGGTTTTAACATTCCAGTCCCAAATTCCATCATTATTGCCGCGTAAAGCTAATTGCCAACGTTGTTCACTTTCCCTCAGCACCTTCTCAGTCCGTATGCGTTCAGCAATTTCCTTTGCTAATTGGGAGTTTGCAACCTCTAGTTGGGCAGGACTCGGTAGAGCCAGCGCCTGGGGTATTAATGGCAGAAGTTTTATGGCTGTCAATACTGAGATAAAAGCGGTGATAGCTTTAATTAACCCTGATAGCCAATAGGTAGGATACCAAAGCGTCCACACATCCATTAAATGGGTTGTGCCACAAGCAACGATGAATATGCCAAACATCAGGAACATCCAGCCGAAAGGCACATCTCGCCGTTTACGCACAAAATAAACCAACATTACTGGAATTGAATAATAAGCAAGTCCAGTTAATACATCTGAAACGAGATGCAACCATACCAATCCTGGTTTCCAGAAGTAGCAATGTCCGTGGGGAATAAACTGGCTAGTAGAGAAAAAATTATTTAAAAATTCCATCATAAAAACCTATACACTGCACAAGTCTTCACCAAAGCCCAAAGTGCGCCAAAGTGCGAAGGAAGAGGTTTTGAGACTAAGACCTCTGTAGACGCGCAGAGGCTTAGAGAGTGGCTTCTGATACTCTAAAGAAGAACACGTTCGGCGTTTGTCAGAGCTTTCGTGTACTAGCGTTAGGCTAGTACAGAATAGCAGTTGGAGCTTTTACATCCTGTATCTGTCATCCTTTCTGAGTTTTTTAAGCTGAGGATGTAAGGTTTATTGAAATAAAAGTACCGCGATCGCTTTGATTTTTGTTACCGTAGATTCTCTGAAATGAATTCTTTATATATATAGATGCCTTCAAAAAAACACGGTAATATTTCGCTTATATAAAATAACTAGTGCTGAATATTTAAGTATATTTTCGGTCAAAAGCCTTTAAATTAATACTTTTGTACTAGATAAGCAGTATAAAAGTTCGGTTCCTCGTGATTTAGCCGACACGGTGATACCTACTTTTGACTTAGTGAGACGCCGAGGAATTTTCTTCTCTTAAAGGCTACTACCGCCAACCACCAAGTAAACCTCAGGAATTTAACTATGTTCAAATATGCAACAGAGTAAGTCGGAGTCCAAAAACCAGCTATCCAGAGATAAATAAATACGCCAGGTTACTGAAGATGTGGGCGCTCGTCTAAGGGTACTTTTAGTATTGACACAAATTTACGCCAACACTTTTTATTTGCCCAAAGTCCAATAATGGTAACTCACGACAACAAAATTTCCGATATTGCAGTTCACATGAGCTATTTTGAAGATAGTTGATGGTTCTCTTGTCAAAGAAGTTTCGTGATATACAAAATGGGTGAAAACTAAATGCTAGTCCATTCTGAATATATCTTTGGGAATACTATTTTAGTTAAATGTTTGTGCCGCCAGTAGCGAAGCAGAGGGGAAAGAGTTTGTATCAGTCGTTAAGTAAAATGAGATGACAAACTAACTGGCAATATAAATATTCCTTAAGTCTAATGTAAGACACACCTGGAGTATGAAGTTATAAGTGATTAGGTGAAATAGGATTATAGAGTATTGTTAATATAGTCTCAACTTTTTACAGAATTTGGCTGCTTAAAACTTTTAGTTTGTTTCTACACAAGTAATAAAAATAATGTCAATAAAATCGTTAGACTGATTGAGAACAATATCTTAATTTAACTTAGCGATAGCTTGTATTTATTAATTAAGCAAGTGTAAATAATTAAAAGGTTTGTAGTTTCCCATACTGAGCAAGCAAGCTAAATGTCATAACTTCTATATATGGCTTTAGAAGTTATGACAAGCTACTTTAATTACTTCTACATTATTGCGTAACAACATAGTTTGATTTATTTTGCCTACTTAGTTAACGCATCTAAAGAAGTAACTAAAAGATCCCTAAATTCATTATGATTGGTACGAAATTTTATGGTTAAAGATTTTGTTTTTTGCCTACAAGAAGCAGCTTTAGACTTTATATTCAAGAAATCTCAAACACATAAAAATTATTCTGTCTGAATGTTTGTGAACCCTCCTTGTGGATGTACCAATCCAGGGCAAAATCCCCAGTGTGAAGATTGTACTTATCTTGAGGTCTGCTTGTCTAATTGCAAGCTCCAAAAATTTTTATTATCTTCACGTTCGTAAACTAACTTTAATGCCAAATTAATTCCTGCGATAGAATTGACCTTACTCTTATGGTAGAAGCCCAGCGCAAAAGTAGCAGCTATCCTGAATATAAATCACAAAGTAATTCAGAATAAGTAATTAAAAATTATGATGCAAGTGAATGTAATTTTATAAAAAATAAATATTATTATTCCTTGGCGTTGTGAATAAACGATTTGGTTACAAAGTTCACAATCATATCATAAATTAGTAATTACTGATGTATGAATTAGATTGAATATTACGAATAGTGAACTTGTTGTGTGGGGGAGCTTAAAATGCTTTTAAATTTCCAAAAGAAACTAGGTTAAAGACTCCTCAATCTGTATTGTGAAAATTCTTTAATTTAGCAGTGGATTGAGTAGACAATATCGGTTTTGAAAATCAATCAACCACAGAAATCTAGAACATAAAAGGAACCATAACTATGAAAGCATTTGATTTATCTAAAGCTGTTTTGGCTACTGTCTTTGCCGTCAGTTTCGCTTCTTTGTCCTTACCTCCTTCTGTTTATGCCCAAAGCGGAGGCTCAGGCGGCAGTGGAAGCTCTGGTAGCGGAAGCTCTGGTAGCGGAGCCTCCAGTACTGGTAGTAGCTCAGGTAGTGGTGGTGTAGGTGGCACTACTGGTAGTGGTACAAGTGGTACGGGCGGTAGTGGTACAAGTGGTACAGGTGGTAGTGGTACAAGTGGTACGGGCGGTAGTGGTACAAGTGGTACAGGTGGTAGTGGTATAGGTGGTACGGGCGGTAGTGGTACAAGTGGTAGTGGTATAGGTGGCACTACAGGTAGTGGTACAAGTGGTACAGGTGGTAGTGGTATAGGTGGCACTACAGGTAGTGGTACAAGTGGTACAGGTGGTAGTGGTATAGGTGGCACTACAGGTAGTGGTACAAGTGGTACAGGCGGTAGTGGTATAGGTGGCACTACAGGTAGTGGTACAAGTGGCACTACAGGTAGTGGAGCTACAGGCACTGGCACAACAGGTGGTGATGCTACAGGCACTGGCACAACAGGTGGTGATGCTACAGGCAGTGGTGCAACAGGTAGTGGCACAACAGGCAGTGGTGCAACAGGTAGTGGCACAACAGGTAGTGATGCTACAGGCAGTGGCACAACAGGCAGTGGCACAACAGGCACTGACACTACAGGTACTAATAGGAATGCAGGCGTCGCAGCTTCCGAAAGAACTAGCGATCGCGGTTTCGATTGGGGTTGGCTAGGTTTACTTGGTCTAGCCGGTTTAGCAGGTCTAGTTCGTAATCGCGAAAAAGTTCGGGCTTATAACGATCCTGATGAAGTAACAGGCACTCGTTCTAGATAATATTCTCACCGGGAGCAATGCGATTTTGTGAGGTGCTAAAACCAAGAACGAAAATAGGTATTTTGGGATGCGATCGCAACGAAATAAACCTGGTTTTATTGAGAATATGACGATGTAGTTGATAATCAAACCCCGATCTCACATTTTCGCATTGCTCCCTTCTCACCCCACTGTAAAAGCCGTACAGTCGGCGTTTGTGTCAACTTCAAGCTATTACAGTGATTAGATCACACGCGTAGGGGCGCAATATATTGAGATTGCGCCCTTACAATGACACGTTAGTTTGCTCAAGTCGAGCTACTGCCTTGCTCAATAAAGATTATATTTGCTAAAACTTGTATTTTTGTTAACTCACGCACAAGGCGTTGAGCTTGATGTTTATAAAGCGGTATTGGCAAAACTCCAGGCAAATTATTCATCCATTGCCTAGCACTAGCCGAACTACATCCTGTAACCAAGACTATTTCTTGGGCGCCATACATAATAGCATTTGTAGTCAGAGCTTTTTCAATCTGCACGCTCCATTGGCGAGGCAGCATTTCACCCCATTCAATTCGCTGCAAACTACTGCTTGTGGCTAAAACAATCAAGCGATCGCCAGCGTAAAGCTTAACATCATACCAGGGCATCAACGAATAATTGTCTCGCTGATATTTCTGGTAGAGAATTGGCACAACACTGTACCCATAAGCTATTTCAGATAAAAGCAACCCATTGAGAGTATCGCCCTCTTGAATTTTGTATTCCGTCACCATGACTATTTGCTCGCTCAAGTGAAACAAAGCCACTTTCTGTCCCAAGCGATTTAAGCCAATAATCACCACATGGTTGCGTTGTGGTATTGGAGGACGAGAATTGAAAAAATGGAATCGTTGAAGTGACAAGAGCATCAGTCAGCAGTGCGTATAATACTCCCACGAAAGCTTGACCTATTAACGTGAGTCCCAAGCTAAACAAACGCAACCACCAAGGCATCTGGTCTGAAGGTTCTGATTGCGATGAAAATTCAACACCGCCAAATAAATCTCCGTATCCTTCTAAGAGCAAAACTCCTGTCGCATAAAAAGCTTCTTGGAGAGTAATGTGGGGATAATACAAGCGGTAAAGAACTATTCCAACCAACCACAATATGAGTACAGTAATCGCATAGATTGTCGCAATTCGCCGGATTTGATTTTGGCTTTGGTAGTAAGATTGCCAAAATTGCGCTATTTTATCCTTGAGATTTTTCGCTGTGATGCCTTGGACAAACTGTTGCCACTGCCACCTTTGGTTATGAGATTTCCGGTGTTGCTCAGATAAAGCCAAATCGTATGCAACATCAATGTAAACTAGCGTGTCTCCTACCTGCACTTCTGCTTCTGGGTTCCAGCCAAACAATTCTATGATTTATGAAAAGATAAACTTGGAGAAAATGATAGGGGATGTGCGATGCTCTAGCTTAAGCATATACACTGAATATAATATCTTTGAAAAATACGTACCGCTTAGAATCAGAAGCAAAATGATATCACCAACTTTACTAGAAATTGAGCGCTCCGTCCGTGCTTTGTCTGTGGAAGAACAACTTTGGCTGCTAGAAAGTATTGCTCGACAAATCCGAGAAAGTGAGTATACAAAAGAGAAATTCCCTGATGCCAAACATCCAGAAGAACAACTGGGAGTGATAGTTAATGAGGCAAAGATTCCAGTAGAAATTGCTGCTATAACTGATGAGTTTGCAATTTCAGAAATTCTCTAATCTATAAAAGTAAAAATTATGAGTTTGTCAGATTTAAAAAGTTAAATATACAGTTTTTATGGATTCTCTCGTTTCTCTCGTTCCCAGTCAGAGACTGGGAATGCTTGATGGCGAGGCTACCGCCTTAAGGCTTGCGGCGAAGCCAGAAGCTGGAAATGAGATTTTAAAGGAATTTTAGCTGAAGTTGACACCAATAAGCATTGCTGTATTCCATGCAATTGAGAACCCCTATCTTAGCATTTTTGGTATTGTGCTTCGTGTTTAAATTCATCTTGGTTAGACTCAAAATTTTGAAAAACAGTTGAGCGTACAAATCCCAAATTGTGCAATAAAGCAATAGAACGATGATTTTGGAGATCAACGTAAGCACAAAAATCAAGATTTTGGTATGTCTCAACTAAATAATTAATCATACACGTCACCGCTTCGCGTGCATAACCTTTTCCCCATGATTTTGGAAAAAACACATACGCAATGATTGCACTCTTGTTTACAGTAATTGTTGCTTGAACATATCCAACGTAGCATTTCTCTACAAAAGACCAGACAGCCCAATTCAACCAAATCTCCGTTCCATCTGGTGATTGACGACGCGCCAACACCATGTAGCGATCGCGAAGCGATTCAACGCTTTGTGGCGGCACATCTTCGATAAAGTCGTATATCTTAGCACTTTGTAATCCATCAAAAAGCAGTTCGGCATGATCCGGTTCTAGTGGTTCTAAACAAAGTCGTTGAGAGTAGATTTTCATTTTGATCTAACCCTGCACTAACAAGCCATACCAAACACCTTTGACTAACTCATCTTCAATATGAACCTGTGGAGCCAAAAGCTATATGTCAAGGATGTCAAATTTTTTACTTGAAAAAACTCCATAAATATAGTAGTTTTCACAACTGATTTAGGATTGCCATAGTTGCTAATTAATAAATACCATAGATAAGTTCTATATCTAGTACACCACAACGGAAATAGAGCAACCATTTAAAATCCCTAGAGAGCTTATTCCATAGTACTTTTGACTTTTTATTTTTGGCTTTTAATTTCCGCCTTGCGGTGCTAGCCTTTTAGATTGACTTTTATTTCATTTATCTTTACGATTCAACCTCATTATGGTATGTCAATGGGGTAAATACGCTTCATAATGTTGCTAATTAATAAGCAATAGGGACGATCTCGCAAAACCACTTATCAAGGGTGCTCATTACATTGTTTGAAGTTATGTAGCCTTTTGATTACGGCCTATCAACCACTGCGGTAAACTATGCGTTGATTATGATTCTTTCGCAGAGAAGAACACCTCGGAAGGAGCGGTTTTTTCAATGTCTCATACCGTAAAAATCTACGATACCTGCATTGGTTGCACCCAATGCGTCCGCGCTTGCCCTACTGATGTACTAGAGATGGTTCCTTGGGATGGCTGTAAAGCTGCTCAAATTGCCTCTTCACCCCGTACAGAAGACTGCGTGGGCTGTAAGCGCTGCGAAACCGCTTGTCCCACCGACTTTTTGAGCATCCGGGTTTACCTGGGCGCTGAAACAACTCGCAGTATGGGTCTGGCTTACTAAAAAGCTCAGTGCTAAGTCACCGAACTTCTGATTGCAATGCCGGTCTACTGCCCAACCGTTCTTCCAGAAGGGTTGAGGCGCAAGCCTTTGCTTTGCCCAGAGTTCTCCCTGAGTTTTGAGTCTTGAGTCCAGAGGCAAAAGAAGTAAATCAAAAAAACAATTTCTTGATTCTTCACTCAGCACGGGCTACGCCCTGCTACGCTAACGGAACTCAGAACTCAGAACTCAGTGTTCAAAACTTTTAAAGTTTCTTAATAGCAAGCATCTTTAAAAATACCTAGTGGCAGAGGGAGTAATTTACTCCCTTTTTTATTTGCAAAAAGGCTACTTTGTGCTACCAACTATACTGGATCTAATCATCCTGAAAAAGAAGCGGTGTGAACAATGTGCGGAATCGTTGGATATATAGGCACTCAAGTGGCGACAGACATTTTACTGGCTGGGCTAGAAAAACTAGAGTATAGGGGTTACGATTCTGCTGGAATCGCTACTGTTTGGGAAGGTGAGGTTAATTGTGTGCGGGCAAAGGGCAAACTGCATAACCTGCGTTCTAAACTGGAACAAATAGAAACCCCTGCCCAAATTGGTATTGGTCACACACGCTGGGCAACTCATGGTAAACCAGAAGAGTATAATGCCCATCCTCACATGGATACGGCAAAGCGAGTGGCGGTGGTGCAAAATGGTATTATCGAAAATTACCGCGAGTTACGCGAGGAACTCAAAGGAAAAGGACACCAGTTTCTTTCTGAAACCGATACAGAAGTAATTCCCCATCTTATAGCCGAATTTTTAAAGAATCTTCCCCCCTCATCTCCCTCATCTTCCTTATCCCCCTTCCTAGAGGGAATTCGCCAAGCAGTTAACCGCTTGCACGGGGCATTTGCGATCGCAGTTGTTTCTGCTGACTATCCCGATGAATTGATTGTTGTTCGCCAGCAAGCACCTTTGGTAATTGGTTTTGGACAAGGGGAGTTCTTTTGTGCGTCTGACACACCAGCGATCGTTGCCTACACCCGTGCGGTGCTACCTTTAGAAAATGGCGAAATTGCCCGCCTTACTCCTTTGGGCGTTGAGATTTATAATTTTGCTGGCGACAGGTTGAAAAAACAACCCCGGCTGCTCAACTTCAATCCTGCAATGGTAGAAAAGCAGGGATTCAAACACTTCATGCTCAAAGAAATCCATGAGCAACCAGGGGTAGTAAGAGCTAGTTTAGACGCTTACTTTAATCCAGCCGAATCAACCGAATCGCCAATCAATCTTGGTTTACCTGCGGATTTATACAACGATTTAGAACAAATTCAGATCCTCGCTTGTGGTACGAGTTGGCACGCAGCATTAATCGGAAAATATTTACTCGAACAACTAGCAGGAATTTCAACTCAGGTACATTATGCTTCTGAGTATCGTTATGCACCATCACCATTGACATCTAACACCTTGATCATCGGCGTTACCCAATCAGGTGAAACTGCCGATACCCTAGCAGCTTTAGCTATGGAAAAAGAACGTCGCCAGGGGAAAGAACCCAAATATCAAGCGCGACTATTGGGCATTACGAATCGCCCCGAAAGTAGCCTTGGTCATTTAGTACCGCATGTTATCAGTACCCTAGCGGGAATTGAAATTGGAGTAGCAGCGACAAAAACTTTTACTGCCCAACTGATGGCATTTTATGCATTGGCATTGGATTTAGCAGCTCGTCGTCAGACAGTTTCAAAAGATACTTTAGAGAAAATTATTAATGGGTTGCGGCAAATTCCTAAAGAAATTGAGGCAACTTTGGAAAGTCAGGAACGTTTAACCGAACAGCTAGCCCATGAATTCGCCGAAACCCAAGATTTTATTTTTATAGGTAGAGGAATTAACTTCCCTATTGCTTTGGAAGGGGCATTGAAATTAAAAGAAATCAGTTATATTCACGCCGAAGGGTATCCGGCTGGAGAGATGAAACATGGACCGATCGCGCTTTTAGATGCGAAAGTACCAGTAGTTGCGATCGCAATACCTGGTAGTATTTACGAAAAAGTTATTTCTAATGCCCAAGAAGCCAAAGCCAGAGATTCTCGCTTAATTGGCGTGACTCCGGTCAACGATGGCGAAGCTGCGGAAATTTTTAACGATCTTCTTCCTATCTCTCATGTAGAAGAATTACTTTCTCCGATTCTGACAGTAGTTCCACTGCAATTATTGGCTTATCATATTGCTGCCCGTCGCGGTTTGGATGTCGATCAGCCAAGAAATCTCGCTAAAAGTGTTACGGTAGAATAACTTATACCAACAAAACCAGTAATTATACTGTAATTACCTGAGATTATTGCTGGATAGTTATGTTTTAGCACATCCAGCAATTTTTTTGAGGTTATGTCTGGCACAAGGGGCTATATGTCTACACAATCACAAAATGATTAACGTTGGGTTTATATCTCGTCTAGAATATCCTAAGGCATCATGTAGAAATAAGTTGTACAAAAAAGCTCTAGAATCCATGAATGGCAAATGTTTTGGGAGAGTTACAGAACAGGGGTAAGTCTAGCTGTTGAACAACTGCTTTCTAGAAAATAATCTTAGCAACCCGGCAGTTCCAATACCCCAAGCACCATTAACCAATAAACCTGTCACTATTCCTGCAAGTTTCCAGCCTCCAGCAATGGGCTGACCCTTGAGTGGTGCGACCACAAACCAAGCCACTAGTGTCGGGACAATTGCACCAAATACTAATGCACCTAACCAGTAGCTTTTATCATGCCGAAAACGAGGAGTGACCGCTACCCAAATCAGTCCCCAAATCCCTCCCCAGAATGCGCTTGACCAAATTTGCGGGATTCCGAATGGTTGTGTCGGTACAGTTGCATAGGGGGCACGAGGCGCGAAATTCACTGCATGTAGCAGCGCCAATACACCTTGGTGAAATAGCAAAACAGACACAAAGCCTGCAATAAATGCTAATGCAAATCGAGATAGGGCAGCTTTTTGAGTCATTGCTTATACGAAAACCTCTAGAGCTTGCTTCTTGGAGTTGTCTATGATAGTTTGCTAACTAGTATCAATACAATAAATCTATCGGATTACCGTATTTTAATCAACATTATTGTTAATGTAGTTGAACGAGTGCGGAGTTAAGAGTATCTAGGTACTCTACCAAATATATGATAAGTAGAAAAGCCAGTCTTACCAATTTAGAAATCGATGCCTCTGAATTTTTCAATTCATCTAGAACATTTTTGATTAATCAAGCATCTGCTGCGATCGCTGTGAAGAGTTAGTAAGAATAGCACCCTACAAAAAGTCAGGGAGAACAGAGGAGTAACAATTAATACCCAATACTCAATATTATCTGATAAATTATTAAGGAGTTAGATAAATGACAGGGAAATTACAGGAAAAGGTAGCAATTATCACTGGGGCTTCAGCAGGAATTGGAGAAGCAACTGCGATCGCTTTGGCTTCCGTTGGAGCAACAGTAGTGCTGGCTGCTAGGCGTGGCGATCGCATTCAGGCATTGACACAACGTATCGAAGCTAGTGGTGGCAAGGCATTGCCCATCGTTACTGATGTGACTGACGAAACCCAAGTAAATAACTTGGTGGCAAAGGCAAATGCAGAACTGGGAAGGGTTGATATTCTTGTGAATAATGCAGGGATTGCCTTACTCGGAACCATTGAAGCTGGGAATAGCTCAGACTGGCGGCGATCGTTTGATCTCAACGTTCTAGGACTGCTATATGCTACTCATGCTGTTTTGCCTCTTTTAAAAGCACAAAAATCAGGGCATATAGTCAATATCTCCTCAGTGGCTGGCCGGACAGCGCGGGCGGGCCTCGGTGTTTATAATGCTACCAAATGGGGTGTCAATGCCCTCTCGGAAGCATTGCGCCAAGAAGTTCACAAGGACAACATCCGCGTCACCATCATCGAACCAGGTTTGGTGGATACGGAAATTGACAGCCAAATAACTGATCCTGTTGCCAAACAACGGATTGAAGAACGACGTAAGGCAATTACACCTCTGCAAAGCGAAGACGTTGCTGCTGCGATCGTTTACGCCGTTACCCAACCACCACGCGTTAATGTCAACGAAATCCTCATTCGACCAATGGGACAAGAACACTAAGCAGCACGACTAGTTACTAATGTAACTGCTTTAACTGGCAGTGGGAGAACTCCTATTAGAGTTGTAATTGCTAGTTGGGTGGCAATTGCTGGTAAATATTTGATTGAGAACTTTAATAATTGGTTTGTCGCAAATGCCACAAAGCTTACTCCTTATTTCGTAGATTGGCATTATCAAGATACTGCTGCCTATAGTTAGGCTTATCGTCAATCCTACGGAAAAAGGAGTTATATGTTAATTAATTTATCTTAAAATTATAGTGAAATTACTGAAGATTTCCGAAAAAGGAAATAATCTAAATTATGTCACTCAGTCGTAGCGACCTCGAAGCTGGAAATGAACAGAAGAGGCTATTAGAAGCATCACACTCTGGAATAAAGCTAACTACCCTGAGCGAAGATGAGTTACAGCGATCGCTCGATGAAACACTACAACAATCACCAAATTCTGATATCTGGATATTTGCCTACGGTTCGCTGATCTGGAATCCCCTAATCACATACGTCGAGCGCCGTGCTGGGATCGTTTATGGTTGGCATCGGCGCTTCTGTACATGGATGATCCTGGCTCGTGGTACTCCAGAGAATCCCGGATTACTCTTAGGACTTGATCGGGGCGGTAGTTGTCGTGGCATTATTTATCGCATTGCGGCTGCTGATGTACCATCCGAATTACTGCTGATTTGGCGACGAGAAATGTTGGGTGGTGTCTACGTTGCTCGTTGGGTAAAGGTGTTTGATGGTACACAGGAATTCCAAGCGATCGCCTTCGTTGCCAATCGCCAACATCCCAGATACGTAGATCGGATACCATTAACAACCACTGTTAATAGTATTGCCACCGCATCTGGAAAATTGGGTTCCTGCGCTGATTATCTGATGAGAACTGTTGAGGGATTGATGGCAGAAGGCATTAAAGATAGAAAATTGCTCTTGTTACGCAAACAAGTGTTGGCAAAACAACAAGCGCTTTAGTTAGTGGCGATCGCTTTACTTTACCGCCTATTTATGGGCAACAGCCATGATGTGAGCGCTCATCCCCAATATAGAAGGTTCCGTTTCTAACCAACGAATCGCTTCTAAAAGGCGATCGCGCCGACCTAGCTCATTCCAGTGTTCCTGAAAGTTTTGTAATAACCAGCCTGGCCCTTCAATCGCTAAAATCTTTTCAGAATCTAAACCCGCTTCTTCAACCTCTGCTCTGAGTTCTTCTGGATGATGAAAGAAGGTTTTTGTAAAGTAGCGAGGATGGTTGTTTGGGTTGCGGCGTTGACCATCAATCAAATCCTGTTTAACAATCTCTACAAACTCTGGATCATCTGCAAGCAGATTATTTAATTCAGATAAATCTGACATCGTGAATCTCAACTTCAATTAAATCATTATCTTTGAGGTTATATAGCTCCCGAAGTTTAACGTCGCAAGCTATCTCAATAATTATTTTTGGATGATCTCCACTCTCGGTGTTATTTTTGTCTGTTCTTAAGATAAAAGCATCTCTGCCAGATATCTGACAGGGAACAATGCTAACAGAAACAGTCCCTCCATATTCTTCCTTTTCCAGGCGAATTACATTTTTCGGGAGATCGTAAGGTTGTTCTAGCTGAATATTTAAAGTTCCAGGGAAGAATTTCATTCCCGTTTTTCTCAAGTAATATTCTTGGAGTTTCTCAATCCAGTAAGAAAAGTTTCCTAAACCACTGACAACTTTACCTTTCAAAATTTTCATATAATATATTTTTATCTTTTTTGTAAATAGGTTATTAAATTTTAATTAATATTAATATCGATTGAATATAAATTGTATTCAGCCGCGATCGCTAAAGCTGTTGCCTCTTGAGTAGTTTTGGTCAGGAGTTACACAGAAATAACTTCCCTTCAAAAATCATGGCTTACAGCCGTATTGACAACTGAGAGCGGAGTGGCAATAATACCGCTCACAAAAATATCTACGCAGGTTTCGATATAATCCTCACAGCTATAGCTGCCTTGATTAAAATTGGCACTACGACATAGCATTCCAGCTAATAGCATTCCTTTAAACATATCAACTGCTGGGAATAGATCAAGGTCTGCTCTAACAGTGCCTAGTCTTTGACTCGATTGCAGGTAAGCTACCAGTTTTTCTCCTAAGGGCTTGGCAGCTTCTTGAATCACTTGTTTTGCTTCCTCTGGATGACGTTTCGCTTCTCCAATGAAGGTACGAATTAAGTCTTCCTGTGCCTCCAGCATAGTATTGTAAAGATGGGCATACTGTATTAAATCAATTTTTAAATCCTGCGTCCATGCTTGGGGGTGTGCAAGAGCTTCTGTCTGGAGTGCCAAGGCATTTTTGATGACTGCTCCTAAAAGTTGTTCTTTGCTAGCAAAGTGGCGAAATAAAGTCACCTCATTCACACCAGCAACACGAGCTATTTCACGGGTAGTTGCTCCTTGAACACCTA
>NZ_JBALBZ010000113.1:0-1825 GCF_036919495.1 Nostoc sp.
TGTCACTGAAAGCATAAGATGAGCAAGTTGCTTACTTTATGGTTTCAAAACAGGTCGCTCATCTTATGCTTACGGAAAAGGAAGCACCGTCCAGTAGCTCTGGTCTGGGTTCAACTGACTACACTCGGTATAATCGAGAGAATTTCCAAACCCTCAACAGGATTAATTCCAAGTTTGTAACACCACCTTAAAAATTTAGTGAGAGTAGGTTTTCGCCGGTATTTAGCTGGCGGGGTAACTTGGGAAAAAGAAGTCAAACTAAGTGTTGGCATAGCGCCGAAAATCTGGCCAACAGATTGAGCAGCCCACTTTTCCCAATCAAACCGAGACCCTTGAGAAAAAGAAGTATTGTCTACAAACCGACCCAGCCATGCATTACACACACAACAATAACCAAGAGAATTGCAGTCCAGATTGAGAAACTGTTGAAAACAACCACAGTACAAGCACCGTAGTTGTAGGTAACGTTGGTGAACTGGACAAACACTGACAGGTTCTATTGTCCACAACAAAGGGTTATAAATAGGTTTTCCAGCTTCACGCCAGTCTTGATAGCAGCCAGAACACCAACGTTGTTCAGTATGTAAAATATGACTGAAGTTAAGCCGCCAGGAGTGCCATTGAAGTAAAGTCAGAAAACTCAGATCAAGCCTAGCAGTTAATTTCTCAACGATGGCAACTACCTTTGAAACATGTTGCGTTCGGTCTAACCAAAATTTAGCAGACTGCTGTTGTAAAAGTGCAGGCTCTCGATGCCAAGCATTGATGAGCATTTTGATAGCATCATCAGCTTTCAAGAAATCGGGTGGTTGGTTGCTCTGAATAAATAACGGCGTAATTTTATAGCGAATTAAACTAGCAATCGAGACACCATGTGCAGCAGCCAAGCGCTGTAAGTAACTAGTAAAACTTTCAACTGTGGGTGTACCAAAACCTATTGGTTTAAGAGAATAAAGATGGCTGCGTTTTGGAAGTTGGTTCATCGTTAAGTCCCACGACTCATAATTAGCCAAACTTTCAACCGACATTTTCACCACCTCCAACAGGACGACGTTGAGGTTTAGTATTACCAGTAGTAGAGCGACGAGATTTAGTATTGGTTGTATTGGTTGTATTGGTTGTCTGGGACGTGCTATGTGTAGCTGACCCATGATGAGATTCTAAACCTAAAGCAATTCTCAAAGCCGAACTATCTGGGGTAAACTCAAGTTGCTTTTCTCCTAATCGTGTTTCGTTGAAGATAATCATGCATTGTTCATGAGAGTAAGCAGAAGATTTTAAATGCGACAGAGTGAGAGTTTTAGCTCCATCCAGTAACGCTGTTGCCAATGCTTGAGATAACCAATCTTTGAGAATACCGACACAACCGAAACTGCGTTCGTAGCAAAAATCCCAGTATTTAAGTAAATCAGGCTCTTCTTCAAAAGGTAAATGACGTTGAAAAGTTTGAACAACACCTCTGAAAGCTTTTAAATCTTCTTCATTCTCGACTTTGTATCGCTCAAAATGAATATCCAGGCTGCGCCTGCACAACTGGGCACTCAAGTTACGAAGTATCAACAAGTCATAAGTACCTGCCAGTACGAATTTGACTTGAGTAAGGTTTGCTAGCGACTTAATACAGTCTGTCTGGTCGCGTAATTTTCGACCACTGGCAACTTTACTGAGATTTTGTGCTTCATCAAGGCAAAAAACTTTCAGACGACGATGTTTAAGAGCAGCTTCTAAGGATGTTTTCAACTTCAAATTAGTAATTCGACCATAACTAGGTAACTGAATGCAAGGGTCTTGGAGAACGCCCAAAGCACGTAGATAAAAATCTTTC